>DASVCA010000110.1:0-5436 GCA_036381835.1 Micromonosporaceae bacterium
GGTGCTCGTCGCGGGGCAGTGCGTGCGCGTCGGCCTCAGCCTCGGCGGCGGCCGGATGGGCAGCCACCCGGCCTGCGCCGCAGCGGCACGTCCACTCGACGCTGCCGTCAGACAACCCGCTGAACGTGACGCGGTGCTCGGCGGTAGGTTCATCTGGCGCCGTCACTCCGGCTTCGCCGGGCGTCGTGGTCCATACGATCCCGGCCGTCCCAGCCGCAGCTACGGCCTCTTCGCGCGTGCCGTACTCGATCGACCCCAGGCCCGGGTGGAACACGTACCACCCCCTGCCGCCGGGCGCCGGAGTCTGTGTCTCGGCGCCCGGCGGGCTGAGTAGGGACTCGGGGGTTTCCGGGAGGTACGCTGCCTGACGGAGGAGGTTGACGAACTGGGCGCCCGTCATCGTCACGAATCCGTCGCCTGGACTCGCCTTGCCGCGCCGCTTGTGCCATACGACCGCTACTGGCGCGTGGCCATCGTTGCGTCGCTCCACCTCGGCCTTGTCCATCCACTCCGGGCGCCACGCGCCAGCCTTGGCCTCGATCACTACGCCCGGGACTCCCGCGATGTCGCCGCGGTCCTGCATGCCGTGGAGCGAGCGACGTTCAGCGTGATTGGCGCCGTTGGCACGCAGGTACTGGACGATGGCGGTCTCCCACGCCGTGCCTTTCTTGCGCTGCGCGCTCACGGCTGCTCCACATCAGCCATCCACCGACGCTCGCACGGTGGGCAGAGGCAGACTTCGGCGTGCCGCGGTGGCCGGTTGAGTATGGCGGCGACCTTTGCCAGGTCCGCCTCGAATGCCATAGCCCACGTCGACACCTGCGGTTCGGGCGGTGGAGCCGGGAACGGCGGCATCGGCGGGCCCGCGATGTGCCGCGGCGGTGGGGTCGGCGGCTGTGGCGGCCGCGGGGGTGTCGGGCCGGTCGGCGTCGGCCCGGTCGGCCCGGACTCCAGTCGCGGTACGGGGAACGGGCGCGGCTCGGTCGGGCCAGGGTGCGGGTCGGGGAACGTCATTTGGTCATCACCTTTTCCGGGTAGAAGCAGGTCACAGGCACGTCCAGTGCCTCGGCGAGATACAGCAGTTCGTCAGCGCGCCACGGGACTTCGCCCGACAGTCGGCGACTCACCGACTGCTGGGACAACCCCAGGAGTTCGCCGACTTGGTGCTGCGTCATCCGTCGCCGGGCGAGTTCGGCGCGCACTTCCCGGGCTATCGCCGCACGCTCGCGGTCGTCTGAAGTCATGATGGGATACTGTCACACACACTGTGACAGGGTCAAGCGGGGAAACAGGATTTATAGCACTCGCTTGACGCGTACAACGCGAGCGTGTCATCGTGTGCCCATGACGGACAGGGCATCAGGCAAGCACGTGCGACTCACCGATCAGGTAGCAGAAGAGATCCGCGCGCTACTGGCGCGGCGGCGTATCAGCGGCCGCGAGCTCGCTCGGCGACTGGGCGAATCGGCGTCATGGGTCAACTACCGGCTGACCGGCCACACCCCGATCGGGCTGGACGACATGCAGCGAATCGCGGAAGAACTGGAGGTGGGGATTATCGATCTCCTGCCGGAGCACGCGCGGCAGGGAACTATGCGCCATATTTTGTCGCCCCCCGGGCGACCGAACGGCGCGCGTCCGGCCGGAGCCCGGCGGCCGCCGAAGGGCCCACACGCACGCCATGGGCGGCTGAGCGGCAGTCATCGCCCGGTCCGGCTACCGGTGGTGTCGCATGGCTGACCGCCTCGTCCGACTTCTGCCAGCCATCATGCAGGCGGACGCGGCACCCAACTCTGGAGGAGGAGCGCAGTGGAACGTAAGACTCTGCCCGCCGACTGGTCCGTCCGGCGACTGAACGCGAAGCACAGGGTCGACATTAGCCGGCCGATCAACGGCCTGTACCTCGTCCGGTGTACGGCCGGAGACTTCGAGAGGACCGCGCTCACCCTGGACTGGGCCTTGAAGTTGCGGCATGACCATGAGGCGGATCATGTACCAGCCCCACCGAGTGAGCGTCGGGCACCATAACTGAGAGTTATTCACCCGGTCGGCGGATAGCTCGGAGAAAGGTCCACGTAGAGACTTCGTGATCATGCAGTCCTCACCCTGCGCAGACCTGATCGATGCGTTCTGCGAGTACCACCGGATACGCGGCCACTCGCCGCGTACCCTGCACCATCATCGGGCCCTACTCAGCCGGGTCGACCGGGAACTTCCGGCCGGCCTATGCGCTACGAGCGACGAGATCCGGGCTTGGCTGTACCGAGACACCCTCGCGCAGAACACCCGCGCCAGCTACTACTCCTCCCTCGCCACGTTCTACCGCTGGGCGGTCGGACGGCCGGGCGGACTGTCGCTCAACCCCATGGCCGACCTGCCGGCACCGGCGTGGCGCCGGGGACGACCGCGGCCGCTGCGCTCCTGGCAGCTTGAGCGGATCCTGAACGCCGCAGTGGACCCGTACCGTCTCTGGGCGCTGCTCGCCGTGGGACTGGGCGCCCGGTGCATCGAGATAAGCCGGCTGGACCGGCAGGACATCGACGTCGATACGACGTATCTGCATGGCAAGGGCGACCGGTACCGCACCGTACCGACCCACCCTGCCGTCTGGGACGCGGTGCGCGGCCTGCCACGGGGACCTATCGCACGGACCACCACGGGTGTGCGTGCCAACCCGCGGTACATCTCCGCGATGGCCAGCCGGTACTTCCATGACAAGCTGGGCCTGCCGGTGACTATGCATCATTTGCGGCACACGTACGGCACCCTCGTCCAGCGCGCCACCGGCGATCTTCGGATCACCCAAGAACTGCTCGGACATGCCAAACCCGAGACGACCGCTCTCTACACAGAGGTCTCCGGCGAGGCTAAGGCGGCCGCCGTCGCGCGGCTGGCGCTACCGGTCTGACCGGGAAACCCCCGGGGGTCACACGCCCCCGGGGGTCTTCTGCGCCCACGTCGGCACCAGCGGCTGTCCGGCGGCGTCGCGCGGCCGCGCCAGCGGGGTCACCTTCTCGCGGGTCGCCTCGGCCAGGACCGCGGTGAGCACAGCGATCGCCGCGGCGAGCGCGGCGCGGGCCCACGACGGCAACAGGTCGAGAAACGCCTCGACCCCGCTCAGCGCGACGAGCGCGGCGAGGATCAGGCCCATCCACCTGACCGGTTCCACCTTCATTGCTCACCCCTTCTTCGCCAACGCTTCGGCGAGACGTTGGCGCAGCGTGTCCCGCTCGATCTCGGCCGCGGCCAGCCGCCCGGCCAGCTCGTCCAGCCGCGACATCACGGCGGCCGTGTCCAGGTTCGATCCCCTGTTGACAACTTCGGTGAGGATCGCGGTCAGGCCGTCAACCTTGGTCAGCAATTCGGTGATGCGCCGGTTCGCGTCGATGGCGTGGCCAAGGCCATGGTGCAGCGTGGTCCCCGGTGTCCAGTATTCGTTGTCTGCCGTGCGCACCGGCCACGGTGCCGGCACGATGTCGTCGGTACCCCAAACCGCCTCAGCAATCTCTTTCGCTGTCGGCATGTCGCCTTCACCTCTCCTGATCTTCGCGGCCACCCTTGCCACGTCCTTCGGCGGGCGGTTGATCTCGAAATGCATTTCGTCGGGTCGGCCGGAGTAGTCGCCGCCCCAGCGGACCACGCCCTCACACTCGGCAAGGATCTTGTGGATCTCGCGGACTTGCTTGCCGCTGAAGGTGCCGCGGCGACCCATCGGATGGTCCGGCGCGTTGATATCGATGGCCGTGCCCGACGCGTGGTTGGACAGCGTGGAGGAACCCTCGATCTGTTTGTAGGCGTACCCCCAGCACCAACCCGCGTGTAGCGGCTCCACCCTACGATCGAACTGCGTCGCCACGTACATGAGCACCGTTGCGACGTCTCCACCCCGGACGCCCCCAGGGAAGTCGACTCCGGCCACGCGCGGCGAGACGATGCCGATCGCAGCCTTGTCCCGGCTGGCTTTCCAGCCATTCTGTGACGTTGGCACGCTGGTCTCCCTACGCCGCCTCGTAGCAGACTGAGTAGCGGATGGTGTCACCCGACGTGGCGTCGCGGAACCCGGTCGTAAAGGCCACGACCACCAGCTTGTCCAGGGTCGTGGTCATGAAGGCAATACCGGATTGGTCGGCCGGGGTGGACGAGCCGAACAGGACGCAGCTTCCGCAGTTCAGTAGCCGGGTCGCCGCCGCCACCGGAAGGTCGATCGCGGCGCCACCCGTCGTGGTCGCGTTGAACGTCACCGACGCCACCGCCCACACCGTCTTGCCGATTTGCAGGAACTTGGCGTAGCCGACCGTGCCTGAGACCGCGGTCGACCCGCCGCCCGTGTACACGGTGGGGGTGAAGTCGGCCCAGGAGAAGCTGTCCTTGTTGACGCTCTCGTCGGCGTAGATGATGCCGCCTGCGATGGGTCCGGTCATGATGGGGTCTCCTTCCTCAGAGCGCGTACCGCGGCGGCTCGGCGAGTTGCACGGTCACGCCGACCGGGTGCGACTTGACCACCCCGTTGACGGACCGGATGACCGTCCACAGCTGTCGGAACTCGCCGTCGCTCTCCTGTACCGCCGTGCCGATCGCGGTAACGGTCATCCGCTCCCCGCTAACCATGATGTCGAATGGGAACTGATCCGGGTCGGTGACCCATGGCACGTCCGACCGGAACGTGATGCCGGTCTGCGTCGTAGTGATCGGCCCGGACGAGCTGTGCCGGTACGTACGCTTCGACGCGTACCGCGATTCGTCGTACACGGCCACGTCGTAGACGGACGCCGGGGCGCAGTTGAAGGTGATGGTGCGCCGGTGCGACCCGATGGTCTCCTCGGAGCCGAGGACGATCAGCCGCACCGGGTCCGGGGACACGTCGGCGGGCAGGTCGTTCACCACGATCAGGTCCCCGACGTCCACCGCTGCGGCGGCGGCGGCCAGTTCGGGGCTGCGGTCCAGGTCCACGGTCACCGCGGGGAATCGCTGCTCGTCGACGGTGCCCAGGGCCAGGTACCAGCCGGCCAGGTCCGGCAACAGCGCGTCGCTTGCCGGGTTGACGTCGACCTGGGTGTCGTAGCGGCCCACGCCTTGTGGGTCGGCCGCGGGGTCCTGCACGTTGAGCGGCCCGGTTTCGCGTACGGCGCGGGCGGACGAACCGTTGCGGCGGCGGACGGTGACGTCGTTGCGGGTGTTCTTGTCGTCCAGCACCGGGAGCGACGGCGGCGACAGCTGCTCCCAGTCCACCTCCAGCGCCGGGTCCTGGTTGTAGAGGCTGGTCCGGGTCCGGTAGATCAGCCCCACCGATCCGCGCATGTCGAACAGCAGTCCCCCGTCGGTGCGGACGATCTCGGCGAGCAGGTTGCTCAACGTGTCGGGCGTCTGCGGCCCCATCGGCATCGACGTGGCCGGGTCGCCGATCACCCGGCCGTCCACGCCGTTCTCCGCGCACAG
>DASVCA010000111.1:0-19832 GCA_036381835.1 Micromonosporaceae bacterium
GGGAGTGGAGGCACGTCGTCCCTGGCCCGCTCGTCGGCATCGGCGCCGGTCGGGGCTCCGGCCGGGCGGCGGGTGTCATTCCCCGACGCGGGCGCCCTCGTCGTGTGGCCCGACGCGGCGAGGGCCGGCCCGGTACGAACAGGGCGATCACAAAATTCTCAGGAATTTGCGCCATTTCCACCGACAAGTGACGACAGCAGTTGTATCGTCAGGTAACAACACGATAAAGCTCCGCGGGGCGTCTCCGGTCCAACCTCATCGGTGTGGTCGTTCCTCCCCAGGTCCCACCCAAGGAATGCGGACGGGACGCCCCGCGGCCCTGTGGACAGGGGTCCACCTTCCGGTACGCGAGCCGGGGGTGGGCCCCTGTCGCCGCGTCCGGACGCCGTGGACGACCGGCCCGGGCATGATCGTCCGGACCGGCTATCCTGGTCCGGTTGTCCGTGTGTCCGGCCGGGTTCCCCCGGCACCGGCGCGGGCAACGACGCACGACCTCCTGCCACGGAAGGACCGTGGCCGCTTAGCCCACAGGAGGTGAGCACGTCTTGCGTCATTACGAGATCATGGTGATCCTCGACCCCAGCCTCGAGGAGCGCACCGTCGCCCCGTCGCTCGACACGTACCTGAACAACGTGATTCGGTCTGCGGGTGGCTCGGTGGAGAAGCTCGACGTGTGGGGCCGCCGGCGCCTCGCGTACGAGATCAAGAAGAAGGCCGAGGGGATCTACGCCGTCATCGACCTGCACGCGACGCCGCAGGCGGTGGCCGAACTGGACCGGCAGCTGCGGCTCAACGAGTCGGTGCTGCGTACCAAGGTCATCAGGCCGGACACGCGCTGAGGCGTTCCCCGGCATCCCGGATCAGCGTCGGCGGGCTCTGTCATACCGCCCTGGCAGCCTTACGGTGGGCGACAGAATCCGACGAGCGTGCGAGGAGTTGGTCATGGCAGGAGAGACCACGATCACCGTCATCGGCAATCTGACCGATGACCCGGAGCTGAGGTTCACCCCGTCGGGTGCCGCGGTCGCCCGGTTCCGGGTCGCTTCCACGCCCCGGTATCTGGACAAGGCCAGCGGCGAGTGGAAGGACGGCGAGCCGCTCTTCCTCTCCTGCACGGTGTGGCGGCAGGCGGCTGAGCACGTCGCGGAGTCGCTGCAGCGGGGCACTCGGGTCATCGTCACCGGCCGGCTGCGCCAGCGGTCGTACGAGACGCGCGAGGGCGAGAAGCGCACCGTGATCGAACTCGAGGTCGACGAGATCGGCCCATCGCTGCGCTACGCCACGGCGAAGGTGCAGAAGATGGCCCGCTCCGGCGGGGGTGGCTTCGGTGCCTCCGGCGGTATGGACGACCCGTGGGCCACCGCAACTCCCGCCTCGCACTCCGGTCCGGGCGCGAACATCGACGACGAGCCCCCGTTCTAGCGCGAGCGCAGTCTCCTCCGACCACTGGTCCGATGAGCCGGTGCGGCCGGTGATGCGCTTGCGAGCGTCAAGGCAGGAGTAGAAAGCAATGGCAAAGGCTGTAACGCAGCGGAAGCCGAAGAAGAAGGTGAACCCCCTCGACAAGGAGGGCATCACCTACATCGACTACAAGGACACCGCGCTGCTGCGCAAGTTCATCTCCGACCGTGGCAAGATCCGTGCCCGGCGAGTGACCGGGGTTACGTCCCAGCAGCAGCGGCAGATCGCCCGCGCGGTGAAGAACGCCCGCGAGATGGCGCTCTTGCCGTACACGACCACCAACCGCTGAGGGGAGGCACCGAAATGAAGATCATCCTGACTCAGGAGGTGTCCGGCCTCGGCGCCGCCGGCGACATCGTGGAGGTCAAGGACGGCTACGGCCGCAACTACCTGCTGCCCCAGGGCTTCGCGATTCCCTGGACCAAGGGCGGGGAGAAGCAGGTCATGGACATCAAGCGGGCCCGTGAGGCCCGCGAGATCCGGGACCTCGGCCAGGCCACCGAGATCAAGGAGCGGCTCGCGGCGCTCAAGGTGAACCTCCCGGCGCGGGCGGGGTCGGGCGGACGCCTGTTCGGCTCGATCACCCCCGCCGAGATCGTCGACGCGGTCAAGGCGGCCGGCGGTCCGGCACTCGACCGGCGGCGGCTGGAACTGCCCGGCACGATCAAGGCGCTCGGCACACACCGGGTGCGGGTCCGGCTGCACCCCGAGGTGACCGCCGAGTTCAACCTCAACGTGGTGGCCGCCAAGTAGGCCACCCAACGGCTGTGGGGCAGGCACGACGTGCCTGCCCCACAGCCGTTTCCAGGGGTTGCCGCAGGTTCGGCGCGGCTCGGCCGCGCACCGAAGCGCTACGGTGCAGAAGTTTTTTGTCTCCACAGGATGTGGATTGCATCAGCCCAGTTCACGGCGGTGTAGCCGATCATCCACGATCGTTATCCACAGCCTGTCCACAGGGTTGTGCACAACAATCGCGGTGCTGTCCACAGGTTGTCCAGAGACTCATCCACCGGCCCGGTTGAGGTGCCCGTGCGAGGCTGCGTAACGTTTCGGTCGGCCCGGTCCGCTGGCGGCGCGACGCCCCTCGGTCGTTTCCCAGGACGGCGGGGCAGCTGAAACGTCAGACGCGGACGGTGTAGTAAAAGCGCTTCGACGAGTCGTGCCGAGGCGACGTGCGGCGCGCGATGCACCACCGGCCCGGCGAAGCGATGAACGGAGGGGTGGCCGTGTCGATCACCGACGATGTCCGGGCTGACGGCCGGATACCCCATCCGCCGCCGGCCCACGACGGTCAGTTCGACAAGACGCCACCGCAGGACATCGCGGCAGAGCAGTGCGTGCTAGGCGGCATGCTGCTCTCCAAGGACGCGATCGCCGACGTGGTAGAGATCCTCAAGCGGGACGACTTCTACCGCCCGGCGCACGCGACGATCTTCGACGCGATACTCGACCTCTACGGGCGTGGCGAGCCGGCCGACCCGATCACCGTCGCCGCAGCGCTGGCCGATTCGGGTGACCTGGCCCGCGTCGGCGGAGCTCCGTACCTGCATACGCTCATCGCCAGCGTCCCCACCGCGGCGAACGCCGCCTACTACGCGCGAATCGTGGCCGAGCGCGCGGTCCTGCGTCGGCTCATCGAGGCCGGGACCCGGATCGTGCAGTTGGGCTACGGCACGGCCGCCGGGGCCGGCCGGGATGTCGACGACGTGGTGGACCTGGCCCAGCAGGCGGTGTACGAGGTCACCGAGCGGCGGGTCAGCGAGGACTTCGCGGTGCTCGCCGACCTGTTGCAGCCGACCCTCGACGAGATCGAAGCGGTCGGTGCGCAGGGCGGCGTGATGAACGGGGTTCCGACCGGCTTCACCGACCTGGACCGGCTGCTCAACGGGTTGCACCCCGGACAGTTGATCGTCGTTGCCGGACGCCCCGGACTCGGTAAGGCACTCGCCTTGGACACGCCGCTGCCGACCCCGGACGGCTGGACCACCATGGGCGAGGTCCGGGTCGGCGACCGTCTGCTCGGTGCGGACGGACGCCCCACCACGGTGATCGCGACCAGTCCGATCTGGCACGACCGGGCGTGCTTCGAGGTCGAGTTCTCCGACGGATCGGTCATCGTGGCCGACGGTGAACACCTGTGGTCGACCCGTGACCTGCGCGCCCGCCGTCGTGGCCGTCCCGCGCAGGCCCGCACCACCGCCGAGATCGCCGCCACCTTGCACGTCGGAGCCGCCGGCAAGCGCCGCAACCACTCCATCGACACCACCCGGCCGCTCGACCTGCCGTCGCGGGCCCTCCCGGTGCCGCCGTACACCTTCGGTGTCTGGCTGGGGACCGGCGATGCCTCCGGCATCCTTACCATCCGGGACCGCGCGGTGGTGACCTACGTCGAGGCGGACGGGTTCCTCGCCTGCCCCGAGCAGCCCGGCCGCTACCGACTGATCGCGGCCGACGAGCGGGAGTCGGGCGGCCGGGTGCCGCCGATACCTGTCCCCGGTATGCCGGCGGACAAGCGGATTCCCCCGGACTATCTGCGCGCTTCGATCGAACAGCGGCGCGCCCTGCTGGCCGGGTTGCTCGACACCGCTGCAACGGTGACCCCCTCCGGGCGAGTCCGCTACCGGGCACCGTCGCGACCGCTGGCTGAGGACGTGCGGGAACTCGTCGTCAGCCTCGGCTACCGGTGCACCATCACCGAGAATCCTGGCCGTTCGTCGACCCGCTACCTGGTCCGCTTCACCGCCACCGACGAGGTGTTCCGGACGGAGCGCAAGAAGCTCATCCACAAGGCCCGCCGGCCGACGACGTCCACCCGCGTCATGTCCCGGTTCATTGTCGACGTGCGGCCGATTCCCACGGTGCCGGTGCGATGCGTGATGGTTGATAACGACGACCATCTGTATCTCGCGGGCCCGAGCATGATCCCCACACACAACTCCACGGTGTCGATGGACTTCGCGCGTAACGCCGCCGTTCGACACAACTGCCCCAGCGCCATCTTCTCCCTGGAGATGAGCAAGGTCGAGATCGTCATGCGTCTGCTCTCGGCCGAGGCGAAGGTCCCACTGCACGTACTACGGTCCGGCCAGCTGTCGGACGACGACTGGACCAGGCTCGCCCGCCGGATGGGGGAGATCAGCGAGGCCCCGCTGTTCGTCGACGACACGCCGAACATGACCCTGATGGAGATTCGCGCGAAGGCGCGGCGCCTGCGGCAACGGCACGATCTGCGGCTCGTGGTGGTGGACTATCTGCAACTGATGACGTCACCGCGACGGGTCGAGAGCCGCCAGCAGGAGGTCGCCGAGCTGTCCCGGGGGCTGAAGCTCCTCGCCAAGGAGATCGAGTGCCCGGTGGTCGCGGTCAGCCAGCTCAACCGCGGCCCCGAGCAGCGTACCGACAAGCGCCCCCAACTGTCCGACCTGCGCGAGAGCGGCTCCATCGAGCAGGACGCCGACGTGGTCATCCTGCTTCACCGGGACGACTACTACGACAAGGAATCACCGCGGGCCGGCGAAGCCGACTTCATCGTCGCCAAGCATCGAAACGGTCCGACCGACACGATCACCGTCGCGGCCCAACTGCACTTCTCCCGTTTCGTCGACATGGCGGTCGTCTGACCGCTGCGCCGGCCGGACGCCGAGCGGGTCCGGCCGGCGCACGCGTCAGTCGAAGAGCTCCCCGAGGAAACCCCGGTGGCGCTTACGCCGGTAGTGCCCGTGGTAGGGGTAATGGCCGCCGTACGTGGCGGGCGGGTAGTGGGCCGGCGGTGGCGGCGGTGGGTATCCGGGCTGGTGTGGAGCGGACGGCGGTGGCGCCGGCGGCACGTACGTTCCGGCGGCCGGTGCGGGCTGGGCGGGCGGTGCAGCCGGCTGGGCGGGCGGCGTGGCGTTCTGCCGGCGGTACCAGTCGGCTTCGGCTTCGAAGAGCTTCTCCAGTTCACCGCGATCCAGGAAGATGCCGCGGCACTCGCCACACTGGTCGACCGTCACCCCGCTGCGTTCGTACTGGCGCATCTCGCCATGGCACTTCGGACAGGTCATCTGCATCACTCGAAGGTACCGGGTCCGGTCACGCCATGGCGGCCAGCGCCGCCGTGACCTGATCGTCCGACACCTCGTGGAAGTCGGCATAGTACTGCCCCACCGCGCCGAAATCAGCCGGCCGATCCGGGCAGATGACCTCGTCCGCCTCCCGAGCCAGTGCCTCGTACGCGTCCGGCGAGCACACCGGCACCGCGACCACCACCCGGCTCGCCCCCAGACGGCGGGCCACCGCCACCGCCGCCCGTGCCGTCGCCCCGGTCGCCAGCCCGTCGTCGACGATCACCGCGGTGCGGTCGGTCAGATCCAGTGGCGGGCGTCCAGTCCGGTACCGGCGCTCGCGTCGCGTCAGCTCAGCGTCCTCCTGCTGCACGACCCGATCGATGTCCGCCGGGTCCAGGCGCCGGGCCACCGACTCGTTGCGTACCTGTACGCCCCGCGGCCCCAGCGCCCCGAAGGCCAGCTCCGGCACCAGCGGAACACCGAGTTTGCGGACCACGAGTACGTCCAGCGGTGCGCCGAGCCTGCGGGCGACGACCTCCGCCACGGGGACGCCGCCCCGGACCAGGCCGAGAACGATGACATCGGGTTGGCCGGCGAGAGACGTCAGCCGTTCGGCGAGCATCTCGCCCGCCTCGGCTCGATCCCGATAGACCCTGCTCATGTATCAGGTGTACGGCACCGCAGCGCGCCACGCAGGTCAGTCGCGGAAAACGGGGTCCGTAGAGCGGGTGGCCCGGGCGTCTGGGGCCGTCCTCCGCGCCGCCGGGAGCCGGACCACGGCCGCCGGATCGTGCAGCGCCGGCGCGACCGCTCCCGGGCGCCCCCCGCAGCCACGACGCAGCGCGGCGAGTAGGCCGTCGGCCGACATGGGCCGGCCGAACAGTCGGCCCTGCCCCGCTCCGCAGCCCAGCTCCCACAGGATCCGCCGCTGCGGTTCGCTCTCCACGCCGTCGGCGATCACCATCAGGTCGAGACTGTGCCCGAGCTCGACCGTTGATCGGATCACGGTCGTCGCCTCCCTGGACGACTCCATGGCGGTGACGAACACCTGATCGATCTTCAACTGGTGCACCGGTATCCGGGACAGGAGCGACAGGCAGGCAGAGCCGGTGCCGAAGTCATCGAGCACGAGCCGCACACCGTTGTCCCGAAGTCGACCGAGAACCTCGTCCACGATCTCCAGGCGGCTGATGGACAGCGCTTCGGTGAGTTCGAGCGCCAATCGGTCGGCGGGCAGTCGGTGAGTGCGGAGCCGGGCGGCGACGGAGCTCGGAAAGCGGGCGTCGAGCAGGCAGCGCGGCACCACGTTCACCGCCACGGGCAGATCGAATCCGCTGTCCCGCCAGTGGCCGGCGGCGATGAGTGCCTGGTCCAGGACCGCGTCGACCAGCGCCGACAACAGGTTGGCGGTGTCTTCGGTCGCCAGGTAACGCAGGGATCCGATGGTCGCCCGGTTGCGGTGCCGCCAGTGGTCCAGCGCCTCAACCGCTATCACCTCGCCGGTGCCGAGGTCGACGATCGGCTGGAAGGTGAGCGCGAACTCGTAGTCGCCGATCGTGCGATGGAGTTCGCCGTCCGGACTGCGGATGCCGGGATCTGGGGTGCGCGACTGGGCGTAGGTGACCAGCCGCCGTCCCGACCGCTTCGCCTGATACATCGCCACGTCCGCCCGGCGTAGCAGCTCGTCCATCCCGCCGACGTTCGGTGCCATCGCGACCCCGCCGCTGGCCTCGATGGTCAGGCGCAGGTCGGCCAGAGCCAGCGGCTCGCGCAGTACGGCGAGCAGCTGCTCAGCCCGATGGGTCGCCATCGCGGGCGAGGGCAGCCCGGTCAGCAGCACCGCGAACTCGTCGCCGCCGAGCCGGGCAACGAGATCGTCGGGGGCCGCTGCGGTGCGGATGCGTTCGGCGACCTCGACGAGGACGCGGTCGCCGGCCCGGTGACCGAGCGTGTCGTTGATCTCCTTGAAATGGTTGAGGTCGATCAGCAGCAGCGCGATGCCGCCGCCGGTCCGCTTCTGGCGCAGGCGATCGTCGCCGCCTTCTAGCAGGTGGCGCCGGTTGGCCAGCCCGGTGAGCGCGTCATGCGCCGCATCGTAGGCGTGCTCCCGGGCCACGCGGGCGAGCTCGGCATAGGCGGTTGCGTTACGGATCGCGGTATACAACGCGGAGGCGAAGGTGCTCAGGGTGTACTGCTCACGTTCGCTCAGCCGGATCGGCCCGAGGAATCGCAGCCGTAGCGTGCCGAGTTCGGCGGCGTTGCGGTGCCCCTCGAGCGGCGCGGTGATGACGAAACCTTCGCTCACCGGTGCCGCCGCCGTCGGCCCGTCGTACCGAACCGTCTCGCTGCTGCCGCGCACCAGCCGCCGTGGCTCGTGCAACTCGACCTCGACCTCGTCCGCCGAGAACAGGTCCGCCGCCTTGGTCACCGCGGTGGCCAGCACGGCGTCGAGGTCTACGACGTTGAGCGCATCGGTGATCTGGGCGAGTCGCCGCCACACCTGCTGCTCGGTCCGGGTGCGCACCCGGGCGGAGTACGCCAGATGGAGACTGAGCACCAGCGGCGGTATGGCCGGGAGAAGCCGGGTGTCCGCCCGCAGGATCACCAGCGTGCAGAGGGCGACCAGGAAGCGGAGCAGGAACCCGGCCAGGCGAAGGTCCCAGTTGGTTCGGAACTGGGCTCGCACCCTGGTCCGGGTGGCGAGGGCGATGACCGGAATCGCCAGAAGCTCGTCCACGACCGCCGCGACGAGGTAGGCCATCACGAGCGGACCGATCAGCTGGCCGAAGTCGCCCGCGGGTTGCCAGCCGGCAGCGGTGAGGGTGATGCCGGCGGCACCGGCGATCAGGATGTTCTTGCTTACGCTGAAGACGACCTTGACCGGCGATATCCGCAGGATCGCGGTCGCGATCGTGACGCCGAGACCGGTCGCCAGCACGACCTGTTCGGTGGGGGCGACGGCGAGCGCGACCACCACACCGGCTTCTATCCATGTCAATGCGTGGGTGGCCGATCTGATCCGAACCGGCACCTTCACGATCGCGGTGACCGTGATCAGAAATGTGATGGTTGCGATGGTGGCGAGTTCATGGGCGGACGCGGGTGGGGCCGTGGTCAGGCGGGTCAGCGCGAACGCGAGGACGCCGCCGGCCACAACCGCGACGAGACCGATGAGCGGGGTCAGCCGCCGATCGGTCTCGTCATCGCTCATGTCGGTGGATCCCACGCCGATTCCCTGGATGTGTTTCTGAATCAGCCTAGCCCCCGATTGATCACCGGTCGATTTCCGAGTCACCACCACTCGCTGCCACGCATGGCGCTTCCCCCTTGTGTGGTCGGATCGAATCGTTTGGCGCGCTGTACTGGTCACCGATGCTAGGCAACGAATAATGCCTATTACGACTGATAAATGTCGCATTAGGCATTGCACGATAATTGTCGTGCTCGTGAGTGCTCGATTTCAGGGGGATATCGCGACGCGGACGAGTCGTCCGGAGGTACGGCCCACCTGAAAGGCGGGCTCCGCCCCGGGCCGCCAGTTCAGTCCCGCGACCATGACGATGAGCGTCAGGACCAGAGAGTTCTCCATGACCGCCCCGAAAAGGCCGTCTTCGTAATGTGAGACCTGCGGGAGTCGATGCTCGTACGCCCAGATCGGCGAGACGAGGAAGATCAGGTAGACGCTCAGGGCCGCGATCGCGGGCCGTGCCCCGGCCCGCAGCCAGTCGGGGGCGCGTATGCCGCTCCCACCCCACCCGCCGCCTCGGAGGAGTCGGCTCGCGTTGCGCCTGCGTAGGGCGGAGTCGACGAGCACGATGATCGCCGGAATCACGAACACCAGATGGTGCGTCCACGAGATCGGGCTGATGAGGTTCGCGGTCAGCCCGACGAGGGTGAACGCCGCCAGTTCGTCACCCTCGGCGTGGGCGCCGGCGGCCCTGGACAAGCCGACGACCAGAATCACCAGGGCGAAGGAGAGGTAGAGCAGCCCCGGCACCTCGGCCGAGTCGTAGAGCCGGGCCAAGAGTCCGGCCAACGACTGGTTGGGGGTCAGGTCCGCGACACCGACGCGGTCGGTCTGCCACAGGATGCTCGTGAAGTACTCCGTCGACTCCCGTCCCGCGACCATGAAGGTCCCGACGGTGACGCCGGCGGCGGTGGCCAGCGCGGTCACCGCGGGACGCCACTGGCGGGTCAGCATCAGGTAGACGATGAAGAGCGCGGGGACGACCTTGAGCGCGGTGGCCAGGCCGATGCCCATCCCGGCCCATCTCCCGCCGAGCCAGAATCGTCGCAGCGGTTCGGCCGCCTGTCCGCCGTCGCCGTGCCATCGTCGGCGTAACGCCACCAGGTCGGCCATGATGAGCGTGAAGAGCAGGAGGTTGACCTGCCCGAACCCGAGCGTCTCACGGGACGGCTCCAGCGCCAGCGCCAGCGGCAGCGCGATCGCCACCGTGAACCAGAGGGGCCAGCCGTGTCGGGAGGCGACCGGTTGCAGCAGGGTGGTCAGGATCAGCGCCAGAGCGACCACGCTCGCGAAGGTGTTGACCCAGCCTGCGGCCACCATCGGCAATCCGGCCATCGGCAGCATCACCAGGGCGGCGAAGGGCGGATAGGTGAAGCCGAGGGTCGTCTCGGGCGCGGTGAATTCGTAGAGACTTCCGCCGTTGACCCACCACACCATCGCCCCGTGATAGATCTTCATGTCGAAGAATTCGTACGACCGGCCGAACAATTCGACCGCCCGCCACGCGGCATACCACACGAAGATCAGAGCCCCGATCTGGGCCATCGTCCGCCGATCGGGCAGACGATGGGCGGCGCTGGAAGTGCGGCGGCGGAACCGGCCCGCCACGGTCGGCGGCAGACGGTCATCGTCCCCGTGTCGCCCCGCCGTCCGCCGCGGTCCGCAATCGAGCCCAGTGGGGCGCTCCACTCCCTGCCTCCCGTGTGCCGGTCAAGCCGGTCCGATATCACATCGTCTACTAGTCGTTTCCCGAGTTGTCCGAGGTCCTGTCTGGCAACCTATCCGGTGGCCGGGCAGGATCGCAGGATCATCCATGCCTGGGAATACGTGGTTGACCTGTCAGAGCGTCTGAGTGCGCAGGTAGCGGCCGAAGTGTGGCACGGTGAATGCGACCGTGCCGCGTTCCCCGGAGTAGATCAAGCCCTTCTTGATCAGCGCGTCGCGGGCGGGTGACAGGCTCGCCGGTCTGCGGCCCAGCGACCGGGCGATCTCCGCTGTGGGGACGGCGGTGTCCACGTCGTCGGCCGCATTCGTCGCCGACAGCGCGGCCATGGCACGCATGTACTCCCGTTCCGCCGGCGTGGCGCGCTCGAAGCGGGAGCCGAAGAAGCCCACGGCCAGTTCCGCTTCCGCCTCGGGCGCGGCGACCCGCACGTCGTCGGCGGTGATCGGCGAATGGGGTGCGTGGTCCCAGGTCGCCTTGCCGTACGCCTGTACGAAGTACGGGTAGCCGCCGGATTTGTCGTAGAGCAGGTCGAGCGCCTTCTGCTCGTACTCGACGCCTTCCCGTTCGGCGGGTGCGCACAGCGCCCGATCGGCGGCGAGGCGGTCGAGGCGATCGATTCGCTGGTATCGGAAAAGCCGTTCCGAGTACGACTTGGCGGCGGAGAGCACCGCTGGCAGGTGGGGCAGCCCGGCACCCACGACGATCAGCGGTGCGCCCTGCTGGGAGAGCTCGTGACAGGCTGCGCAGAGCGCTGAGACGTCCTCCGGACCGAGATCCTGCATCTCATCGATGAACAGGGCGATTCCGGTGCCGACGTCGGCAGCCACATTCGCCGCGTCGGTGAAGAGCTCGACCATGTCGATCTCGATGTCGCCGGAATCGGCTCGCCCGCTGGCCGCCGGCACGTCGATGCCCGACTGCCAGCGGTCGCGTGACCGGGTGACGCCGCGCCCGGATGGCTGGGCGCGCATCGCGAACGCTTTGAGTACGCCCAGGAACGCCTCGATGCGGTGCGGTGCCCGGTGCTGGGGCGCAAGCTCGCGTACGGCCATGTGCAGCGCGGCGGCGATCGGCCGGCGCAACGACTGGTCCGGGCGGGCCTCGATCTTGCCGGTGCCCCAGAGTCGACCGATCGCCTGTGAACGCAGCGTGTTGAGCAGGACGGTCTTTCCCACGCCCCGCAACCCGGTGAGCACCAGGCTGCGCTCGGGTCGGCCTCGGGCGATCCGCTCGAGGACGACGTCGAAGACCGCGAGCTCCCGATCGCGGCCGGCGAGTTCGGGCGGGCGTTGCCCGGCACCCGGGGCGTACGGGTTGCGGACGGGATCCACGTATCCGAAGGTATCGAGAGTTCTAGCGTCGCAGCTAGAAACGGCTAGAGCCCGGTGTGTCGCAGCCTGTCGAGGAAAAGCTAGGGGCGTCTAGCGGAATCGCTAGACGCCCCTAGCTTTGCCGATCAACGGCTCTTCATGCAGAGCACGTAATCCTCGATGCTCATCGTGCTGTCGTAGGTGAAGGTGGTGTCGGTCTCCGGGTCGCCGAAGACCGGGTCATCGCACCGAGAGTCATCGGTGGTGAACGGGATCACCGTGAGCACCTCGTAGGTGTCCGGTCCGCAGGGCACCTTCCGCAGCGTCGCGTCGTCATCGGTCCCATCGTTGACGACGCAGTCGCCCTTGGCGAACGCCCCCGGATCATCTGTCGCCTCGTCGTCCGCCTGCGGCGTCTCCGAGGTGACAGCCGACGGCTGGTTGACGGTGGGTGAGGTGTTGAGGTCGGTGTCCATGTTCAGCAGCACGACTATGCCCACGCCGCAGCAGATCAACAACACCAGCAGGACGACGCCGCCGATGATGAGGGCCAGCTTCAGCCCGTTCCCCCCTCCCTTCCCGGGAGGAGGCGGGGCACCGTACGGCGGGGGCGGCATTGCGCCGGGCGGTGGGGGCGGCATTGCGCCGGGCGGCGGGGGTGGCATCGCGCCGGGCGGCGGGGGTGGCATTGCGCCGGGCGGTGGGGGTGGCATTGCGCCGGGTGGTGGGGGTGGCATTGCGCCGGGCGGCGGAGGCGGGGATCCGCCGAGGACCACTGTGGGGTCCGGCGGCGGCGAACCGTCGCCGGGAGGGGGAAAGGCGTTGCCGAAGGTGGGCTCACCCGACGAGCTGGCCGACTGGCCTGGGTTCTCCTGGTTGGTCATTTATCTCCGACTCCTACTTGTTCGCCTTCAGACAGAGCACGAAGTCCAGTTCGTCCAGCGCCGTGTCGTGGTAGAACCAGTCGGTGTAGCCGGCCACGGGGGCGCACTTGCGCTGCGCGTCCGCCTTGCCGGTCGTGGCTCCGTCGATCCGAGCCAGCACCTCGTAGGTCTTCGGCGCGCATGCCGCGACCACCAGTTCGGGACGCTCCTGAGTCCCATCGTTGCGGACACACTGCCCGACCTCGACGAACCGCACGTTTTTCGACGGTTCGGCGGTCGCCGGTGACTCGGCGGTGACAGACGCATCCACACCGGGCGTGGGAGTCCGCGGACCGTTCGGTTCGGCCCCCAGCGTGTCTTGCTGACGCAGCAGGTATAGGGTCACCGCGCCACCGGCGACCACCAGCGCCGCCAAGACGACGATGATCCCGATGACCACCCGGTTTCCCTTCCGCGGAGGTGGCGCGGGTGCGGGTGCCGGCGGACCCCACGTCGGCCCGCCTCCGGTCGGCGGGTAGCCCGGTCGGTACGCCACGGTCTGCCCGTAAGGATCGTCGAGCGGGGACTGAGCGGCGGCGCCGACCGCAGGGGAACCGCCCGGCGGTACCGAAACGGGGCCCGTGGGACCGTACGACTGCCCGTCCCACGGATCAATCGGCACAGCCGGCGGATATGGCTGCTGTCCGAACGGCTGTGTTGGCTGGCCGAACGACCCTCCCGGCTGGCCGGGAGACTGTCCCGGCGGCCCGTACTGCGACATCGCGTCCTCCTGGCAGGGAAGGCCGAATCCGTTCAAAGGAGACGGAGTTGGCGGGCGCGGGGCTGACGTACGTCATTGTCGCCCAGCCGGTCAAACAGGCCTGGATCGATGACGTCGAGGAACGGCGACGGTGTGCAGCCGCGTTCCGCTCCGTGCCGCACCCGTCGCCGGGCGTGGCTGACGTAGAGACGATCCTGTGCCCGGGTCAGCCCGACGAAGAAGAGCCGGCGCTCCTCGGCGATCTCCTCGTCCGACGGCTCGTCGCCCGGCAGCCGCAACGGCAGCAACCCGTCCTCGCATCCGACCAGGAACACGACCGGGAACTCCAGACCCTTCGCGGCGTGCAAGGTCAGCAGGGTCACCGCCTCGGCCCGCGGGTCGAGTGCGTCCACCTCGGCATCCGTGGCGAGTTCGGTGAGAAAACGCTCCAGGTCGTCACCGCAGCGCAGCGCGAGCGGGGTCAACACCTCGACCGCCGCCCAGATGTCCTCCGCGGTGACGGAAGGCCCGTCCAAGGTCGGTGTGGAGAAGCGCTTCGCGAGCACCTGACCGGCCAGTCGCACCCTAGCGGCGACAGAGCCGCTCAGGCCGGTCGCGTAACGCAGTTCGCGAGCCACCTCGGCGACACCGGCCCGGTCGCGCAGCCGATTGTGCGACCGCTTCTGTACCGGGACGCCGGCGCGGGTCAACGCCTCAAGAACGGGACCCGCCTGCGCATCGGTGCGGTACAGCACGGCGATGTCGGAGAAGGAGACGGTAGAGGCACGCCCGTCCGCCCGGCCCGAATCCAGTGATCGATGGGAGAGCCCGCCGACCAGCGCGTCGATCGTACGGACCACGAAGTCCGCCTCATCGGCGGCAGACGCAGCGGCGTACCGCCCGACCAGCGGTGCCTCCGGGTCGAGGCGGGCCGGTTCGAGTCGGCGGCCGCGCACCAGCGAGGACGGGCTGATCGCCTGGGTCGCGGCGGCCAGGATCGGTGCTGAGGAGCGGTAGTTGCGGGTCAGTCGGACCACCCGAGCGTCGGTGAAATCCTGCGAGAACCGGAGGAAGTAGCCGACGTCGGCACCCCGGAACGAATAGATCGCCTGATCGGGGTCGCCGATCGCGTACAGGTTGCCGTTCGGCGGGCTGAGCAGTCGAAGCAGCTCGTACTGTGTGGCGTCGATGTCCTGGTATTCGTCGACGAAAATCCACCGCCACCGATCCCGATAGCGGGCGGTGAGAGCGGGGTCGGCGCGGAGCAGCTCCACCGGCAGCGTGACCAGTTCGTCCAGGTCGACCAGCCCCTGCCGACGGAGCAGCTCGAGATACGCGGCGCGGTCGTCGCCCGCGACCTCCCGGGCCGCCGCCCGGTCGGCGCTGTCTGCGATGCGGAAGTCGTCCGGTAGGCGGGCGGCCTTCGCGTTCTCCCGCAGAATGATCAACCCGAGGGCGTGGAACGTGGCCACGGTGACGTCCTCGGCGACCGGCCCGAGCAGGCCGTCCAGCCGGGTACGCAGTTCCTCGGCCGCCCGACGGGTGAAGGTGATCGCCAGACAGTGTTCCGGGTAGACGTTCAACTCGGCACAGAGGTAGGCGATGCGGTGGGTGAGCGTACGGGTCTTGCCGGTGCCGGGCCCGGCGACGATGAGCATCGGCCCGCCCGGAGCGGAGGCGGCCACCCGCTGCATGGCGTCGAGCCGGTCGAGCAGTCCCGTGCCGACCTCTTCCATGCCGGCGAGCATCGGCTCGAACGGCTCGTGCGGCGACGGGGGCGGGGTGATCGGCGATGGGGGTGTCGCCGGACGTGCCGGGCGGCCCGGCCGGGCGGCGGGCACGACCGCTTTGGCGCCGGTCCTCGCCGCTGCGGCCCGGCTGGGTTTCGCCGCCGGCTTCGTGCCGGTCGACTGCTTCGGGGCCGGCAGGTCGAAGAGCGCGGACGCCTGTCCTTGCGGGGCGAGCCGGTCCAGTTCGGTCGGCTCGAAGACCCTGATGACCCCGTACTCACCGTCGTAGCCGGGCACGCGGTGCACACGTCCGCCACGCAGCCGGTCAACCGCCTCCGCGAGGATGTCGCCACCGGCCCGCCGGATCTCGTCGAGCGGGACCGTGGTGAGGATGTCGAGTTCGGCACCGAGTTTGGCGACGAGGTCGGCGAGCTGGCCCGTCACCCGCTTCGACTTCGCGCCCACCCGGTTGATCTCACCGAGGATCTCGGCGAGCGGAATCAGATGAGTGACGGGTTTGGCTCCTGCCGGGACGTGGCCTTCGGGGCGATCCGCCAGTTCCTCGACCCGGCTGAGCACCCCCACGGTCAGCGGTCTACCGCACTCCGGGCAGCGGCCCCCGGCCGCCCGGGTCTGCTCGGGCCGCCAGCGCACACCGCACGCCCGGTGGCCGTCCGCGTGGTACTTCCCCTCCTCCGGAAAGAACTCGATGGTGCCGGCCAAGCCGTCGCCGGTCCGCAGCGCGGCGCGTACCGCGAAGTAGTCCAGGTCGGTGGAGAAGACCGTCGCCTCGCGTGCCAGCGCCGCCGGGGAGTGGGCGTCGGAGTTGGAGACGAGTCGGTACCGGTCGAGGCCGGATACCCGCCAGTTCATCGCCGGATCCGAACTCAGCCCCGTCTCGACGGCGAAGATGTGTTCGGCTAGGTCGGCGTAACAGTCGGTGATCGCGTCGAAGCCGGACCGCGAGCCGAGCGCGGAGAACCACGGCGTCCAGATATGCGCCGGGATGAGATAGCCGTCCGGGCTCGCCTCAAGCGTGATCTCCAGCAGGTCGCGTGAGTCGAGGCCGAGAATGGGCCGACCGTCGGAGGCGAGGTTGCCGATGCGGCCGAGCGTCGCGTTGAACCGATCCACCGCTTCGAAGTCGGGCAGGTAGATCAGATGATGAACCTTGCGGGTACGGTCGTCCCGCTTGTAGATCGTGGAGATTTCGACACTGAGCAGGAAGCGCACCGGCTGCGTCTCGGCCTCGCCGGCCAGCCGGGGCGGCAGTGCGCGCCCGACGTCGCGCTCGGCCTCTCGGCGGAGACGATAGAGCCCCGGCTCGGCCGGTTGCAGCAGCTCGCGCAGATGGTCGAGCCAGGCGGGGTGGGTGAAGTCGCCGGTACCGAGCAGGGTCACGCCTTTGTGTTTCGCCCAGCGGGCAAGGTTGGGCAGGATCAGGTCGCGGCTGCAGGCGCGCGAGTACTTCGAGTGGATATGTAGATCCGCGACGAACGCTCGATCGGTCGGCGGAGAGCCGTCGGCTGGTGGGGCGGAGACAGTGCCAACGCGGGAGTCGCCGGGGGGCGCGACGCTGAACGGAAGCACAGATCGCATCCTGTCACGGCCGTCCGACCACCTGAGCAGCGCCACGCTAGGGCGTGACGTCCAGGCGTCGCGGTAGCCGCGGTACCCGGTCGCTGTCCAGCACGCAGAAGAGGCGCCGGCGGAATGCCGGGCCCCTTCTGCGTCCCCCTCGGTCAGTGCCGCCTGCCGGCGGTCTGTCCGCTATCGAGTTAGATGTGGTGCACTCGCCGTCATGGTCCCCGGGTCGAGCCGGTGGGTCGCACCCGATGGAGACCCTAACCATCCTTAGCATCCTCGGGTCACCAGTGCATCCACGATTCGTGTTGGGGAAACTCTGGATGTCCTGGCATTTGGCTTCGAAAGCGTCGCAATCGGACCGGGCGATCAAGCGATGCTACGCAGCTCGACGAGGGTGATCTGCGGGGGTGCGCCGACCCGCACCGGCGGGCCCCAGAAGCCGGCGCCGTTGGTGACGTAGACCTTGGTGCCGTCGATCGTGGCGAGTCCGGAGACCATCGGCTGCTGTAGCCGGACCAGCAGGTTGAACGGCACGAGTTGCCCGCCGTGGGTGTGCCCGGACAGCTGCAGGTCGACCCCGTACCGTGCCGCCTCGTGCACCTGGACCGGCTGGTGGGCCAGCAGTACCACCGGACGGCTCGGATCCCGCCCGCCCAGCGCCGCCGCGAAGTCCGGGCCGGCCAGCGGGCCCGGCTTGCCGCCCGCCGGGTCGTTCACCCCGGCCAGGTCGATCACCCCACCGCGGGCGCGGAGCTCCCGACGCTCGTTCTGCAGCACATGCAGCCCGAGCCGGTCCAGTTCGTCGACCCACTCCGCGACCCCGGAGTAGTACTCGTGGTTGCCGGTCACGAAGTAGCTGCCGTGTCGTGCTCGCAGCCGGCGTAGCGGCTCGGCCGCCGCACCCAGCTCTGCCACCGAGCCGTCCACCAGGTCACCGACCACGGCCACGATATCCGCGTCCAGTCGATTGATCGCCGCTACGATCCGCTCGGTGTGGGCGCGCCCGGCCAGCGGGCCGATGTGAATGTCTGAGACGGTTGCGATCCGCAGGCCGTCCATCCGGCGGGGCAGCTTGGCGAGCGGGATCTGCACCCGATCGATCTGCGGCGGGCCGAGCGCGGTGCGGACGCCAAAGCCGGTGATGCCGACCGCCGTCAGCCCGGCGAAGATCG
The DNA here is from genome assembly GCA_036381835.1 of Micromonosporaceae bacterium. Lineage (GTDB taxonomy): Bacteria > Actinomycetota > Actinomycetes > Mycobacteriales > Micromonosporaceae > DASULK01. The sequence continues at coordinate 17,903 of DASVCA010000111.1, forward strand.
CCGCGCTGCGAGCTAGCAGCAGTCGGCGAGCCGGGTCGTGGCGCGGGTCCGTCGTCGGATCGGGATCCGCCGGCACACCCTTGTCATCCAGGCTCGGCCGCGCGGGTCCCGCGTCTCCCGTCGTCTCGGCCGCCGCGACCAGGGCGGGCTCCCGTCGCGGCGCCGTCTCGGCCGCCGCCTGCCTCGCCCGGTAGCGCAGCATCAGCTTCGCCGCCGACATCGGCAGCTCCAGCACGGCGAGGGTGACGAGCAGGTAGAACATCACGGCGAGCCACAGGAATCCCGGCCAGATCAGCCAGTTCAGCCCGGGGAGGCCCGACCGGCTGAGGATCATGGTGACGGGAATCAGGACCGCACCGGCGATCGCCGCGACAGAGCCGATGCGTCGCCAGCGTCCGCGCCGCGTCGTATCGCGAACCAGTCGTTTCCACAGATACAGGTGGATCAGACCGATGACGATCAAGACGAAGCCGATGAAAGCCATGACTGCCAATCCGCCCCAGATGCGCCCGTACCGCTCCCGCCCGCTACCGTAGCGTGCCGCTAAGCGGACAGCGCCGCCTCGGCCGCCGTCACCACCGCGTCCCGGAACGCACCGCCGAACAGCGCCGTATGCACCAGCAGCAGGTGCAACTGATGCACCGCGAGCCGGGCCCGCCAGCCGTCGGCCAGCGGCCACTCCTCTTGGTAGGCGGCGAGAATCCGTTCGAGATAAGGTGCGCCGCCGAAGAGCGCGAGCTGTGCGAGGTCCGTTTCCCGGTGGCCGCCGTGCGCCGCCGGATCAACCAGCCGGGCTCGGCCGTCGGCTGCCCACAGCACGTTGCCCGGCCAGAGGTCGCCGTGCACGCGGGCGGGCGGCTCGTCGCCGCCGTATCCATCGATCCTGGCCAGCACCCGCTCGATGAGGGCGAGTTCGGCTGCGGACAGCGCACCGTTGTCCACCGACCGTCGCAGGTACGGCGCCAGGCGGGTCTGCGCGAACCAGGATGCCCACGGGCCGGACGACGGTGTGTTGTCCTGCGGCAGCGCGCCGATGAATCCCGGCCAGTCGGCGCCGAAGGCCGGCGCCCCGGCCCGGTGCAGCGCGGCCAGCTCACGGCCGAACCGTTCAGCGGCACCCGGTGTCGGCTCGCCGGGCTCGACCCATTCCAATGCGATCAGGTCGGGCAGCTCGACGATCACCTCCGGCACGGGTACCGCGTCGGCGGCGGCGAGCCAGCGCAGTCCGGCCGCTTCGGCGGCGAAGAACCCGTCGGGCAGCGGTGTTCGGGCATCCTCGGGCCACGATTTGGCGAACACGGAGTTCCCGTCGTCGAGCGTGAGCCGGTACGCCGAGCAGACGTCCCCGCCGGACACCGGCGTCTCGCGGATCCGTTGATGCTTGAGAAAGAACGGCAACTGCTGCGGGTGCGCCCGGAGATAGGCGAGGTCCATGCTGGGCAAACTAGTCGTTGCGCGGCGAGCGCGCGGTCACCGCACTCCGCCGAGGATCCCGATGAACTGCGCTGACCTGGGGAAATACTCTCCGTATCTGTGGATAAGCGGCGTGTCGTCCACATCCTGGCAATGCGGGGCCACCGGGCGGCCCCTGACCTACCAGGCTTACGACATGCCCGACAACACACCGAAGCTGTCCCTCCGTTCGATTCCCGACCTCATCGCCGCGGTGCCGTACCTGCTGGGCTTCCACCCGGCGCAGAGCGTCGTGGTGGTGGCCTTCCGCGGACGTCGCCTCGTCTTCGCCGCCCGCCTCGACCTGCCGCCCGTCGATGCGGGCCCGGATGTCCGGCAGGCGGCCGCCGCGCATCTTGCCGCGGTGGTAACGAGGCAGGGCATCGAACGGGTGAGCATCCTCGGATATGGCTCTGAAGCCGAGGTGACGCCCACCGTGACGGCGCTGACCTACGAGCTGGCGCGAGCCGAACTGGAA
>DASVCA010000112.1:0-35960 GCA_036381835.1 Micromonosporaceae bacterium
GACGATGACCTCCATCAGCGCTCCCCGCTGACCAGGGACGGGCTGCCTGGCTCGCCGACGCCGGCCGAGCCGAGCGACGTCACCACCGACGCCACCGCGGCCAGTGCAGCCGTCAGCAGCGCCTGCTTCCAGCCGACGCTCAGCAGATCCGTCCCGCCGGCCACGAGCGCCGCGGCGAAGGTCTGGACGAACGTCTTCAGCGCGCGCTCGAGCAGAGCCTTGAGGAATGTAGGCATGACCCCTCCTAGAGGTCGAACTCACCGGCTTTCGCGCCGGCCAGGAACGCGGTCCATTCCGCGTGATCGAACGACAGCACCGGACCGTCGGGGGTCCTTGCTGTCCCGCACCAGCACGTTTTCGTCGGTGGCCACCTCGACGCACGTCGACGTGTCGCAGTAGCTGGACTTACGGAAGGTCACCGGGTCCTCCTCGGCGGTGTGCCGGAGTTCGGTTTGGACCGCACCGGACCGGCCGGCTGGCCGCCGGGGTCGGCATGCCACTCCAGATGCTCGGCCAACTGCCGGCCCTGCAACATCTGGTTCTCGGCCAGGGACTGCAGTTGGTCCATCAGACTAGGCACCCCGTGCTCCCTGTCCCCCAGGAGTTGCTCAGCGACACGGGTCCACATCCTGATGGCTCGCCACATGGGCCGTACCAGCTTCCGGTAGAGCAGGCTAGCCAGCGTCAGCACGGCCAGGATCGCGCCGCTGACGATGCCAACAGCCTGCCAGTCGTCGACACTCATGCATGGCTGCTTCCGGGGGAACGTGCGAGCCCGACCAGGGTCCAGGGTCAGGCGGGGTGTTACTTGAGCGACTCGTCGGGGGGAATCTCCACGCCGGCCGCCGTCAGCGCGGCGAGCAGGACGGCCTGGTAGCGCTGCATGTCCGTCCGCTGCTGGTTGACGATCTTGTGTACGTCGTCGAGCTTGTCGACATTCTCGGCGGTGGTCACGGCGACCTGCCGGACCCGTTCGGCCACCTCATCCTGGCGTTTGTAGTCCTGCCGGCGCAGCAGCCACTGGCCGACGAAGCCGCCGACGGCCACGATCAGCGCGACGAGGACGGCCTCCATCAGTCGACGGGTCGGGGCGGGATGGCCTCATCCAACTCGTCGTCGACGTCCTGCCTGATGCCGGCGCGCAGCTGGGCGAGCCGCTCGTCCACGCCGGCGAGGATCGCGGCGACGTCCGGGTTGACGCCGGCCAGACCCTCGAGGACGGCGCGGACGGCCGCGGCTTCCAGCCGGGCGTGGTGGGAGTCGACCCGGGCGGCCATCAGCAGCTCGCCGGTGGTGCTGGTCGCGATCGTGCCGTCCGGTTTGGGCGGCTTGATCCGGTCCCGGTACTCCTTGGCCCAGATCTCATCCACGGTGGGCATGCGTGCCTCCTCAACGGTGGCCAGGAAGACATCCCACGGGAACGCCTGGCCGGGGTCGGTGTGCGTGGTCACGCCGAAGGCGAGTCGCAGGTCGTTGTGCGATGTGATGCCGGGCCGGAACGCTCGGAGCTCGGCCACCGTACGCCGCTGGAGCGGGATGCCGAACCGCTCGGCGTCGGCCACCACGTACGGCGCCATCCGCGCGAACATGGCCAGGCCGAAGGCGTCGAGCCACTGGTCACGAGACTGCCGCGCGAAGCCCGAGAGCTCCCAGTTGATACCGCGGTTGTTGCCCGGCCGGTTGCCCACAGTCCATGCCGTGTCGTCCAGCTTCACGCAGGCCACGATCGAGTCAGCGTCCACGCAGTAGTGCGCGGAAACGTCGCGGCCGTCGGCCGGGTTCTGGAAGTACCGGGCCGTGGCCTCGGCCGTCAGGCCGGTCTCACTCGCCTCCATGGTGTGGATGACGATCCACAGCGGTGGCCCGTCCGGGCGGCCCTTGGTGTAGCCGGCCGCCTGCACGAAGTTGAGCTCGGGGTGGTCTGGGCTGCTTGCCATCTGACACCCCCTGGACAGGGTTGCGGGTCAGGGTCACACTGCGAGGTATGCGGACACCCCTACGCTGGTTTAGCGTCAACGTGCGCGAGTTCGTCGCGATCTTCCGTGCCGTCGCCGCCACGGCGACCGAGATCGTTGAAGCCGAGGAACGGCTGAAGCGTCGTCCGAAGGTGATGCCGGTCATCATCCCCGGCCGGCCCCAGGACTTCGGGCGATGAGCGAGTGGACCAGCGTCCACGACTGGTTCATCGCGACCGTGGGCGGCGACTACGAAGATCTAGGCGTGGAACAGGCACTTCGGCCCGGCCATGACCGTGGCGAACATGCCGTAGGTGGAATGGTGGCCGACGGCGAAACGGTGCGGGGGTGCCCAGGCGCCATACGCCCGCGCGGCGTTGACCGCCCGGGCGGCCACCCCGGCGTCGGACGGTAGGTCCCACACCTCGCCGACCAGGGTCAGGTCGGGGTCGGACCAGTACGCCGGCAGCAGGTAGTGGCGCAGGTCGCCGAACCGGGCCGGGTCGGCGACGGCCAGGTTCCTCGCTGCGGTGCCGGTGGCGATGTGGTCGCCGTGGTTGTCCAGCTGCGTCCGCCACGTGTGGGTTTTCAGCCGTACCTGCCCGCCGGGGGCGATGTCGTCGCAGAGGGTCAGGATCGCGGCTTGGGCGTCGAAGACCGCCACACCGCCGTCGGGCAGTCCAGCCTCGTGCGGGGTCAGCGTGCCCGGCAGCCCGGACGCCAGCGCCGCCATGGCGGTGTTGGCTTCGGCCATCCGCGCTACACCGAAGGCGGCCAGATCCAGCGCCTCGCCGAGCGGGTTGGCGTAACCCTCGTCCTCGGGTGAGTGCATGACACCCCACCACGAGTTGGGTGTCGGCGAGGTGGCGTTCAGTTTGCTCCGCACACCGGACGCTTCGCCGCGGGTCATCCACAGGATATGCACATCCTGGCCGGCGGCCAGATGCTCAACGATGGCCACACCCATGGCCAGGGTCTCATCGTCCGGGTGGGCGGCGATGAACAGGGCCGGGCTCACGAGAGCCTCTGCCCGGAGATCCGACAGCCGGCCAGGATGGTGGTGGTGTCCACGCTGGATGTTCCCTGTGCGGCCATGATCTGCAGGTTGCCCGCATTGGCTCCGGTGATCACCCAGAACTCAATCACCGCTCCAACAGTCCCGGTGGAGCCACCAAGCGTGATCACCGTGGAAGCGGAGGTGGCGGACAGGCGTTGCACAAACTCGACGTCGGTCGCGACGGCCGAGGCGGCACCGATCCCCGCGGCGGTGCCGCCAGTACCGCCGAAGTGCAGCGTCGCCCCCGTGGGTACGGAGGCACCGAACCGTACGTCAGCCGTCGTGCCCGTCGACAGGGTGTAGGCCGGGATGAACAGGAAGTTGTAGGAGGCGTTGGCCGCGACGGCGAGGACCAGATCGGTGATGTTCTGCAGAGTCGTCGACGAGGTGGTGAGGTTCTGGTTGCTGCCGACGATGGCTGAGAGCGGGCGGACCTCGGTGATGAGACTGGACAGCACCGAGCCGCGCAGTTTCGCCCCGGCCGCGGGGATGGTGGTCAGTGCCATCTACAGCGCCAGTACCGCTGGGTCTTCGACGGCGATGATTGCCCCCGCCGAGTGCGCCTTGGTCACACCGTTCACACTCCTCGCCGAGATGGTCATGACCTGGATTCCGCCAGCCAACGCAACGACCGCCGACCGGGAGATCGCCGAGGCCCCGCCGGTCACCACGAGCGATCCCTCCGGTGTCAGCACGGGTGTGGTGTCGATCCGGTAGGCCGCGTACAGGCCCTGGTCGTTGCCGGTGGTCGAGCTGGCTTCGAGGATCTCCGTCCACCCGCTCGGTACGGCGATGCTGGTGTAGTCGTCCTGCTTCCAGGCGAGCAGGAGGTTGACGTTGCCGGTCCACTGCCATGCGTACAGGCCGCCGTAGCCGATGTTGGCCGCGCTGGCGTTCAGCTGGACGATGGAGTCCAGCACGATGTCGGACAGGCTCGATCCGGTGGCGGTGCCCAGAGTCGACGGGGTGGCGGACAGGCCGAACGTGAAGGCGGACACGGTGTCCCCGGCCGCTCCGCCCGACGGGGTGATGGTCGGGTCGGACTCGGTGCCGGTGTGGACCTTCGCGAACAGTTGCACGTGGTCGGTGGAGTTGAACACGGGCAACCGGGTGTAGCCGGTCGGTGTGGCCAGGGTGCCGGTGCCGGAGGACCGGATGGCGGCGAAGACGAGGATCAGCTGCCGGATCGCACCACCCGCGTACAGGGCCGGGGTGACGGCGGCGTTGTCGGCGTGCGAAGCGGCACCGGCCGCGACGAACGACGCGGCGGAGGAGGAGATGCCCGACAGGGTGATGACTTCGCCGCCCATCCGGATGTTCATGGGGAAGTCGTCGGCGACCTCGGTCCACTTGTAGAAGTTGGGGTCGAAGTTGGTCGCTCCGGTGGCCGAGGAGGTCAGCGATGCGCGCAGGGCGGCGTGCTCATCACCGGCGAGGCGGCCGAGGAACGCGTTGGTGTCGCTGGAGGTCTCGGCCAGCCGGAACACGTGCCACGGCCGGTACGGCGAGCAGTTGAGCTGGACAGTCCAGGTCTTCGGGCCGAAGACCTCCGTCCAGCCTTCGATGAGCAGGTCAATACTGTCTGGCGCAATGCCAGCCGGCGGGTTGGTGATGGTGATGCGGGAGCCGATGTCGCAGCCGATCCAACTGGGAATCAGCGACGGGTCGTGGGCGAAGTCGAGCGTGACGACCGGGAACCGGAGCCCTTCGACGGTGCCGAGGTTGACCCGCCAGCCAGCTTGGTGGATCAGGTCGGAGTCGAGTTCGACGTTGACGCTGACCGAGTCGGCGTAGGTGCCGACGTTGTCGGGGGTGAGGCTTCCGTGTTCGCCCTCGGTGGCCACGACGCGGGCTGACGAGCCGGTACCGGTGGCGCCCGAGCGGGTGGCGGTCCAGTCGTTGCGCAGGTTCTGGTCGTCGTCGGTCGGCTCGAACGGTGGCGCCAGATTGCCTGAGTCGTGGTTCAAGGTCAGGTCGGTGGTCTGGTTGGTCAGGTAGTCGTGCGCCAGCAGGCCGAGGACGGCATCGGCCGTAGTCGGGTCCCGATTCTCAATCAGCCGCCCGTTGGTGACTGTCTCACACTCGCGGATCGCGTCCAGTCGAGTGCCCTGGATCTGTGGCCCCATCTTGTTCACGTCATCGGTGCCGTACTCTTCGACGGCTCCATCGACTGGCACCGGGGTAACGATGTTGATGCGAGCGATGCGCTCGCTCACCGTGTCGCCAGAGAAGGCACTGATGGCCGCGGGATCCACCGGGAACACCCCGAACACGGTGTCCCAGACCGCCCAGTGGCCGGCATGCATTCCGTCGAGCTTGGCGCTGGCGGGCACGCTAAGACGAGTGACGACACCGGTGGTGATGCTGTTCTCCGTGCCCGACACACCAGCCCCAGCGGTAGCAGCATACAGCTGCAGGTCGTAGTCGACGTTCGCGCCGACCTGCTCCGCGGCCGCGAACAGCAGCAGCCAATGCCCATATGGCTCGCTGCCGGGGCCGGAAGGTATGTCGAAGTTCATGGCTTCGTTGATCTGAATCGCGTCGGCGGTGTCCCGGGCCACCAACGTGAGTACGTCCGGCGTGCCGGGGGTGAGGATGATCTCCCACGTTGGGTACGTACCGGACGTCTTCCAACGCATCAAGGTCACGGCAGCCGATGGCACGGCCGGGAAGTTGAACAGGCAGGCGACTTCCCATTTGCCGGTTAAAGGATGCGCGGGTACCGAACCGCTCACACCGGCCGACGAGGTGAACTCCGGCAGCGGCAACGAGCCATCCGGACCATCCGATGCCGGAGTCAGGCTGTTGACGAAAGTCATGGCCGGGCCGCCGGAGTACTCGGCCAGCGACGTGGCTCCCGAGCCGTCCTCGCCCGGCCAGTACGCGACCGGCTGCCGATGGGTGCCGGAGCCGTCGACACTTCCGCCGGCGATGGCCCGCACCAGAGCTGACCGCAGCGGGGTCGAACCCCGCTCCAGGCGTTGCAGGATCCCCGACGCGGACACCTGGACGTAGCGGTCCGTCTGCGCCGGCGACCAGCGTGGTGGCAGCGCCGACAGGAACCCGGTCCAGCGCACCGACGAGGTGCCCTCATCGACCAAGATCCGCACCGGCGTACCGCGGCCGATCTGGCCGAACCACGCCCCGGACGGGTCGTAGGCGCACCAGCGGCCGTCACCGTTATCGGCGGTGAACTGACACAAGCTCGGCGGGGTCTGCGTCGCCCCGTCCGGGCGGCCCCGCTGGATCCGGATGAAGTCGCGGGCGTAGACGTAGGCGGTCACGTCCGTCCACGCCCAGGTCGACGGGTCTGCGGTGAGGTCGGCGCCGAGGGCCAACTCGACGGTCAGGTTCAGCGCCGTGGTCGGGAACGCCACTACGACGCCTTCAGCCCGAGGACGGCCAACTGCCCACCACGTCGGCGGACCTCGTTGGCCAACCAGTCGAAGGCCATCTGCCCGAATCCACCGCCGTTGACCACCAGCGGCGCCGCCCACTGCGTGCCGCCGGACATCTGGCTGGCCATGTTCATCGACTGGCCGGTCGGATACACCGTCGAGCCGTAGGGCAGTCGAACCAACTCCGGGCCCTGCTCACCGACCCAGGTCAACGAACCACGCGGACCACCACCCGCCGCACCGGAGATCCCACCGTGGGCGAAGCCCCCGTGACCCAGACGCTCGAGATCCTTGATGGCCCGGTTCAGTTGGCCCTGGCCCTGCATGACGATGTTCGCCCTGACGGTGATCTCGCGGAACTCGGGGAGCTTGAACAGCTCGGCCGCGAGCTCGTGCACCTTCCTGGCAGCCGCGCCGGTGGCGCCGATGGACTTCTCCGCCGCGACCCGGAACTGGTCCATCATCTTCTTGGCGCCTTCGGCATCCCCGGTCTGATCCAGGTATGCCTGTGCGGCGTCGGCGGCCTTGCGGGCAATGCCCTCAAGAGTCGTGATGTTGCGCAGCCCGGCGTCGGTGTTCTCGTCGACCGAGAACTTGTTCTCCTTGAACGTGTCCCTCAGGGAGGCGATGGCGTCCCGAGCGGCCAGGGTCTTCTCGTGCAGGGTCGCCTCAGCGCCATGCAGCTTGTCCCAGACCGTGACCAGGTTGTCGCCGGCCTCGATGAGCTCCTCGATCGTCGAGGCCATCGTTCTCTGCTGGACCCACGTGTTGGTGGTCTGGCTTTCCAGCTTCTTCAGCGAAGACGTCGTATCGCCGTAGGCCTGGACCAGGTTGTCGCCGATGCCCGGCACGGCACCCAGGACGTCGTTCAAGACGCCGAACTCTCGGGCGATCTCCCGGGCGATGGTCAGGCCGGCGAGGACGAGCGTCAACTTGGTGAGCGCCGAAACGACAAGCCCCAGACCGCGGGCCAGCACCGGAGACTTCGCCGCCAGCGTGTCCATCGCGGCATGAAAGGCCATCAGCCGGCCGGCACCCAGCACCGCGGCGACACCGATGGCCGCGATGGCCGCGATGGCGATCTGGGCCGGGCCGGGCAGGGCCCCGAACACGTTGGCCAACTCGCCGGTGACCTGCGCCGCCTTCGCCGCGATCGGCAGGTAGGCGGTGCCGATGGCGGCCTTGGCGTTCTCGATCTGCGCGGCGCTGACCCGCTGCGAGTTCGCCAGCCCGTCCACGGTGTCCTGGAAGTCGCCCGCGGTTGAGGCCGACTGGGCGTAGATCAGCGACAGCCGGGCCAGCGCCTTCTCCTGCGCGGTCAGCTGGTTGGCGGCGGTCTTGCCGGTCATCGCCATCGCCTGCTGCTGGATCGACACCTCGGACAGCGTGACGCCGTATCGGCGCAGCGGCTCCGTCTCACCACGCAACCCGGCCTGGATCGCGAACAGCGCCTCGTTGACGTCGGTGTTGAACACCGACGCCATGTCCGCGGCCCGTTTGGTCAGGTTGATCGTCTCGGTGGCGACCGAGCGAATGTCCAGGCCCTGGTTCTTCAGGATCGCACCGAGTGGGGTCGCCATCTGGTTGAACGCCCGGGTGCTGAGGCCAACCTGCTCGGCGCTGGTCTTACCGAAGTTCTCGATCGCGCCGGAGGCTTCGCCGAACGTCTTCTGGACGGCGTTGATGGACTCACCGAGGTCGGAGGCCGCCTTGACGGTCGACTGCATCAGCGCCATCGCCCGCTGCGCGCCGGCCTGGATACCCTGCGCCAGCAGCATGCCGCCGGCGATCTCACCGACACGTTTGAACGACGACCCGAGTTTGGTGGCCTGCTGCTCGACGGCCTTGAATCCCGGCTGCGTCTCGTCCTTGACCCGGACGACGACTTCAACGAGATTTGGCTGGGTCACCGACCCTCCAACCTCAGCATCGCCAGGAACTCGCTAGCAGGCTCGGCCTTCAGTTGGCTCGGAAGACAGTGGAAGCGGCCGCACATGGCGGCCACCCACCGCAGATCCTGGATCTCCCAGTCCGTCAGGATGCGACGTCCATCGGCAGTGACGCCTCCAGGTCTGTATCGCGGTCCAAAGGGACTGCCTCACCCGCGGAGGCGTTCATCCACGCGACGATGATCGCCATCGCCAGCTTCAGGTCCAGCGACTTCAGCCCGGTCAGGTTGGCTGGGATCGGCTTCGGGTCCTCGATGTTCCACGACACCAGGACGCCGGGGTAGTTCTTCCGGTCCTTCGGGTCGCCGGCGAACGCCTTGAGCAACTCCTCCACCTGGTCGAGCTGCTCGACGGTGTACGGCGGGGACCAGTCGACGTTGGCAAGCTTAGCGATCTCCATGTAGTCGCCGAGCCGGCCGGCCTTCGTCTGTACCTCGAGACCCTCGTACTGCGGGTCCTCGAAGACCAGTTTGTACGTAGTGCGGGTCGGGACGTATCCCACTACGGACTCCTATTGACGTTGGTCTATGACCAGGTGGGAACGACGCCATTTGCCAGCACGCCAGGCGCAGTGCTCGTTAGCGAGCCGTCCTGGGCGCGCGTCAGGCTGTAGTCCGTGAACAGCAGCGTCGGCGTGCCGGTGACACCGAGCGAGACGCCGTTTGTGGTCAACGTGAACTCACGCGCCACACTGGTGCTCGGCACGGTACGGAAGATGAGATGCGAGCCCGTCGCGTTGAACACCATGTTCAACGTCAGGCTCATGTCGGCGAGCAGGAGCAGCCGCTCCATCGCCGACTTATCCACGCCCGTCACGTCCTGAACGCCCCTGGGCGTGCTGAACTGAAGGTTGGTCACGTCGTTCTTGATGTCGGTCAGGGTGCCTGCGCTGTCATCGACTGAGAGCGTCGTCCAGCCGAGGCCCGTGGTCTTGGCCATTGATTAACTCCTATCCGTTGACGACTCGCGCGATGCGGTCCTGATGCTCACCGAAGTCGTTGACCCAGGCGTCCGCGCTCAACCGCTGGCGGTCGCCGAAGGGATTGCCGCGCCAGTCCCCGCCGCGGACCACGTAGATCTCGGGACGCTCGAGCGGGACCTTGTGGCCGGCGAAGCACCGCTGGCCGGGGGGGAACGTGAACACCGTCACACCGTCGAGGCGTTCAGTGAACTGCCGGCCCGAGCGTTGGCGGATGTAGTGGGCCTGCCGCTGGCCGAGGTCGGTCGTCTCGTCGACGCGGGTCTCCCAGCCGTTGCGCTGGGCCAGACAGCCGGCCTCGTCGCAGGTGGCGTCCCGGAAGTGCGTCGAGATCGGTGAGGTGATCTCGTACGTCTTGTAGGCGTAGGCCGGAAGAGCTGGGTCGATCCGGTTGATCATGGCTAAAAGACAGGGGTCGCTTCGTTGCGTACGACCTGAACCGCAAACACCAGCGACGTGAACGACGTCGCGGTGGTGGTGGTGACCTTCAGGTACCGCTCGACGGCAAGGTTCGTCGCGGTGGCGATGCGCTGCTTGAACGGTGCCGGGTTGCCCGCGTTGATCGTCGTGAACCCGCCGCCCACCACATCGGCGTAGGCGTCGCCGGCGTTGTCCGACGACTCCTGGATCTTGATCGTCGCGTCGGTGCCGGAGAACGAGAACACGTGCAGGTATGCCTGAAGTCCGAAAGCGCTGCCGCCCACCAGCCCCGAGTCCACCGCCGTGCCCGCGGTAGCGCCGGTGTCGGTGCGCTTGCCCGCGGTGAGCAGCACACCCCACTCCAGCCCGTAGCCGTTGGCCGGCTCAGGCACGGTGACGGTGAGACTCCCGTCAGCGGCGCGGGTGGGCGCGTAGTCGACCTGCTTGCACACGATCGACGCGGCCGGGTCGCCGAGGGTGGTGCTGACGGTGGCGGTGGCGATCCGGTCGGAGGTCGTCAGCGGCGAGAGCGCGGCGTGCTCAGCCAGCGCCGCCACATCGAAGAAGGTCATGAAGTCGATCGCCCCGTCGCGGAGTCCGCCGAGCCGTTCGAAGGCCGACTTGTTGATCGCGGTGACCACGAGTGGGGCTGGGCCGCCGCCGATGCGGGACAGGCTGCCGGCGTCGCTGGACAGGTCGTAGCCGTCCACGTACAGGTTCATGCCCATGCCGGAGGACTTGGCCACTCAAACCTCCTACGGCGCCTGGGTCCAGAGATCGTTGACGATCAATGGGAGCGTGATGTCAACGGTGCGGTAGGTGCCGCCGTCGGGCCACTGCAGCCAGCCGGGCTGGGCACTCAACGCGGTGCCGGTCTGGCCGAGCAGGTCGACGTTACGGATCAGCCCGCCGAGCTCGAAGTCGCCCGAGTAGGCGACGAACAGCTTGTCCACGACCGTCAGCAGGTCGATGTCGATGAGGTCCTGCGGCTCGGTCGCGACGGTCCGGTAGATCCGCTCCATCAGCGTGACGACACCCGAGGTGGCGGCCAGACCGGAGACGTTGCCGGTGCCGCGGATCTGGCCGAGGGTGATCGAAGCGACGATCTGGTTGCCGGGTGGGTTCGTGGCCGGGTGGGTGTTGACCGCATCGAAGAGTCCGGTCGCGAGCGCGTGGGACTGGACGGCGGCGAAGATGGCGGCGGAGTCCACCATCAGCCCATCCGCCGCAGGAACGTCGGCAGTACGTGCTGGGCCAGTCGCATGACCTTCTGTCGCACCGACTCGGCGGCCCGCTGGAACGAGTGGTAGCCCTGGAAGTTCCCGCGCCGGTAGGTGCGCAGCGCCGCCTCCAACCACGGACCATAAATGATCTTGCGGTCGTGGACCACCATGTCCTCACCGCGCGGCTGGGCGGTGATCTGCACCTCGTAGTACGGGGTCGGGTTGCGGAAGCTGGCGTCCATGATGCCCATCGCGTCCGCGAGAGCCTGGTACGCCACGACCTTCTCCAACTCGTTGCAGTAGTCCCGGGCCGCGGCCGCGGCCTGCCCGGTGAACAACGGCCCGGTCGTAGTGACGACGAAGCTAGACGGCACGGCTGCGGGCCTTCCGGCCGTGGGCCTGCTCGGCCCGCTTGCGCAGTCCGTCGAGCCCGGTTCCGAGCTGCTCGCGGGCGCTCTCACCCGCGCCGCGGGCGTAGCCGGACGACTCCTGCGTCAACTGGTCCAACGCCATCGCCAGGGTGAAATCCCGCACCAGCGCCGGGTAGACGTGGCGGGTGATGGCGGTGGTGTCCGCGTGCGTGGCCGCGGTGGTTCCCAGCGCGCCGCGGGTGACGGTCAGGGTGCGCAGGGCGTAGATGTCCGCGTTGGCCGCGTGGGTGGCCAGCACCGTCCCGTCGTAGGCGCGCTTGACGGTCATCAGGGTTCCGGACACATCCACCACCAGCATGCGTTCCGAGTCGATGAGGATCACCTCGTCGACGGTCGGCATGTTCGTGGCGGAGGAGACGGTGATCCCGACGTCGGACGCGGCGGCGGTCAGCGAGTCCCCGGAGTCGATGTTGACCCCGGTGTCCCGCATCGTCTTATTGGTGACCAGCATCCGCTCCGTCTCGACAAGGATCACGTCCCCGACCCCGATCAGCGAGGCGTCGGAGATGTCCACCGCCGTCTCCGAGAGGTCCAGCGCCTCGGCGAGGATCCCCGCCGGGGTGGTGTTGGAGTCGTAGGCCCACACCCCGGTACCGGCCAGCGCCCGCTGGTGGGTGGCGCCGGCGCTCAGCGAAGCGGAGGATTCGAGGTCGATCTCGAGGTGGGTGAACGGCGGCCCGTGGTCGGGGCGCAGGAAGTAGTCCGTGCTCGCCACCGTCGTCCCGCCGGCTGTGAACGACGACAGCGACACGCAGTCGTGCTGGTCGAACCAGATCCGCCACGGCCGCGCGTACTGGAAGTTCGGCCAGTCGAAGTACCGGGTGGCGGTCAGCGGATAGAAGTGTCGGTGCAGGATGCCTTCCACCGACTCTGACGCCGATTCGAGCGCCCGGTCGATCTGCGCCGAGGTGTAGGCGGCCTTCTTGATGTCCGCGGCCCGCTGGACCATTTCCCGGGTGGCGTACGTCGGGCGGGTGATCGGCACCGGTCACAGCCTCCCGTCGCGCGGATATTCGTACCCGTCGAAAGGACAGTGGAGGGAGCCGCTGGGACCCGCGTCCAACGGCTCCCCGTCGTTGGGGCAGGCTTCCGGTGGGCGCTGGAGTTCCTGCCGGATCTCGTCGCGACTCTCCCGCAGGATCGCCAGCAACCCGTACCACGACATCAGAAGACGGGCTGAACCTCGTCGTCGACCGGCGCGGCCTCTTCCGGCCCGCCGGCCTGAGCGTCGTCGTCGATGAGCCGCTGCACGAGCTCGGCCTTGTTGCCACTGGTCGCCAGGCCGCGCTCACGGCACTCGTCGCGCAGGTCGGCGAGCAGGTACGTCTCGTATACAGAAGGCGGTTCGGCGAGCACCTCCTCGTCGGCGGGAACCTCCTCGGGCTCCGTCTCGACGACCGGCTCTTCGGACTCCGCCACCACCACGGCAGCCACACCGACCTGCGACGCCCCGCCATGCTTGGTGATCTTCGCCATGGTTCCCTCCGGGTAGTAGTCGGCGTTACCGCACTGCGGACAGTGCTCGACGCCGACCGCGAACTTCGTCGTACACCAGCCGCAGACGAGCAGCATCAGGTCAGGCCCACCATCGGCGCCATGTACCCGTACAAGGTGGTGACCTCGGCGGCCGACAGGGCCTTGCCGGTGATGAACGGCAGCGCGATGCGCCCGTGGAACTCGGCCACCGGCAGCGCGGTGACACCCGAGCAGCCGATGGTCAGCGGCGCGGCGGTGTTCTCCATCGCCACATAGGCGCCCGACTCGGTGGTGGTGCCGTCGTTGGCCAGCGTGGCGTCGACGTACAGGTTCACCACCGGCGCGGTCTCACCGCCGTCGTAGGTGGCCACCACGAACTGCCACCGGCCGACGGTGAGCGCGGTCGTGGACGCGGCGATCTCGGTCGTGGACGCCGATGCGTCGTGCAGTTCGAGGGAAAGCAGGCCGGATCCGTCGATCCAGAACCGCCACTCTTCGAGGTTTCCGGCCGAGTCGTACTTGGCCATGATCACGTTGGTGGCGATGGAGTTGGGCCGGATCCACGCCCCGCACGAGAACGGGGTGTCGACCGTGCCGTTGCCGAACGAGTAGTTGGCGTGATCAGTCCCCGCCAGGTGGTGGTCGCCGGTCGGGTCGAAGTGGTACGAGTACAACCCGCACGGCAGCTGTGCCGGGGAGAAGCCGGTGTCGTCGGTGTCCGTCGGGGTCAGGTCACCCACGGTCAGGCCCCGCACCCGGACCCCGGTGGACTCCCAGAACGGCCACAGAGACGGCGTGGTGGTGCCGAGGGTCGACATGATGTCGTTCAGCCGACCCTCGGTGCCACGGTTGTACGAGGTCAACTCACGCCGCCACGATCGTCGCGCCGGTAGTCAACGGCACATACGTGAGGAACCACGTGATCACCCCGTCAGTGCCCGCCGAGACGTGCTCGATCTGGCCGGTGGTCACCACAGCCACCAGCGGCGCGGAGTAGCCGCCACCCGACGCCGAGCCGGCAATCAGCTTGCGCGGCGCGGTCGTGGTGTCCAGGGCGAACGTGAGCAGCGAACCGGCGGCCGAGTCGTTGGTGCCGATGTCGGTCGCCGCGCACAGGTCGCCGGTGTCGCCGGTGGTCGGGTTGAGCTGCAGCTTGTACGAGTTCGCCACCGTGATCGCGGTGGTGACCTTCCCGTACATGCTGGTGATCAGGCACTCGCCGCCGGCGATGGTGAACAGCGCCACCGTCGTGGCGGCCAGCGTGCCGGTGGACTTGCTGACTTGGCGGCCGAGCAGCAGCGTGCGCAGCTCCTGGCCTTCGATGAAGTTGGACACGTCAGGCTCCCCGGGCCGGCAGGTTCTCGGGCTTGCGCTGCACCTTGAGGTCCCGCAGGATCGCGGTCACCGTGCCGGTGCTGGTCGAGGTGAGCTTGAGGTAGTCGAACCCGGCCGACAACTGCTCGACGTCCACCTCGATGACGACGGCGTCCTGCGCCGATGAGGTGACCTCGGCGGCGTTGGCGGCCTGGGTGAGCTTCGTCCACGTGTCCGCGCCGGCGCCGGTGGTCTGGACGTATGACTTGGTGATGACGGACAGGTTCTGCTCCGTGCCACCCGATGCCGCGGTGGCTTCCTGCAGGGTCCACGTGTCGCCGGCGGCGAGGACGCCGAGGAACGTGATCCCCCCGCAGTCCTTCACGTTGATGAACACACCGTCCGCGACCGGGACGATGTCGAACAGCCTTCCGAGGGCGTCCATGATGTTGCCTCTCCCAGCGGGGGTTCATTGCCGCTGTTCTGAATTGGCCCCGGCCGGGGGTTCATTGCCGGCCGGGGTTGGCGTTGGCTACGCGCGCTCGGCGAGCGTCACGATGGGCGACAGGGTGTCGCCGTTGTTCTTCGGCGTGATGGCGGACTGGATCCAGCTCCGGCCGTCGACGCGCTCGATCACCCGGTATGCGGTCTGGTCGTTCTGGAACTTGAAGTGCGGCGAGGACATGGCGCTCATCACCTGGCGGTCACCGAGGAGGTAGAAGCCGAAGTCGACGAAGGAGATGTCCTTGGCGTCGCCGAGCTTCGGCACCTTCTCCGTCACGATCACCGGCCGGCCGAGGATGGTGGCCGGTGGGCCGGCGGCGCCGTTGTTGAGCCAGATCGCCGAACCGCCGGTACCGACCGACAGGCTCATCGTGGCCAGCTCGGGGAACGCGTTCGGCGGCACCAGCCACACGGCCCGCATCAGCGACGAGGGCAGCATGCGCGAGTACATCTTGACCAGGTTCTGCCAGACGATCGTGTCGGCCGGCTGCCCGGACTCCTTGTCCACGCTGACCACGGCCGACGAGTTGAGGAAGCCGAGCGGCTCGCCCACACCGGTGCCGTTGAGAAACGCGTCGTCCTCGTAGAAGCCGACAGCCTCGGGGAAGAGCTGGTCCAGGAACGCCTGGAACGACCCGACCGAGTCGGAGATGAGTTCGTTGGGGACCTCGGTGTAGGCGGTCAGCTTCTTCGCGTCCAACACGACCCGGCCGAAGCTGGCCGAGGACGCGGTGAGTGCCGCGCCTTCCTCGGTCCAGTAGCCGACGATGCCGCCGTACACGCTGGACACGTTTGAGGTGGAGTCGATGGCCGGGAACGGCACCCGCAGCGTCTCCATCGGAATGACCCGCGCGCGCGGGCGCACGATGGCCGTCTCGAGCGATACCCGCAGCAGCTCGCTGCGCAGGATCTCCGGGATCAGGAACCCGCCCTCGGAGGGGACCGTGGACGAGAAGGCGTTGCGGACCCGGTTCAGCTTGTTCTGGACGTCGGCGGTGCGCTGGGCGTGGTGCCAGATGGTGCCGAAGAAGTCCGCCATGGCGGTCTCGCCCTGGAAGTCCTTGTCCAGCGGCGCACCCATGGCCCGAGGGTTGTAGAGGTTGTCCTTCGGGCTGCCCTTGGCGAGTACCTGCTTGGGGCTCAGGTTGAGCCGCTCGATGTCCTGGTCGTTTTCCCGGAGGAACTCGGCCAGCACCTGCTGGGTCTGCTCCCGGACCTGGGCCTTGATGTCCATGTCCCGCTTGGCGGTGGCCCTGGCGTAGTTCTCGATGACCTGGGGGAAGGTCTTGTCGGCGATCGACTGCTGGACCCGCTTCTGGTCGGAGAGCAGTTCCTCCAGTTCGGCCTGGTTGGTCGGGACGGCCGTGACCGTCGCGGCAGTGCTCACAATGCTGCCCCTTTCAAGGCACGCCGGACGTCCGGCAGATAGGTGTAGGCCGGCTCTTCTGCCGGGCTGGGTGGTGCGGGGCGCGGGTCAGGTGCGGGTACGTCGTTGAGGCCGATCTGGACGGCGGCACGGAGCAGGTCCATGTCGACGCGGATCTCGCTCAGTGCCCGGACGGTGTCGCGGATGTCGGGCACGAAAAAGCCCGCCTCATCGGGCGGGCTGTCGTCGGGCTCTTGGCCCGGTGGATCGCCGGTCAGATCGACGATGGGGGCGGCCGCTATCTCGGCTGGGTCGATGGTTGGATCTGGGTCCGTCGAGTCCACGACCGCCTTGGCCCACACCTCGAACGGGTCCGGCGCCTTGTCTCGGCCGGCGAACATGAACACCGACAGGTCCCAGGTGTTGGTCGGCTTCGTCGCCCCCGACACCTTGTCCGCGAGCCCGGCTTGGACCGCCTCGTCGGCGGTGTACCAGGTCTCCTCGCGCATGATGTCTCGCCAGTGCTCCACCGTGTGGCCGGTCCGCTGGGCGTAGACGTCGGCGATGTTGTCCGACACCTTGTCCAGCAGGTCCGCGCACTTGCGCATGTCCCGACTGTCCCCGGCGCACACCGCATGGCCTTCGTGGACCATCACCTGGGCGTTGCGGGCGATGCTGATGGAGTCGCCGGCCATCATGATGAAGCTCGCGGCGCTCGCGGCGAGTCCGTCGACGTGGACGTTCACGCGCGCGGGGTGGTTCTTCAGCGCGTTCATGATGGTCACGCCATCGAAGACGTCTCCGCCGGGACTGTTGATGTGCAGGTCGATCGTGTCGGCGCGGATGTTGCGCAGGTCCTTGGTGAACTCGGCGGCGCCGACTCCGAACAGTCCCACCTCGTCGTAGAGCCAGATCGAGGGCACCTCGTCGGTGCGGTTCTCGATCCGGTACCAGGAGTCGCGCGCGCGCGTGGGCGCGGGCGGGGTCTGTGTCCGGTTCTGCAGGCGCACGGGGCGACGACGGTTGTTCGTCACTGGACCTCCTCAACCGTGGTCACCTGTTTCGGTCGCCACACAGCAACCGTGGTCCCGCGACAGCGGTTGCCGCCCTCGCAGTTGACGTAGCCGCCGTTCGGGTACAGCGACTGGTATGTGGCGACGAAGTTCGGGTCGCTCGCGTTGCCGATGAACCGGCCGTCCACCTCGCGGCAGAACCTGCACGTGTTGGCGTCCATCACCTCGGACGCGTAGATCGCGATGTCCGGGTGGGCCATCATCGTCTCGATGCGGCCGGCGTTCTGCGCCGAGGTGAGGGCGTTGCCGAGGTTCGCCGCGAGGAACGAGTCCGACAGCGAGGCGAGATGCTCACCGACCGCTGCCGAGACTTCGTCGCCCGTTGCCGTGGGACTCCACCTCCGCAGCGCTTCCCGGCCAGCCGAGTTCGTCAACCCCTGCGCGAGCAGGACCGCCAACGCGGCCGCGGTGAGGGCGAACGGGGCGGTGTCGGTGGCGACCGGGTCGATCCGCACACCCTGAGCGCGAGCTTCCTCCACGACCCGCTCAGCGGCCCGTAGGGACATGTCCGTCATCGCCTCGACGAGGGCTTGCTCGGCCGCTGTGGTGGAGACGGACAGTCGCGCCAGTGCGGCGACGTCGTTGGACGTGACGGCGGAGCGGACCTGGTCGACGATCTGGTTACGTTGGGCGGCGGTGATGCCACCCCACTGGTCGAGGAGGGCGTCGAGGGCTCGTTCCCAGTCTCGCTGAACCCTGGACAGGTCGATGGAGCGAGGGTCGATGTTCAGGATGCGGTTGGCCACGCCAGCGGTGGCGGGGGTCTCGATCGACACCGGGAACTTAGCCAGAAGTTCCTCGTCAAGAGCCCAACGTTCGGCTAACTGGGCCTCAGTCACCGGACTATCTCGACGTCAATTCGCCGGGCGCCATCGACGACGCCATGGTCGGCGGTGACCCGGAATGCAAGTCCTCGATCCAGCAACAGTTCGCTTCCTCGGCCGTCTTCGTCCATCTGCGACAACTGAACGGCCCCCGTTCCCCTCGCCGCTCGGATGCTCATGACAACCGGCCCCGATCCGGTGCGACCCAGGCCGTGCTGCGAGTAGCTTGTCGCGCTCGCCTCTGATGCGGTAGTCGAGGTGAATGCGCGGTCGGACCATTCCAGCCCGGTCATATCGCCGGCGAAGTGACCGCCAAAGAGGACTTCTCCGTCGCCGACTCCGCGGTAAACGGTCACGTCCGAGGAGAGTGGAGAGGACCGCATCGCCTCGTCCATCTGCCGAACATCCTCGGTCGTCCTCGCGTCAGGATCGCCCTCACGAAGCTGGCCGTTGATGCGCCGGTAGCCGAAGAATCCCCTGTACTCCTGCAGCGCCTCGGCCTGACTGGCGGTCAGGCCCCGGCGGGGATCCATCCCGCTTGGCGCTGCGTCAAGAGCATCCTGGCCGGTCTTTGATTCACCACCAGACCTCTTGCGCCCATGCGACTTCTGGTCGTGCCCGGGGTGGTTTCTAGTCCCAGTACTGGCGAAACCCCCGGCGGGGCCGGGCGTCATCGCGCACCCGCGCCTCCAGCAGGTTCGCTACCTTCTCCGCGATGGCGTCCGGATCAGGCTCGGGTGCAACGATCGGCGCCGGCGGAGCTGGCGGCGGTGGAGGTTCCTCGAACACCAGCGTCGTCGGCAGGTCGTAGGCCTTCACCAGCGACTCGGGGGTGGCGTTCAGGCCTTGCCGCAGTGCGACCGCCGCCGCCACCTTGCTGTCCCGTTCGGCGTTGAACACCTCGGAGTCGGGGGGGACAGGGTTCTCGTAGTCGAACTCCACGTCCGTCGCACCGAACAGCGGCAGAAGATCGTGGTTGAGCATCGCCTTCCACCGCTCCAGGCGGGGGACGGTCAGCCGCTTGGCGAACCACGCCGTGGCCGACTCGGCAGAGGCCCGGTTGACGTCGTCGATCAGACCCAAGGCGAATTTCGGGATGCCGAACGCCTGCATGATCTTCTCGTCGGACACCTTGCTCAACTCGGCGAACTGCATGTCCCGCATCGAGTACGAGCGGTCGACCCACTTGCCGTGCTCGATGATCGCCACCCGGTGGGCGTTGTTCACGCCCTGGTGCTGCTCCCGCCACCTCGCACTGAACTGGTCGAAGTCCTCGTCCGAGATCCCCTCCGGGAACTCGATCACCCCACCGGGGGAGGCGTCGTTGGCGAAGAAGTTGCGGTTCCACTCCGCCGCCGCGCGCGAGGAATCCAGGTCGGTGAAGATCGAGCGGACGGGTCCCATGCCCCGGTAGGGGTCCATCGGGTCCGGCATCCGGATGAACAGCACGTCCTCGATGCCGAGGGGGACCTTCTCCCCGTCCGGTCCGGTGTAGACGTAGCCCGACAGGAAGTCGGTCGGGTGCGGGACGGGGGCCATCTTGTCGGGGCGGATCAGCCACAGTTCGAGCGGGATCTTCGCCTTGGGACTACGGCCGACGACCATCCAGCATTCGCCGGTCAGGTCGAGGTGCTGCTGGCCGGACTCGACCATCTCCTGGCGGGTGGTGAACTTGTTCGGCTTCTGCCACAGGTCAAGCGCGGCGTGCGAGGTGACCTCGGTCCGGTCTTCCCGGCGCCCGGACTTGGCCTTGCGCCAGAGTTTCCACTCCACCTGGGAGGTCGCGTTGGCGAGGATTCCCACCGTCGCGAACAGCGTTCCCACGGTGCCCATCGCCCGCAGTTGTGCGGTGGCGTTGCTGTGGTTGGTCTGGGGGAACAGCAGCGACGTGGCGCGCGCGGCCAGCGGGACGGGGGAGGAGTTCAGCAGTGGACCGAGGAGCGACCTCACCGAGGTGGCCCTAGATATAGATAGCCATTCGACCACCCGTTGGCCATCAGGTCCGCGCCAAGCACCTGCTCGCCGTACAGGGCAATCTTTCTCGCGAATATTGCCCCAGCTCCGCCCTGAAACGACAGTTGCCCCGACTCGTACCGCACAAGGCCCAGTTTGCTATCGGTCTCTACATTGCGGAGTTCGCGCGATGTCACGGGAGCCTGGACCTTTCACCGGTCGCATTGGCGGCGAGCGCATCGACGCGGGCCATCATTCCGTCGAACCACTCTTGGCGACCCGCAGCCCGGAAATCTGGCCCAAGCGCCCGTAACCGAGTCCGGATGATGGCCATGTCGCCAGGGCTCATGTCATTCTTGGTGAGTTCGTTGGACCACTCCGGCCTCGTCACGAAGTGTGAGGCAAATGGACTGTTAGTTCCGGTGTCCCAGTCAAGTGCGCTGTCACCAAGGTCGTCGAACGAAAGGCTGTGGTCGATTGCCGTTATGGTTCCGTCGTCGCCGATAACCGTGTTTCCCGGATGGCGGTCGCCATTCGCAATGACAATGTCAAGAACGCCCATCAGACGTCCCTGATCGCTGTCCACAACCGCAGTCGGAGGGCCCCCTTCTCCGTATATGTCCTGCCCCGTCTTTCCCGGGATGTGCTCCATGGCTATTGCGGTATCTGACGTTTGCACAACCGCCGGCGCTGCCACACCGATCGCTGCCGCAACCTTACTTCCAAGCACCTCGGCGTCAACCTGGTCGGCGGCGTAGCCATGGGTATCGTCGAAGTCTTTCGTAACTATCGTGCCGCCCTCATGCTCTTCTAGCCGAGTGGTCGCGTCCGTGCTCCCGCCCCCCAACTCACGGCTTGATACCACCCGCGAGGCCGCGGCATCGGAGACGGCGCGCTCGCGGCGCGCTAGGTCTGTGTTGCCGCCCGAGCCCTTGCGGCCGTGACTCTTCTGGTCGTGCCCTGGGTGGTTCAGCACCGCCACCACTGCTGCCATGCGCGCGCGGGAGGCTTCCACCTCACCTCGGAAGTCACCGGCGAGCAGGCGCATCGTCATCGGACACCCCCCAGGCAAGCCACAGCAGCGAGACACCGGCGACGATGACACCCAACGGCAGCAGCCACATGCCGACACCGACGGAGATGGCGGACAGGCCGAACACCTGCAGGAGACCGACGAGGAACGGGCGGCGGGTCAGGAACTTCACGCGATGCCGGAACTCCGCAACTGTGGGGTCCGGGGGGGAACTTTGAAAGTCTGGGAAACGCCGGGCGTCTGGAGCGAATGCAAAGTCACGGCCCGGCCCCGCGCTGTTCGATCTCGCCGAGTAGCGAGCGGATTTCCGGCGGCAGGTCGTCCCACGTCTCAGCGCCAAGGGCGGCCCCGATGACCGCTTCCCGTTCGTCCGGGCGCACATAGTGACGGCCGAGGACCAACCCGAGTTGGCGGGAGAGTCCCGGACTCATCCCGGGCCACCGTCGGCGATGAGAGCGGTGCGATTCAACACCACCCACTCCTCTCGCTGAACAGTTCCACCGCCGCTCATGCGCGTACCAACGGGGACACGGATGGCGTCGTAACCCTTGCTCGCGGCGTACCGCCCGAAGTCGCCGGTGACGTCCTGGGTTCCCACCGGCGACGACGAATAGTCGGAGTCGAAGAAGGCGCCGTACTCGCTGAGCAGGTCGGTGTAGTCGATGACCCTCGCCTGGGCGTGCAAGGCGTAGCGTCCGAGAGATCCCGGCTGGCCATCGGAGAAGGATTCGGCCTTGGCCGAGTCGGTGGCGAAGTAGTGTCCGTTGCCGAACACTCCGAAGCCTGGCTGGTAGTCGCCTTCGCGAAGTTGGGCGTGGACCTCAGCACCAGTGCGCCGCTCCCATTTGCCCTCACCCCAAAAACTGTCAGGGTTCACGCCCCGGTACATGACCGCGTGGCCGCTCTCTGCTACGGCGCGGTCGAAGTCCTCGGTGGACATCACGGTCGCCGGGCCGTCGAACCCCTGCTCCCGCGCAATGCCGACCAACGCGAGGTCCCCCCGAGACGACTCGATCCACTGACCGTCTTCGTCAGTGGTCGCGTTGTGAATCCGAGCCATCAGTTCGTGATCGCGGCTCACATCCCGGCCCCGGACCGGAACTCCACTCCCACCCTTACGCCCGTGGCTCTTCTGGTCACCGTGTCCCGGGTGATTGAGGACTGGGCCGTACTTCCCAGCCCTGATCGCCTCGACCCGCCCCCACGCGCGGGCGCGTAGGTCGATCACAGCCACCGGATCCGGGCCCGTGACTTGAGGTCCAGGTGGGCGACGATATAGCGTACGCAGTCGGCGCCGTCGTCGTCGATCTTCAATGGAAGCTCCTTCGGGCGCTTGCCGATGCCGGTGTCCCAGACGTAGGACAGCATCGAGTCGGCGGTGCAGGTGGGCTTCTTCGCGTCCGCCAGTTCCTCGTCGACCTGGGCCACGGCGTCGCGCATGATGAAGATCCGGGGCTTCCCGTCGCCGGCCGGCCGCAGCCTTGCCTGGACGGCCTGGATGCCGTCGGTGACGGTCTTCTTCGCCGCCACCGTGGACATGCCGAGCTCGCGCTCGAGGACGGCGCGGCCTTCGGCGTCGTGGTCGCAGATGATGGCCCGGGGTTTGGGTTCGTTCCACAACCGGCCCTGCCACGCGTACTTCTTCTCGCCGGTGTACTTGTAGTCCCTGCGGGTGGGCGGTGGGTTGACCTTGCGCATCTCCTTGGTGTCCCCGAAGGACAGCAGGTCCACGCAGTGCTGGTCGACTGTCCGCTTGGTCCGGTAGATCTCCCGGTAGAGGTAGAGCCGTCCGTCGGGGTCTTCGGCCCACTGCTGCGCCACGAACGGGTGGACGTAGCCGAAGTCGACCGTCCACCAGCGGGTCCAGTCGTCGGGGATCCGGAACCGGTCCACGAGGTGGACGAACGGGTCGTACTCCTCGAACACCATTCCATCGGCCGCCGCCCACACACCCTTGCGCAGCCGCAGGTACCGGACACCCGTCAGAGCATCGAGCTTGCCGATGTAGCTCGCGCCGACGTCGGTCAGGGAGCCGTCGTCGGCATACAGGGTCGGGTTGTCCTCGTGCCGCGACTCTAGGACGGTGGTCACGCCCTTGTCGCCGCGGGCCTTGAGCCAGTGGGTGGGTTGGGCCGGGTTGCAGTCGGCCATCAGCTGCTGGAACGTCATCTTCCCGTGCCGCAGGCGGGTGGTCAGGGACTCCCAGTCGTCCTCGAGCAGCTCGGTCGCCTCTTGCACGTACACAAGATCATATTCCGAGGACATGATCCGGATGGCCTTGTCCATCCCCCCGACCACGATCACCGACCCGTTGGCGTACCGGTACTGGGGTGACTCCTGGGGACTTCCCCCGTAGAACTGGACCATCCCCGACGCGAGCGCTTCGGCCACGACCCGGGTCCGCCACGTCACCAGCGCGGTACTTCCCAGGCTGGCGAGGGTCTTGCGGACGATCAGCCCACGCATGCCGGGGTTGACGAGCGCGGCCATGTGCAGCTTCTGCAGGCACGCCATCGACTTGCCCGTCCCCGCCGGACCAGCCACCAGGACTTCACCAGCGCGGCAGGAGAACAGGTCCTTCAACACGCCGCGGGGGGTGTAGGAGTGGGTGAGGGTCTGGGTCACGCCGTTCCGCCGGAGATGGAGAAACTCTCCTGCAACTCGAACGCGGCGTCGTTGCCGGCCTCGCCATCAAAACTGTCCGTGCGGCCGTTGGCCCACTGGATCGTGACACCATCCTGGGTCGGGTTGGAGCTGTTGGGCCGAACAGTTACCCCGGCCGCGCCGCCTGTCGGCTTGTCGCCGTTGTAGACCGCGAACACCTCAGTGCCGAGTTTGCCAGCTTCCTTCTTGGTGAACTCCTGGATGACCTCGCGATTCTTGGTGCCCCGTTCGTCGCTCCCGACGTGCAGGTAAGCGCCCTTGGATGTTTCCACGACCGCGATCGGATGCCCCGCTGCCGAGTCGTGGACACTCTCGCTGGTTACTTGGCCGTACTTCTCGCGGTACTCAGGCGAAAACTTCGGCTCACCAGTCTCTATGTCGACGTCGTTCTCGGTGTAGTCGAGACCGCTAGGGTCCCGGCCATAGCCTTCACCACCCTCGTCCAATTCACCGACGTCCGGGTCATCGTCGAAGTCGTCTCCTCCACCCCCGCCGTGGACCTTCTGGTCGGGGTGCCCCGGATGGTTGAGTAGCCGCTGCCGGCTGAGTTGCACCCGTGCTGCGAGGGAGGGAGTACGCACCAGCCCTCCCGGCGAGTCGTAAGACACTACCCAGCGACCCGCGTACCGTGTTACGCATGAGCACAGACGTCGAGTTGTACCGAATCCCGGCCGAGCAGATCGGCAGTGGCAAAAGGCGCGGGGAAGAGTTCGTCATCAGAGGCGAGTGGTACATCGTCGAGGGTTACGACCTCGCCCGGGACCAGTACGTAGCGCGGAAGCTGACCTGATGCCCCGCCCCGGCCCCCCGAAACCCACCATCACCATCCGCCTGCACCAGGCCGGCATCGACTGGCTCGACCAGCTAGCGAGAGAGCAGAACACCACCCGGTCAGACCTCATCAGGAAGATGATCGCTACCATGATCGCCAAAGAAGGCAAGCGGCCGTGAAGATACTCACCGAAGCGTTGAGGGGGAGATCATGATCACGTGTGCCACCTGGGCCTGTGGCCGTTCCGCCCAGCACCTGGACTTCTGCTGCCTGCCATGCGCCAGAGGTGAAGTGGTTCGCGGCGAGGCTGCGCACTCCCAGGAATGCTCCCCTGAGACCCCTCACGACCGACAGCCCAACCACCGTGCGCAACCCGCGGCGGCGCCCGGAGAGGTAGCGTAAGACGGTACGGCTACCCTCACAAGTACCCGCTGACGAACATTCGACGGCCTCGATCAACTTTTGGGAGTTCGGCCTGGTCAGTGGCTTGTTGACCTTGGCCAGCGCTACACCATAATGACCGCTATGGTGCGCTCACTTCAGCACCTCAGGGTCCACACCGTTCACTGAGTAGCTGTACTGCCGGCTCTCCACCTGCGTCGGCGCTCGTGCACCAGTCAGGTCGGCGATCTGGCTGGCCACCTTCAGCAGCCTGTCCACCGCACCCAGCGCCGTGCTCGCGTCGTCCCGTTGCTCGGCCTGGTGCAGTAGCTGCTGCACCCTTTGCTGCAGTCTGGCCAATTTGTCCAGCAGCTCTTTCCGAGCCTCCTCCGACGTGGCCTGACTTATCTCCGCAGCCGCTTCGCTCAACAGTTGGCTGATCCGCTGTTGACTACATCCGAACCGTTTGGCCAGTTCAGCCTGGGTGAGTCCTTCGTGCACCTTGGCCTGCCACACATCAGCTCTGCGCTGGATGGCTTCCTCACGGTTGGGTGGTCCAGGCTTGCCTGGTCCCATCGTCCCTCCCTATACTAGGGGGGTAGGGCACAAGCAGGGCGCCGACCCGTGGGGTTGGTCTGTCACCGTGAGTGCGTGGTGAGCCCCACCATAGTTCTCGAATCTAACTAGCCTCTTTGATCTCTGTCAAGCACCGCCCTGAGGCGGCGTGTCCTGCCTGGTCTCAGCGCTTCTTCGGCGTCTTCGACGTGGTATCTGAGTTCCCCATCGACCCGGATCCTTCTCCACTGGTGTTTGCTGGCGAGGGCGTAGACGTAGGTGATCTTCACCCAGTAGAACTCGGCCAGGGATCTGGCTGAGCCGTACTCCACCGGATTGAACGTCAACGTCTGGTCCCGGTTCCAAAGGTCCGGTCGAACACCGCCGTGATTGCCATACCGAGGGCGAAGCAGGCGCCGGCCGTCAGGAGCGAGGGTGCGTCGATGGCCGTGAGTCCCCATGCGGCAGCACCGAGGCCGAGCAGGAGTACGACAATCAAGGCGATTCCGTTCTTCATGCCGGTACCTTCGCTGCTCGCAGGTCTCTGGTGAGTCCGTCGAAGTCGTCGCCGCCCCAGGGCCAGATGTGCGGCTCGAGGTTGTCCTCGCCGATGGCGTCGCACTCCACCGCCGACGGGTAGAGCGAGTCGGTGGCCCGGACGATGGCGGTGATGGTTCCGGTGCAGCCCGCCTTGGGGCAAGGGCCGATCTCGACCACCTTGGCCGGGTTCGGGTAGGCCGCCCGTCTCGGCCAGCCGTGGGCCAGGGTGTGCAGCTCGTCCGAGCAGTCCCCAGCCGCGGTGTAGGCCGACAGCCACACCGCGTGCAGCGCCACATAGTCCCCCATGGCCTTGACCTCATCCGCCGGCGTGCTGATACCGCGTTCCTCGGCGATGAGCAGGCACCAGGACACCAGGGTGTGCCGGATCAGGGTTCTCGCCTGCACCGCCTTGCCGTTGAGCTGGGTTCCCCGGTCCCTGGTGCCGGAGGTCTTCTCCCCCGCCCCGTTGCTTGCGGCGAGCCGTTCGGCGAGCTCCCCGTAGAGGAACGCGGCCTGGATGGCGTCCTCGGCCAGCCACCGGGTGCAGAGTTCGCACAGGTTCCTCCCGTCGGCTGCTGGTCGGGGTAGGCAGCCCCGGCACCCGTCGTCGACGCAGGTGGGTTGGTGTCCTCTACCTCGACACCGCGGTGAAGCACACAGGATCATCGCCCACTCCGGTGATCGAGCCAGGCCCCGAGGCCGAAACCAACGAGATGCCAAACCAGCGAACCGCGTTTCGCGAACGGCTCCATGGCTGGGCTGAGTGCGGTGCCCCAGTAGATCTGGTCACACGGTGCGCCGTACGGCCCGTACGGCAGCGGCTGGCCCGTACCGACCACCCGGAACCACCGCTTCTTCTCGAACCCGCCTTCGCGAGCCCAGAACTCGACTACACGGGAGTCGCGGCAGTCCACCGCCAGCGGGTTGCCCTGCAGTGCGATCTCGTGCCACTGGTCATCGACCGGCACGGAGTAGCGGAAGATGCGCTCATCCGGTTGCAAGATCGTAAGCGATGGCACCACGTCGGTCACGGCTCCACCACCTCAACGAGAGCTTTCACGACGACGGCCACGCTGTCCGTCCGCTTGTCCGGTGGGCACGTCAGCAGTGCCGCAAGCATCGAGACCACGGTCGGCTCGTCGAAGTCCAGCGGCTTCGGCTCTCTCACGGCTCGATCCCCTCACCCGCAGCGATGTCCCGGATGTCCCAGCATGGGTAGCTCTCAGCGCATTCGTGGCACTCGACGTTCTCGTCGCCGAGGGCGTACGTCACGACCTCCGGCGCGTGCCGCTCCACTACCTGCAGTAGCGCCTCAACCCGCCGGATCTCGGTGGCGGGATCGTTGGCGGCGATGAACACGCCATCCGTCGGCGGCATCTCGGTCTCGCGGCACAGCCAGTCGGCCGGATACCACCCAGTCCGGAGCTTGGCCGCTCTCGCCCTCTCCAGCCGGGCCTGGAGTGCGGCGACGAGCCGGGTGTGCAGATCGTTATCGGTCACGGCTTGCTCCGGCAGTCCTGGTCGATCGAGTGCACGTCGGACAGGTGCACCGCCCGGATCTTGCGGCCGGCCCGGTCGAACACGGCGACGCGGGCCTGGACGTCGCCGCGGTTGCGTTCGCGAAACGTCTGGACGGTGATCCGATGTCCGGTGATCTTCAGCGGGGACACGGTGCCGGCGATCGAGTACAGGACCTTGACCTTCACGACTGCTCCCCGGCCAGACGGGACTCCAGGAAGTCGGCGACCGCGCGAAGGTCCTTGGCCTCAACGGGTCGGTGCTTGGCGACGCACACTTCGGCCTGATGCCGCAGGACGGCGATAGCGTGTCGATAGCCACGATCGAAGTCGGACACGAGCACCTCGACCGGTGGCTGGCCTACGCCCTTGCACTGCTGCCGGTAGCCGCTGATCCAGACATCACCGACGTGATCCCGCATGACGCCGGCCTTGGTCAGAGTGATCGACCGGTCGCACTCGGCGCAGCGGCCGCGCTTCAGGTCACCCATCGGTGCTCTCCTCTCGGGTGCCGGAGTCCAGAGCGCGCGTGCTGTCAAGAAGAACCTGATGCGCCTGTGCCTTGGCGACCCGAACGCGCGTCCATTGATCGGCATCCGACGGCGGGACGGTACCGTCAGCGAACTCAGTCCAAGCGCGCTCGTACGCTCTCGCTGCTTCGACGACGGTCACCAGGGCGTCCCGCTGGCCCATCAACTCTCGGAAGGCGACCATGTTGTGGCTGGCTTGCCGATCGAGTTCGAGCGCCGTCTCGCGCCACTTCTCGGCCTCACCGCGCAGCCGTGCTACTTCCTCGGCGACGGGTAGCAGGGCGTCCCGCTCGGCAATGGCCTGTTGCGCCCGCTCCTTGTGCATGTCCTTCGTGGCCCGGGCCTCGTCGCGCTCGCCCATGAACTGGGAGCGATCTTCGCGCGCCCGCCAGTAGTCCGACCGCAGCCGTGCTGCTTCTTCTGGGTCTACCCAGCCAGCCTCACGAAGCGCGGCGGGTTGAGCCTTCAGGCTGCCACGAAGGAGTCGGATCTCCTCGACGAGACGGAGCATCACTGGCCGGTAGTCCTCGTCCGGGTGAGTACAGCATGCGGGAATCCCGGCGTCGCAACTGCCGCATTGGCGCAGCCAGAACTCGGCGATTCGGTCCAGGTCGAGTTCTGGCCGTTCGCCTGTCTCCGTGGCTCTCAGGGCCGTTTCCGGGGCTGTCTGGACTGCTGGCACGATCTCGAAGCCCTCGGCGGCCATGCGGTCGATCTGCGGCTGCGCGGCGCCGAATCCTGTGCCGGGGAACTCCTCGGGTCCCTGTTCGCCGATCATGAACGGCTCCGGGGCTGTCTCGTTCACTTGGCCTCCCGGATCCACTGTCGGGCGATCTCACACAGCGCCACGAACACGCTGTCCTTGTCCTGCTCCAACTGGCCGAGTTGGTCGTACGGCACCATGTCCGGATGAGTCCTCGCCTCAACGTCGCGAGTCGATCCGTACCTCCAGCCCATCGCCTCGTACGCCTTGACCCAGTCGTCGTGCAGTTCTTCGGGTGACGACTTACGGGCCGGGCCGCACATCATGTCGATGACGTCCAGAAACTGGGCGCGGAAAGCGTCGTCCCGCTGGGACCACCGTTCGGGCACGATAGGGGCTTCCGCGCCTGCGGCCGCGATACGTGCACCCTCGTAGACGAAGATCGCCCGGCGCTCGGTAAGCGACCCGCTGGGCCATTCAATCGAGCCTCGTTTGCCCCGCACCGCTCGTTCGATGATCGGGGCAGCAGCACGGATCGCCACGTCGTAGCACCCGCAAGTCTCGGCACTCGGCATGCAGATCACATGGCCCAAGATCGCCGCGCGGCCCGCCTCGATGGCTTCGGTCAGGTCCAGTTCGCTCACGGCTCCACCACCTCCACCAGAACCTCTATCGGCTTACCGGGAGCCCCCCACAGCAGCCCGAACGCCCGAGCTCCAACTTGGAACTCGGCACCGATGACGCAGCCCGGGTACCGGTTCAGCCGAACGGCGAACCGGTAACGCCGAGCGCGCAGATTGGTGTAGATCTTCGGCCTGGCCCAGCGCAACGGGAAACGGGTCGTGAACTGACGGCCAAGTCGGCAACTGGTCTTGCCGCCGTCATGCGAGTGGACCGCGCTATCCGCGCAGGCAACCGTAACGTGATCTTGGCTCATGCGGACTCCTCTGGCATCGGGTAGCCGGCCAGCCGAACGAGCGCAGCAGCCAGAATCGACGCCAACCGGTCACGCGGATAGAGGTCGTCGTTCTCGATCAGCGTGACCGCGACGACCGTCATGGCATCGGTCGTCGACCCGGCAGCCTGCGTAAGCGTGTCCCGGACGGACTTCAGGTGCTGGTCGAGTTCGTCGTTGGCGCGAGCGGCCATCTGGTCGTTGTGCGGGTCGCCGGGTTCGAACTCGACGGTTTCGACATGCGTCATGCTGACTCCTCGGTGTCCGGGACGGGATGGCCGTCAGCGGGTAGGCCGGTCAGGTAGCTGGCTACTGCTCTGGCGCGTCCGGCATCGTTCTCCAGGAGTCCGAGCGCCGAGTTGCAGCGCCGGCAGATGAGACCCCGGACGCACCGGCCGCAAGACTGTTCGCCCGGACAACACAGATGGTCATGGTCGACGACGAGTTCGGTGCGAACCTTTCCGGCCGAGTCCCTGAACGTGTTGACTAGGTCACGCCCACAGATCTCGCACCCGATGTCCGCCAACAGCCGCCGCGCTCGGTCGTGGTCAACGTGGTGCTTCTTGAGTCGATCGACGACGTGGCGGATTGGGTAGGTGCAGTCGGCGCAGATGTACGGCCAAACACCGCCTCCCCGAGGTCGGCCGAGTGACTGGCCGCACCATGCACAGGGCGTGGAACCGCTCGCTGGGCGCCGTTGGACGTGTTTGGCGCAGTACACGTGACTCGCGCCAGCAACATTGACCACGAACGGCTGACCACAAGATCGGCATAGGCGATCCTGGTTGCCGCAATGGCCGCCGTCGCAGTAGGCGGCGAACGTGCGGCGCGGGACGAGCCAGCGCGCGGCACGGCTACACATTCGGCATCGGGGAATGGGAGCCAGAACCGGCGGGTCCAGCAGTGCCAACTGCATCAGTCCGCTCCCCTCGTTGGACGGTGGCCGAGGACAGTGATGTGTGCCTTGATGCCCTCGGCATCGTTGATGAAGTGACCACCACAGCGAGCGCACAGCACGGTTGTGCCGGCTGGCCGGACCTCCCAGGTGTTGACCACTTCCCTCACGACGCCTCCGCCTCTTCCGGTAGCGGGTGGCCGTCGGGCGGTGGAAGCGCAACGAAGTGCGGATTCGGCGTCGCCTCCCACTCGCGATCGCGCAGCTTCCGGTGCCGGATCCACTCCGGACGCCGGAACACCTCGCGGCCAAGATTCGGCAGCGAATCCCGCAGTTGGCGGATCAGCTCGTTCGTCTCCTCGCTGCGGTCCTCCACGGCTACGGCGGGCGCGGCCTCAATCTCCAGCCGGGTCGGTGGCGGCCGATCGTTGCGGATCCGGATCGCACCGAGACGAACGTGCGCCGGCATCAGGTACTCGGTCGAGTTGGCGAAGTGCTCGATCACGGCTCGACGGCCATCCTCGAACGAGACGTCACCCAGCGCCTCGTTCCATGCATAGACCGTAGCGTCGTCGAATCGGCGATTGTCGTACGCCGAGATGAACGTCAGCAGGTCGTGGGTCTCCAGCGGGGTCACCGCGGTCCCTCCAGCGCGGGTTGATCGGTCATGAACCTTGCGCGACGCGCGATCTGCTCGGCCCGCTCCGGTCGCAGCCGCATGCCGTTGACCTCGACCATCGACGAAGCGCGTCCGTTCGTGCGACCGGATTCCGCGTCCTTCTGCGACCGGCGCATCCAGTTGCGCCATGTGGCCGGCCAATCGGCTTTGACGCCACGCGCACCCGGTTGGCCGCGCCAGTAGTCGACGAACGCGGCAGTCTCGCGGATCCCGACCAACGGTGTGTTCGTTCTCGCCCAAGCGATCATGTCGGCTGTCGCCGCGAAGTCGTCCGGTATCCGCGTCCCTTTCGTCGCCGATCCGCGCTTGCGCGGTACTGACGGTTCTACTGACGTAGTAGGACGGTTCTCTGATGGTTCGGGGGCACCTCGTGCCGGGTTCCCTGTCGTTTCGTGCCGGGTTCCCTGCACCTCGTGCCGGGTAGACCCTGCACCTCGTGCACTGTGCACCTCGTGCAGGGTGTCGGACCCGGCATCTGGTGCAGGGTCTTTCATGACGATGCGGTAGCGGTTGCAACCGCGCGGGCCAGCTTTGTAGTCGATCTGAAGCTCGCCGAGAGTCGCGAGTCCGGCCAATGCCGCGCGCACACCGCGCTCGGACAAGCCGGTCTTCTTGGCCAGCGTCGCGGCGGACGGGTACGCCTGCTCTCCGGCGTCGTTCGCGCAGTCAGCGATCGCCAGCAGGACAAGCCGGTGGGTCGGGTTGGAGCGCGAATGGCTCCACACCCAGGTCATCACCCGCACGCTCATGCGACACGCTCAACGCTTGCGCAGGTGTCGGGTGGTGGTTGTACCGTCATGGTGCTCCGATCCTGGGGAGTTCAGGTGACGAGCCGGGACCAGTGAGCTTCCATCTCGCTGGTCCCACTCATTCTCCCACGAACCGGCGTTCGAATCACGCTCATTCTGTTGCGTATCAACGGTTTCTAGGACACGCACCAGGTGGCCGCCGAACGGATTCCCGTCCTCCCGGTACTCGACGAGAACGGTGTCACTCCATCGGCGGCGCGTGATCATTCCGACTCACCGAGCCGGCGCTTGTCGATCTCCTTGGCGACTTCCGGTGTCTCCGGTACGTCATGCAACCGCGAGTTCTCCACCTGTCCACACCGGCAGATCCGCTTACCGCCGTCGTAGGTGTGGAATCCGGACGGCAGGAACACATGCACGGTGATCATGCCGAACTCCTGCGCCGCTCGGTGCGAAGACGGTTCCCGGCCGCCACCCGGCAAGAGTTGCGGCAGTAGATCCGCTTCATGTGATCGGCGACGAACGTCTCCTGGCAGTAGGAGCAGGTCCGGTAGTACTTCCCGCTGCGGGTGGTCGGGCCCAACCGGTCCAGCGACTTGCCGGCGACGATCATGCCCTGACTGCCGAGCCGTTCGGCCCGCTGCCGGCACGGCTCCTGCACCGGACACCGCCGGCAGATGGCCCGGGCGCGGGCGTTGTCCCGGGCCCGCTGGGTGTTGCCGAACGATGCCACTTCCCACCAGTGCGGCGGCAGGCCGCGGCAGCTCGCTTTCGTCAGCCAGTCGACGTCGATCACGGCAGCTCCCGGATCTCGAGTTCCACCCAGCCGTACGCGGTGCACTGCCTAGTCCCTGGACGCAGGTCCGGGCCGACCAGGTGCTGGTCCGAGTCGTCCGGCAGCAACCCGTAGTCGATCAACCCGTCGACAGCGGCCTTCATGGTCGGGGCGTAGTTGCCGATGTCCCGCTTGCGGTGGTTCGGGAACGACAGGGTGGCGGTGATATGCGCCCGCTGCAGCTTCGGCAGCTTCTTCGACCGCGCCCAGATGTGTGCCGCGTCCCGCCACAACCGTCGGTCGCGGGTCTGCGCCCTCCGGTCCGTCCGGCCGTTGCTGTTCAGCCAAGGCGCCGGTGCCGGGAACTCCAGCAGGTACGTCACAGCCACGTCACCTCGTCACCGAGGAGCACCCAGCCCCGGTTGCGGTAGGCCATCGGCGTAGTGGCGGGATTCTGCCAGGACTTCAGGATCAGCCCGAGATCCCTCGCCTCGGCCACGTGGGCATGCGTCCAGTCGTGGCACATCCGGCATCCGTGCCACAGGTTCTCAAGCGTGTGTGCGCCGCCCTGTGCGCGTCCTACGCGGTGGCACGGGTCCGTGGCCGTACCCAGGCATCCGGGCAACGCAGCCTCGCACACACCGCCTGAGCGGGCTACGAGGGCCTTCCTAAGGGCATCCGGTACGGCGGGCCGGATCCGGGACTTCAACCCGGTCCGGCGCGGGAGGCTAGAGCGCTGCATCGGGAACCTCCGCGCGAGTCAAGAGCCTCGGCGAGAACGTGCTGATGTCTGGCGCCAGCGTGTTGTCCATCGCGACGTGCATGCCCTCGTCCCAGTCCGGTTCCGGCTGGCCCCAGATCAGGTCGTCCTCCAGCGGGTCGCGGCAGTCGCACGGGTCGGGGAGTTCCCACGGCTTGTCGAGCGAGCGCAGGTAGGCGCACTGGCCGAGCACGTGCCCGTTCACGACGATCCACTCGTCAGGCATCGGCCCACTCCTCGACGATTTCCCGTAGTCCCGGCTGGTGACGTAGGAACTCCGGCCGGTCCAGACCTCGGGTACGGAGTTCGACCATCTGCTCCAGCGTGATCAACAGCGACCTCGCCGGGGCTTCGGGAAGGTCCGGAGACCGGCGACGTTCTGGCTGCGAGTCGTAGGTCCGGCCACAGTTGAGGCAGTGGTGTGTCTCAACCAACTGGCCTGAGTCTTCGTGCTGGCCGTGCTCAACAACCATCCGCTTGCAGCATCGGACGCACACGTAGTTGCTGTCGGTCCACTCGAACGGCATCATGCGGCCGTTCCGTTCAACTCGGCCTTGCGCTTGGCGCCGGCCTGGACGCAGTGGTCGTAGGACGCCTTCGACAGCGCTCCGTCCTCGCCCGGCTGCTTACGCCGAGCCACCTGCAGCTGCTTGCCGATCCGACCCAGCGCCTCCGTGTCGGCCGCGTCGGAGATCTCAGCCAGCCAACCGGTGACGAGGACCTCCTGCTCCACCGGGTCGTACTCGGTCCTCGGCGCGCGCTCGTAGGCGTCCGCATCCGGATCCTTCTCGTCGGTCGGCAGGCACAGCGCCTGGAGCAGCGCCACCCGGAACGCCACTGACATGGCCTTCGGTGTCGCCTTGTCGCCCGAGTCCATCGCCTCCCCGACGGTGACGCACTCGATCGTGTCGCCGCCGGGCCCGTGGAAGACGTACCGGACGCGGACGGTGCACTCACGCATTGGTGTGCGCTTCTGGCCCACCTCGACGACGTTGTAGGTGACGTCCTCGACGACGGGCACGACGACGACGCCGTTGTCCCGAAGCGCGGGAGACACGGCGTTGACCACGGCGTCGATGCCCCGGAAGTTGTAACCCTGCGCCTGGTTGCGCTCGCCCTTCCCGACGGCCTTGATCGCGGTCATCACCGCGGACAGCGCCTCGACGACGGTCGGCTTGTCGCCCATCACGCCGCCCTCGGGTTGGCGATCTGCACCGTCGGACATGGCCAGTTGACCAACCCGTCGTCGGTGTCGGACTGCTCGCCGATGCGGCCGCAGGACGGACACACTCCGGCCGGTGAGTCGGTGTGGAGCTCGACGATCTGCTGGAGCCGCTCCCGAAGCCGGGCGTTCTCCTGCGCCATCTGGCCGTTGAGCACCGCCACCTCAGCCAGTCGCAGTGTCAGCGCGTCCCGCTGCTCGGCGAGATCCTTTAACTCCAGCCGCAGCACCTCGGCTTCGGCGATGGCGGTGTCCCGCTGGTGGAACAACTCCTCGGACCAGTCGCGCCCGCCGCTCGGCGGCGGCGACGGAACTACGTACGGCCGCGAGGGGGTTTCGGCACTGACTACGAGTTGCTGCCCGCGCAACGGTCGGGTGTCGATGGAGGTGATGTCCTCGTACGTCATGTCCTCCTCACCGCCAGGTGCTCGAGCAGGTACTCGCCGATCAGGGCTGTGTACGCCGGCGGGATGGCCTGCGTCAGTTCACGGGCGTCCATCCACGGGCAGTCGAGCAGGTCCCTCGCCGTCTGGATACCGGCGCGCAGCCGCGGGATTCCGTCCTTGCTGTTCTTGAAGACCCGGTCGTTGCGGCTCAGGTCCCCGTAGACGCCGATCGGTTGCACCCGGCGGCTACATGCGCACGGCGGGACGATCATCGGGAAGCTGGTCAGGAACTGCCGGTGCCGGCGCAGCTTGGCGATGCCGAACGACCGGCCGCACAGCGTGTACGCGCCGGGCATGTGGGCACCGGGGACGTTTTCCACCACCCAGGGCGCTGGCTGGTCGCGCAGCCGCCCGAGCGTGGCCGCCAGCATCCAGCCGTTGCCGTGCTTGCCGGCGATGCCGGACAGCGGCGTGTGGTCCTGGCACGGCGGTGAGGCGTGGATGGCGTCGTACCCGTCGAGCGGGAAGGTCATGGCGTCGGCCTGCACGAACTCGTCCCCGGCGTAGCGGGGCTGCGGGTTGATGTCCACCCCGGTGACGTGGAACCCGGCGAGCTGGTAGCCGCGGGCCGCCCCGCCGGCACCGCAGAACAGATCAAGCAGTCGGGGTTTCATGCCGCGACCGCCAACTTGCACGAGCACGAGCACCCCGGACACCCACGGCATCCCTCGTACTCGCAGAAGGTGCACATCCACTTTGTGATCAACTCATCGAAGATCACCCGAACCTCTTGGGTTCTCATCCGCAACGCCCGCCGGCGGGCCTTGATGTCGCGCACCAACTGGTCGTAGATCGGTGTCCCCATGCCGGCGAACACCGGCTCACTGCGGACCATGGCCACCGTCGGCCTGAGTCCAAGCAC
>DASVCA010000113.1:0-3800 GCA_036381835.1 Micromonosporaceae bacterium
GTAGCCCTCCACGTACGGCGGCACGGGCTGCCGCTTCGCCCACCGGCGCAGGGCCGCGCCGGCGGTGAACAGGCATTCGCTGAGCACCCAGGCGAGGCGGGTCATGACGCACCACGGCCCGGCTGCTGCACTGCGACGGGACCCTGCAGCTCGGGCGCATCCCCCTCGTAGATCGTGACCCGGATTCGCTGGCCGTCAGCGCCCTCGGTGGCTGACGGAGTGGAAAGCATTTCCGTCCATTCGTCCGGGCCAAAGCGCCGCGACGGGAAGGTGACCTCTACGTCGGACGGCTCGTCCCACTGGTAAAGCGCGAACAGGCCGTCGCCCATGCGCCATGTGCCGCGCTTGTTCAGCCGGCCGCGCATCAGCCAGAACCGGGCGCCGTCGTCGTCGTAGAGGTCGAACGTTCCGGGCGCGACGAGGACAGTGGTGGCGGTCAGTGCGTGGTTCTCCGGGTCGAGCGAGTAGATCCGGTCTCGCAGGATCTGGACGGTCCCGATTCGGGTGCTCATCGCGGCTCACCGCCAGCGGACACACGCTTGCTTGCGCAGCAGGCGCGGGTGCACTTCGGGTCCTTGCACTGCTCGGCGCCGTAGCACTGGCCGTCGTAGATGGGGCCACCGCACAACGTGCAGGTGCCCGACCAGTCGATGTCCAGGCCGTAGGCGGCGGCCAGCTCCACCGGATCGGTGATGAGCGGCTTGGGTGTGTTCTCCGGTACCGTGTCCATCGGGAAGGTCCCTTCTTCCTGTCTTGAGCCCCGGGCTGCATCCGGGGCTCTTCTTCGTCTTGGCGAGTCCGGGTGGCCGCCGTGGTCATCACGGTGACCCGGTGCGCGCGTCGTCGTTTCCTGCGGCGGCCCCCCGGGGGCTTGCCCGCCGTCGCGGCCCAGCGAGGAGGCTTGGGGGGAATGCCGCGACGGCGGAGTCTGTGGTGTTGTCGAACCCAGCCCGCCACCCCTGACCGACGGGCCGGGAGTCTCTAGGTGAGGCTG
Organism: Micromonosporaceae bacterium; assembly: GCA_036381835.1. Lineage (GTDB taxonomy): Bacteria > Actinomycetota > Actinomycetes > Mycobacteriales > Micromonosporaceae > DASULK01. The sequence continues at coordinate 995 of DASVCA010000113.1, forward strand.
GCCGTCCGGTCCCGCCGGAGCCGCTCCGCTCGCCGTTCCCACCGCAGCGCTTGCGCCACGAGTTCCGACCGTTCGGCGCCGGCTGGCAGGTCTTCGGCTTGGACCATCAACTGGGCGTAGCGGAATCGGCAGTACGTGGCCCGTGAGCCCATCTGCCGGCGCAGCGCCTCGAGCTGGTCGTCGAGGTGGGTCATCTTGATGCGGTCGTCTTCGGGCAGCCCGGCCAGCCAGCGGCGGTAGCGGCGGTTGACGGCGCGGCGCAGTAGCCGGAACGCGATCTCTGCCACGAGGATCGAGCCGACGAAGACGGCGGCCGGAACGTAGAAGTTCATGCGGCGCGGACCTTGGCGGGCCGGGAGGCCGGGTCGGGGTAGCCGGGGCCGGGCGGCAGCGGCATCGGGTCCGGGTCGGTCATCGCGCGAGTGCGCGGCGGGTGGGTGGGGTTCGGGGGCTGCTGCGGGCCGGCGGGCGGTTCGGTGCCAACGCCGAGCGTGCGGAGGTAGGTCTTCAATGCGGACTCCGAGACGCGTGTCTTGGATCGGCCGAGGCCGATGCTTACGGTGCGGATCCTGCCGGCGTTGATGAGGTCGTAGACGTGGCCGCGGGAGCAGTCGAGCTGCGCGGCGACCGAGGTGACGGAGTAGAGGGCCTCGACGGTCATGCCGCCTCCCCCGCCTTCAGGTGCTCGATGTAGGCATCGAGATCGGTCGCGAGGACCATGACCTTCCGGCCGACCTTGACGAGCCGCATCTCTCCGCGCTGCCCGAGTCGCCTGACGTGGCGGGTGCTGACGCCAAAACGTGCCGCCACCTCGTCGAGCGAGAAGGCGACGCGATCACTGGCAGGCGTGACAGATGTGTCTCTGGCTTGCATGACAGAGACAGTAGCACCGCTGGCATGCACACCAGATATCAGCCGTTCGGTTGATTCCCGGTGACAGGGGGTGACTCACAATGACTGCTATGCCAAGCCGCTACGCAAGGAACACGACACCGCTCCTGCGTGACCGTCGGGTCTGTCGTGCACGCCATGATCACCTGCGACCGGGATCGGTGCCCACCTCGACCACATACGTTCTGCGTGTGGCGGTGGATCGGGAGGTCGCACGCGCGAACTTCGCGCAGTTCGTCAGCAGCGCCTTCGCCGCGGCTAGAGACCGCGGCATGAACGACGCGGCCATCGAAGAGGCCACTGGCCTGGCCGCATCCACCATCTACCGGTGGCGCCGCGGCGCGTGGGGCCAGGAGTGGCCGAAGATCCAGCAGGTGATCGACTTCTGTAAGGGCCTCGGCCTGCCCGAAGAGGACGCCTTCGCCGCGCTGGGTCTGCGGGGCGAACGCGCGCCCGCGCCGGCCGCGCCGCTGGATCCCGACGTCGTCCGGCTCCTGCGTCGCCTCGCTGATCCGGCCACACCCAAGGCCGACAAGGATGCGATCCGGATCTTGCTCCGCACCCTGGCCGCGCAGTCCGCCACGACAGCGCCCGCATCGAGCCGGCCGCTGCGCAAGCGCCGGGAGGCGTAGCCGTGCCGTACCTTCGCAAGCTCCCGTCGGGGAAGTGGCAGGCCACCGTCAGGCACCCCAGTGGCAAGCGGATCACCGAGACGGACGACCTGAAGGGCCGGGTCAAGAAGTGGGCGACCGACCTCGAGGCGTCCTTCGCCCGCGGTGATCTGCGCGACCCGCGGGCCGGGCGGATCACCGTTGGCGAGTGGTACGCCCGCTGGTTCGCCGCCCGCGGCGTCGACAAGAACACGCGCGACCGCATCCGGTCCTGCTGGGAGACGCACTGCGAGCCGCAGTGGGCGACGTGGCCGATGGACGCAATCACCCGCATGGAGGCGCAGCAGTGGGTCCGCTCGCTCGAGCGCAAGCAGCGGGCCCGGCACCTCGGCCGTACCGGGACCGACGTCGATACCCCGCAGATCGCGGCAGCCACTATCCACGCCGTGGTGCAGGTGATGTCGAGCCTGTACGGCGCGGCGATGGACGAGCACCCGCCGTTGGTGACGAACAGCCCGTTCGCGAAGCTGGACCTGCCGCGGATCCAGCCGGCGCCGGTGGACTTCCTGTCGCACGAGGAGTTCGACGCCCTGGTCGCCGAGCTCGACGCCAACTACTCGCCGGTGTGGGCCGCCGTGGTCGAGACGGGCTGCTGGGTCGGGCTGCGCGAGGGCGAGATCTTCGGCCTGATGGGCGATCGGGTGTCGTGGCTGCGCCAGCAGGTCGAGGTCACGCGGGTGCACACCAGGCACGGCATGCGGGAGCACCCGAAGACGTCGAAGTCCCACCGGGTGGTGCCGGTGCCGCCGGACGTCATGGCGCGGTGGTCGGCGTTGATGGTCGACCGGCCACGGGGTGCGTTGGTGATGTGCGGCGAGCGGGGCGCGGCGATCGACGACACCAACTTCCGGCACCGCGTGTGGGTGCCGGCGCTGAAGGCCGCCGGGTTGCGGGCGGTACCGCCGCGGATCATGCGGCACACCGCCGCCAGCTGGCTGGTGATGGACGGCGTCGACCTGTACCGGGTGCAGGATCTGCTCGGGCACGAGTCGTTCGCGACGACGCAGCGGTACGCCCATCTGGCGCCTGAGGCCCACGAGAAGGTGCGCGAGAGCTGGCGACGCATGAGTGACGCACGCGCCCGGAAGACGAAGAAGGCCAGCGGCTCGGAATGAGCCCCTGGCCTGCGGTTTTGTTCGGTGGGCGATACTGGGATCGAACCAGTGACCTCTTCGGTGTGAATGAGGGAGCTACCGCAGGTCAGGGCCCCCCTCGCGGTCCTGACCTGCGGAAACACTGTCGAC
>DASVCA010000114.1:0-15447 GCA_036381835.1 Micromonosporaceae bacterium
GTGCAGGCCCGTGAACGTGACCTGACGACCCTCGCCGAGCTGGAGGAGCGGCTGCGGCTGGCCGAGGCGACGCCGGTTGACGAGGAGCCGTCCACCGAGGAGCGGGATCAGCTCGCTGCGGCGCTGCTGCAGGCCCGTCAGAACGAGATGGAGGTCCGGCTCGCGGTGCGCACCGCGGAGGAGCGGGTTGCGGCGATCGCCGGACGGGCCGACTCGCTCGCCCGCCAGGCCGCCGCCGAACGCGCGGCCCGGGAGCGGGCCGCCGCCCGGCGCGCCGCCCGCGAGCGAGGGGCGGCCATCGCGCGGGCGGTGGAGCTCGGGGCCCGGCAGGCATCGGCGATGATCGCGGTCTCGCTCGCCGCGGCGGAACGCGAACGGGACGCCATGGCGCGGCTCAGGGCGGCGCGCGAGGCAGAGCTGCAGGAGGTCCGATCGGCGGCCAAGCGCCTCGGTGCGGATCTTGAACGGCTGACCAGCGAGGTGCACCGCGACGAGGTGGCCCGCGCCGAGCAGCGGCTGCGCATCGAGCAGTTGGAGGCGAAGGCCGCCGAGGAGTTCGGTCTCGACGTGGAGACCTTGATCGGCGAGTACGGCCCGCAGAACCCGGTGCCGCCGACCCAGGCCGAGGTGGCGGCGGCACAGGCCGAGGGTCGCCCGGTGCCCGAGCCGGTGCCGTACGATCGGGCGGCGCAGGAGAAGCGGGCGGCGAAGGCGGAGCGGGAGCTGGCGCTGCTCGGCAAGGTGAACCCGCTGGCGCTGGAGGAGTTCGCGGCGCTGGAGGAGCGGTTCAAATTCCTGAGCGACCAGCTCGAAGACCTGAAGAAGTCGCGGCGCGACCTGCTCACCGTGGTCAAGGATGTCGACGAGCGGATCCTGGAGGTGTTCGCCAGCGCTTTCGCCGATACCGCCCGGGAGTTCGAGCAGGTCTTCTCCGTGCTCTTCCCCGGCGGTGAGGGGCGGCTGGTGCTCACCAACCCGGACGATCTGCTGACCACCGGCGTGGAGGTCGAGGCCCGCCCGCCCGGAAAGAAGATCAAGCGTCTGTCGCTGCTCTCCGGTGGGGAGCGATCGCTGACCGCCGTCGCGATGCTGGTGGCGATCTTCCGGGCGCGCCCCAGCCCGTTCTACGTCATGGACGAGGTGGAGGCGGCGCTCGACGACGTCAACCTCGGACGGCTGCTCACCCTGCTGACCCAGCTGCGGGAGCGCAGCCAGCTGATCATCATCACCCACCAGAAACGCACCATGGAAGTGGCGGACGCCCTCTACGGGGTGACCATGCGCAACGGGGTCACCCAGGTGATCAGTCAGCGGCTCAACCGGGACCAGGAGGTGGCATGAGAGGGCGACAGCGCGCCACGGCGCTCCTGGTGGATCTCGACGGGGTGCTGCGCCGATGGGACCCGAAGGTCACGGTGGCCGTGGAAGAGAAGTACGGGCTGGCGTCCGGGACGCTGCTTCAGGCCGCGATGCGGTGGGAGCGGCTGCTGCCGGCGATCGTCGGCGCGGTCAGCGACGCCGAGTGGATGGCCGGCGTCGCCGAGGCGCTCGCCCCCGAGACGGGTGGCCTGGCGCGAGCCCGCGCCGCCGTGGAGGAGTGGCGGTCCTACCGGGGTGAGGTCGATCCGGATGTGAGCGCCTTCGTCGCCGAGGTACGGGCAGCCGGGTTGCCGGTGGGGTTGGCGACCAACGCGACCGACCGGCTGGACCGCGATCTGGCCGAGCTCGGGCTGGTAGGGGCGGTGGACGTGGTGCTCAACTCGTCGGCGCTCGGGGTGCACAAGCCCGCCAAGGAGTACTTCCACCGAGCGTGTGAGGCGCTCGCCACCCCGCCGGACCGGGTACTGCTGGTCGACGACGACGATCGCGCGGTCCGTGGTGCGCGGGTGGCCGGGCTTTCCGCGTACCGCTGGAGTGGGCCGGACGACCTGCCCTACCTGCGTGCCGTGCTCGACCTCGGTTGGCGCTGAGTCAGGCGGATCGCCCGTTCCTTCGGCGGCGTTCGGACAGGGAGAGCCGGGCGAGACAGGTGCTGGGGGTCACCCAGGCGTCCAACGTCGACTCCCCGGCGTCCGCGTCGAGCTCGGCCACGGCCCCCTCGATCAGGCCGTGATGCACGGCGCAGACCACGCCGGGTTGCCGCTGCGCGACCGCGGCGAAGGGGCACCGGCGAAGCTCGATCTCCCCGTTGTCTCTGCTCACCGGTTGGAAGCCGAGTGTGTCGAGCATGCCGGTGACCCGGCGCAGCACCTCGTCGGCGTCGGGCGACTCGTCGGGCGGCGGTCGGTCGATCAGGTGTCGGCCCCACTGGCGACCGGCGGCGCGGGCGGCGTCCGCCGGGTTCGGGCTGTGCGTGGCCAGATAGCCGGCGAGGATCTGGGATAGCAGTTGATACTGCCCGGCGCTTCCGCTCGCCGGGGACGAGGTCTCGCGATCGGCCGGGCGGGTCGCGCGGTAGCGCAGGCGGGGCCGTCCCGGGCCGGTGGACTCCCCGGGCTCCTCCACCGCCAGCCCGGCCTGTACGAGCTTCATCAGATGGAACCTGACGGTGTTGGGATGCAGGCGGAGTCGGTCGGCGAGGTCCTGGACGGAGTCCGCCCCGGGGCCGGCCCGCAGCGCCTCGAGCACGGCCACGCGGCCTGCTCTCGACGGTGGGCCCCCCGGGGCGGTTTCACGGTCCATCGCGGTCAAGTATCACTGAATTTTCTGATAACAACCAGTGGTCGAGCACCGGATCATGCGGCGCCCACCTGGAACAGGCCGATCGCGCCCTTGTGCGCCGAGGCCATCTTGTGCGTGACGAACGGATAGGTGCCATCGCGGTCGAGGGTGAACTCGACGAAGCCGCCCTGGGCCGGCATCAGGTCGAGCGCCTGGCTCCCACCTCGGGTGTCGTCGGGCCGGAGCAGGTAGGCACCTTCCTTGTAGACGGTGTCGAAGATGGTGCCGATGACGTGGAACGAGGAGATCTCGTTGGGGCCGGCGTTGACCAGCCACACCCGGACCCGCTCTCCTCGGTCGATCTTGATGGGTGCGTGCAGGTACTGGTTGACGTACCCGTTGAAGACGACCGCGTCCGGTTGCTCCGCGTGCATCTTGGTGAGGTCGCCCGGCTTGCCCTGCGGGCCGAGGAAGACCTCGGACTGCACGAGCACGATCTCCTTCGCCACCGGCTCGAGTCCCGGCGGGTCGACGATGAGCGCGCCGTACATGCCGTTGGTGATGTGGTAGATCATCGGGTCGGCCCCGCAGTGGTAGTAGTAGATGCCGGCATGGTTGGCCTTGAACTGGTACTCCAACCGTTCGCCCGGTCGGATCGTGCGCATCTCCACGTTCGGCGCGACCTTCGAGGCGTGGAAGTCGATGGAGTGCTCCATGGTGCCCTCGTTGACCAGGGTGATGGTGAACAGGTCACCGACCTTTCCCCGCAGGATCGGGCCGGGCACCGTGCCGTTGAAGGTCCAGCGCAGTTGTCGCACGCCGGGTGCGACCTCCTGCTCCTCCTCCCGGACGGTGAGGGTGATCCGGTGATGGGTGCCGCCCGGTGCCGGTGCCACGCTCGGGTCGTACGGCTTCCAGCCCTCGTCCGGCTTGGCTGCGAAGTCGATGGTGGCGTTGGCGTTGTCGGCACCGGCGGAGTGGCCTGAATGGCCGGTGTCGCCGGTGGTGTCGCCTGCGTCGCCGGCGACCAGGATGTCGAGGACCATGCCCGACTCCCGGTGCCCGGCAACCGTGCACCACGCCTGCACCGAGCTGGTGAACGGGCCCCAGGTGACCGTCGTCTCCTCACCGGGCTTGAGCAGCTGGCCGCCGGTGCCGTCGAGTTCGAGACTGTGGTCCATCTTGCCGGCGTTGCGTACCCGTAGGGTGACGGTCGCGCCCGGCGGCACGGTGATCGAGGACGGCTTGACGTAGAGGTCGCCGAGTTCGATGTCGAACGGGCCGACGGTCGTCGGGGCGGTCTGGCCGGCGGCGGTGTTTCGGCCGGCCGGCCCGTCGCCCGGCACGACGGCCACGATGACCATGCCCAGCAGCAGGCCGAGGACCAGCGCGGAGGTGATGGCCGGCATCCGCGACCTGAGGAATTCGAGGGTCGAGGTGAGGATCGCGGGGATCTTGCCGGCGAGCGTGCGGGGTGGCCCGCCGGCGGGCTGAGTTGACACGGTGTCTCCTTCAGAGGACGGGGGGACGGGTGCGGCGGGCACGGATCACTCCACGATCATCGCGGTGACCATGCCGAACATGCCCTGGCTGCCCTCGGCGTGCGAGAAGATGTGGCAGTGCCACAGCCAGGTGCCGGGACGGTCGGCCTTGACCAGCACCGTGTAGCGCTCCCCGGGCGCGACGAAGACGGTGTCGGCCCGGTACGGCTCGGGCAGCGGTAGCCCGTCCTTGGCGATGACGAGTTGGTCGAGTCCGTGCAGGTGCATCGGGTGGGCCTGCTGGCCGGCGTTGACGTAGTGGATCTCGATCCACTCGTCGCGCTTGACCCGAACCGGTTCCGTGGCCGGGAAGGACTTGCCGTTCAGGGTCAAGCCGATCTTGCCGCCGTCCTGCAGGTGCATCAGTCGGGTCTGGCTGACCTTCACCCCGGTCGGGCGGGGCAGCTCGCCGATCAGGATGGTGCCCCAGAGCCCGTCCGCCACCTGGCGGGTGCCGTCGTGGTGGGAGTGGAACCAGCCGACCGATGCGCGTTCGGCGGTGAACTCGTAGGTGTACGACTCCCCGGGCTTGATCGGCTCCTGGGTCATGTGCGGCACGCCATCAACCGCGTTCGGCAGCAGAATGCCGTGCCAGTGCACGCTGGTCGACTGGGGTAGCTCGTTGTTGACCACCACCCGGACCTTGTCACCGACGGCCACCTTGAGCGTGGGACCGGGAACGGTGCCGTTGAACGTCCAGGCGTCCACGGTCTTGCCGGGTTCCAGCTCCCACTTGGCGATCTTCGCGGTCAGGGTGAACTGCCGGGTGCCGTCCGGCAGGATCTCGGGCGCCAGATCGGGGGCGCCCCGGCCGGCGGTCTCGGCGGGGAAGGCCCGATCCCGCTCGGCCATCAGTTTGTCCATCGCCTCGAAGTCGGCGTGGTCGTGTCCGCCATCGGCGGGGTTGTCGGTGCCGGTGTCGTCCGCTGTGCCGTGCGGCACGGCGGCGGGGGCCGCCGGACCCGACCCGGATTCGTAAGCCCAGACCGGTACGGCCGCGGCGACCGCGAAGGCCACCGTGACCGCGACCAGGCTGCGTCGGTCGGTCACTGCTGCTCCTTTCCTCGGGCAGGTGGCCTGTTTTTATCATAAAAATTAGAAGAAGAGCGTCGGGGTGGGACCGAGAACACATTCACCGAGGCGAGCGGCACGCCCACCGATACGTGGGTGGACACGGACCCCGACCGGATCGGCCGCACCCCGTCGGCGGGACGCGGCGCGCGGCATCTGTCAGGATCTGGGACATGGAGTCCCTCGCCGAATACTTGGCCCTCGCGCTGATCCTGTTGGTTGTGCTGGTGCTCGCCGGGCTGGGGCTGATGGCGCCCCGGCTGCGCCGCTGGCGGCAGGCGCCGACGGTCGAGCCCACGGTGCGGCCCGCTCCCGAGCGGGAGGTCGCCGCTCCCGCCGCGGAGGGGGTTGCGGTCGAGGAGGCACCGCCCACAGTGGAGGCGCCGCCCGCGGTCGAGGTTCCACCGGCGGTCGAGGTTCCACCCGTCCTAGAACCGCAGTTGGAGAAGCCGGAGCCGACCGCCGGCCGCCTGGTCCGGCTGCGCTCCCGACTGTCCCGCTCGCAGAACGTGCTCGGCAAGGGACTGCTCAGCCTGCTCAGCCGGGACCGCCTCGACGAGGAGGTCTGGGAGGAGATCGAAGACAGCCTCATCCTCGCCGACGTCGGGGTGGACGCGACCCGCGAGATCGTCGACCGGTTGCGTGAGCGGACGAAGGTGCTGGGCACCCGGGACGTGACCGAGTTGCGGGCACTGCTCGCCGCCGAGCTGGTCACCGCCCTCGACCCCCGGCTGGACCGGTCCCTGCGTACCGCGAAACAGCTCGACCGCCCGGCGGTGATGCTCGTGGTCGGTGTCAACGGCGCGGGCAAGACGACCACCTGCGGCAAGGTGGCCCGGGTGTTGGTGGCGGACGGGCGTACGGTCGTGCTCGGTGCGGCCGACACCTTCCGCGCCGCCGCCGCCGATCAGCTCGCCACCTGGGCCGGCCGAGTCGGCGCGGAGGTGGTCCGCGGGCCGGAGGGCGCCGACCCGGCCAGTGTGGCGTTCGACGCGGTCCGCCGGGGCATCGAGCGCGGCGTCGACACGGTGCTGATCGACACCGCCGGCCGGCTGCAGAACAAGGTCGGCCTGATGGACGAGCTGGGCAAGATCAAGCGCGTGGTGGAGAAGCACGGCCCCGTGGACGAGACCTTGCTGGTGCTCGACGCGACCACCGGGCAGAACGGCCTGGAGCAGGCGCGGGTGTTCACCGAGGTGGTGGACGTGACCGGCGTGGTGCTGACCAAACTCGACGGCACCGCCAAGGGGGGGATCGTGATCGCGGTCCAGCGAAAGCTCGGCATTCCGGTTAAGTTGATTGGGTTGGGTGAGGGGCCGGACGATCTCGCTCCGTTCGACCCGGCGCAGTTCGTCGACGCCCTGCTCGGCACGGAGCCGCTCGGTTAGGAATGAACCCACCGATGACCTACCGGGAAACGTCATCACGGGGCGGGGGACCGTACGTGGCCCAGCAGGAGGTCCCGCTGCACGGTGGCAACGTCAGCACGGTGGTACGGGTCGGCAACACCGTACGCCGCAACTCCGGTCCCTGGACGCCCGCGGTGCACGCGCTGCTGCGTCATCTGGAATACGTCGGGTTCACCGGATCGCCGCGCGCCCTCGGCATGGACGAGCACAACCGCGAGGTGCTTTCCTACCTGGAAGGGGAGTGCGGCAACTATCCGCTGGCGCCGCACTGGGCCACCGACGAGGCGCTGATCGCAGTCGCGACCATGCTGCGGATGTTCCACGACGCGCAGTACGGCTTCCGACCACCACCGGGCGCCCGGTGGCGATCCTTCGGCCCGCCACCGCCGGACACCGAGGTGATCTGCCACCACGACGCGGCCCCGCACAACGTGATCTGGCGGCCGGACAACACCCTGGCACTGATCGACTTCGACCTCGCCTCGCCCGGAGCGCGGATCTACGACGTGGCCTACGCCGCGTGGACCTGGGTGCCGCTGTTCTCCGACCGGGACTCGTACGCGCTCGGCTGGCAGCGGCCCGACCGGCCGCGTCGACTGCGACTGTTCGCGGACGCCTACGGGCTCATCCCGCGCGACCGCTACCGCCTGGTCCGCACGATCCGCAAACGGATCATCGATCACATCGAGGGAATCCGGCGGATGGCAGCGGCCGGTGATCCGGCGTTCGTCCGCATCGTCCGCCGGGGGCACCTTCGGCGGCCGATGCGGGACCTGCGGCTGCTCGATCACGAACGGCACACGCTGGAGTACGCCCTGCGCTGACACCCGGGCCGTCGGTGCGTCGTTCACACCGACGAAACACGTCGTCATCGGGGGGAAACGCGATGGCGAGCGTCGGTGAAACAGTGGCTGGAGAGGCTTCGCGTAACCGGCCCACGGGCAGCGCGGCCTGGCAGCCGGAAAGGAGGGCGACCATCCGTTAGGAGGCCACCGTGCCCCACGCACCGACGATCGACACCGGCAACACCGCCTGGTTGCTGGTCTCGAGCGCGCTCGTGCTACTCATGACCCCCGGTCTGGCGCTGTTCTACGGCGGCCTGAACCGGTCCAAGGGCGTGCTCAACATGATGATGATGAGCTTCTCCGCGATGGGGCTGGTCTCCATCCTGTGGCTCTACTACGGCTTCAGCGTCGCGTTCGGCGACGACCGCAACGGGCTCTGGGGCGACCCGGGCCAGTATCCGGGCACGAAGACGTTCCTGGCCGAGACGGACCTGTGGGGCGAGACCGGCATCCCGCTCTACGTCTTCATGGCCTTTCAGATGATGTTCGCGATCATCACGGTCGCGCTGGTCAGCGGGGCCGTCTCCGATCGGGCCAGGTTCGCGGGCTGGCTGCTGTTCGCCTTCGGCTGGGTGACGCTGGTCTACTTCCCGGTCGCCCACCTGGTCTGGGGCGGCGGCTTCATCGGCGCCACGCTCGGCGCGCTGGATTTCGCCGGAGGCACCGCCGTGCACATCAACGCCGGTGCGGCCGCGCTCGCGCTGGCTCTCGTGCTCGGCAAGCGGGTCGGCTGGCCCAGGGAGGGAATGAAGCCGCACAACGTGCCGATGGTGGCGCTCGGCGCGGGTCTGCTGTGGTTCGGCTGGTTCGGGTTCAACGCGGGCTCGGAGCTGACCGTCGACTCGACCACCGGCCTCGCTTTCCTCAACACCCAGGTGGCCGCCGCCGCCGCGATCCTCGGCTGGGTCGTCGTCGAATGGCTGCGCAACGGCAGGCCGACCCTGGTGGGGGCCTCGTCCGGTGCCGTCGCCGGCCTGGTCGCCATCACCCCCGCCTGCGCCTTCATCACGCCGTGGGCCGCGGTTCTGCTCGGCCTGGTCGCGGGCGCGGCCTGCGCCCTCGCGGTCGGACTCAAGTACCGGTTCGGCTACGACGACTCGCTCGACGTGGTCGGCGTGCACTTCGTCGGGGGCTGGATCGGCTGTCTCTGGATCGGCCTGTTCGGCACCGGTACGGTCAGCTCGCTGGTCGTCGACGAGGGCCTTTTCTACGGGGGCGGGGCGAAGCAGCTCGGCGTCCAGGCGCTCAGCGCGTTGATCGTCTCAGCGTTCTCGTTCGTGGTGGCGTTCACGCTCGCCCTCCTGATCGAGCGGACGCTCGGGTTCCGGATTCAGGCGCGGGCCGAGGTCGAGGGTATCGACCTCGCCGAGCACGCCGAGTCCGGCTACGACCTGTCCCCGACCAGCGGCGGCTCCGGCAGCACCGCCTTCGCGACGGCCGTAGACGGCGCGCCCGGGGGACCGTCTGCGGCCCCGGCGGTCGATGTCGAAGCGTCCGTCGCACCGCCCGCTGCGCCGGCGAGCGAACCGGTCGCCGGATGACCGGAATGGAGGGGTTGGACATGATGCTGGTGACCGCGGTCGTCAAGCCGCACCGGATAACGGCGGTGAAGGGCGCGTTGCACGCGTTGGGCGTGACCGGGCTGACCGTCAGTCAGGTCCATGGGTACGGCCGGCAGCAGGGGCACACCGAGGTCTACCGGGGCGCCGAGTACACGGTCGAGTTCCTGCCGAAGATCCGGATCGAGGTGTTGACCGACGAGTTGGACGTGGACAAGGTCGTTGACGCGATCGTCAGCGCGGCGCGTACCGGTCAGATCGGTGACGGGAAGGTGTGGGTGACTCCGGTGGCGGAGGTGATTCGCGTCCGGACCGGTGAGCGTGGCCTCGACGCCCTCTGACGGGTCTCGGGCGAGCGGTGTGCGACGGCGGGACCCGCCGGGCGGTTACCCTTGCGGTGAGCGACCGCACCGGCGGGCCTCTACCCCGTCAATTCCGACATATGGGATGTTGACCAGTGTTTGACACCTTGAGTGACCGCCTTACCGGGATCTTCGGCAAGCTCCGCGGCAAGGGACGGCTGACCGACGCGGACATCGACAGCACCGCCCGGGAGATCCGGCTGGCGCTGCTCGAAGCCGACGTCGCGCTGCCGGTGGTCAAGGCGTTCATCGCCAACATCAAGGAGCGGGCGCGAGGAGCGGAGGTCTCGCAGGCGCTCAACCCGGCCCAGCAGATCATCAAGATCGTCAACGAGGAGCTGATCGCGGTCCTCGGCGGCGAGGCCCGCCGGCTGCGCTTCGCCAAGCATCCGCCGACGGTTGTGATGCTGGCCGGTCTGCAGGGCTCCGGTAAGACCACGCTCGCCGGCAAACTCGCCCGCTGGCTCAAGGCGCAGGGGCACCAGCCGCTGCTGGTCGCCGCCGACTTGCAGCGCCCCAACGCGGTCGGCCAGCTCCAGGTGCTCGGCAGCCGGGCCGGGGTCGAGGTCTTCGCGCCCGAACCGGGCAACGGGGTCGGCGACCCGGTGCAGGTGGCCAAGGCGTCCATCGAACACGCCCGGCGCGCCGCCCGCGACATCGTGATCGTCGACACCGCGGGTCGGCTCGGCATCGACGCGGAGATGATGGCCCAGGCCGCCGCCATCCGGGACGCCATCGACCCGGACGAGGTCCTGTTCGTCATCGACGCGATGGTCGGCCAGGACGCGGTGCGTACCGCCGAAGCCTTCCGCGACGGCGTCGGCATCACCGGCGTGGTGCTCTCCAAACTCGACGGCGACGCTCGTGGCGGTGCCGCCCTGTCTGTGCGGCACGTCACCGGTCAACCGATCCTCTTCGCCTCGACCGGGGAGAAGCTGGAGGAGTTCGACCTCTTCTACCCGGACCGGATGGCCGGCCGCATCCTCGGCATGGGCGACGTGCTGACCCTGATCGAGCAGGCCGAACGGGCCTTCGACGCGGGTCAGAAAGAGAAGATGACCGCCAAGCTGATGGGCGGCGAGCAGTTCACGCTCGAAGACTTCCTCGACCAGCTGATCGCGGTACGGCGCATGGGCCCGATCGCCAACGTGCTGGCCATGATGCCCGGCATGGGGCAGATGAAAGACCAGCTCGCCCAACTCGACGACCGGCACTTCGACCGGGTCACCGCGATCATCCGTTCGATGACCCCTCAAGAACGTCAAAACCCCAAGATCATTAACGGCTCGCGTCGGGCCCGGATCGCCGCCGGCTCCGGCGTCACCGTGATGGACGTCAACCAGCTGCTCAACCGCTTCGCCGAGGCGCAGAAGATGATGAAGCAGATGGGCGGCATGATGGGGCTGCCGGGCGCACGCCGGAAGGCGACCAAATCGCCGAAGAACAAGCGGAAAGGGACCAAGGGCGGACGTCCCCGGGCCGCCATGCCCGGTCGGCTACCCGGGGTGCCGCAGCTGCCCCCCGGCCTCGACCCGGACACCCTCTCCGGCGCGCAGGGCCTACCACCCGGCTTCAAGCTGCCCAAGCTGGACTTCAACAAGTTGACCCGCCGCGACGGCGAGCACGACGGCTGATCCGGCCCCCGGCCGGCGTCCCACCCCGGTTGTCCGGTCGGCGGTCGAGCGCGAAGTAGCCGGGGCCCGGCCGAGCATCGGCCGGGCCCCGGCGTTCACGGGAACCGTCAGGGCGTCAGATCCGGTCGGTCCATCACCCGAAGGGCGTTCAGGATCGGCTTGCCGTAGCCCTTGTGCGTCACGAACCGCACATTGAGCTGGCCATCGCTCACCCGCACCGTGTAGGTCTTGGTGAGCGCCGCGAAGCTACCCACCTCGCCGGCCACGTCCAGCGCCGGAAGGACCTGCTGGCCTTCGAGGTGCACGTCGAAGATCCGTTTGTTCGGATCCTGAGCGCGCAACTCCGCGAAGTTCAGCTCCACCGTGTAGTAGCCGTCGACGAGACCGTCGATGCGGTACTCGTACATTCCCTCCCGCAGGTCGCCGTAGCGCGCCTGGTCGTCCGTGCCGTCGATCGCCGACCGGGTGGACAGGGTATGCGAGTTGCCGAGGTACCCGGCACCGCCGGCGGCGTAGCCCCGATCCGACGTCCAGGACTGGCCCTCGGCGTCCAGGTGCCCGGAGCCGTCGCCGACATCGATCGCCAGCACATACCCGGGCACGACGAGCGTGACCGGGATGACGATCACCGGCCGCCGCCCGCTCGCCGAACTGATCTGGAGCTTGGCGTGGTGGAAGGAGCCGGGCGCGAGGCCGGTGGTGTCCACCGTGATACCGATCGTGTGCCGCTGGCCGCTGGCCACGTGCGCCGCTGCGCCGGTCAGGCTCAGCCAGCCGATGTCCTGCGGGTGGCCGTCCGCGTTCAGCTCGGTGACCGTGACATCGGTTCCCAGGGCCCCGGTGTTGCTCAACTGCAGCTGGCGGGCCCGGGTCTGGTCCGCACCGGCGATCACCGACAACTCCTCCGTGGGAGTGGTGATCCGGGCGGTACGCAGCGCCACCGACCTGGTCAGCACCGCGCCTGCCGACAGCGTCACCTCGGCGGCCGACTCCTCGTAGTGCGCCGCGCTCACCGTGATGCGGGCATCCCCCGTCGGCACCTGGATGAGGTAGCCGCCGTCGGCGTCGGTGACGTCCTCGACGCTTGCCTCCCCGGCCTGGGCGCTCACCGTGGCGCCGGTCAGCGGCAGCCCGTCGTTGGCGTCCGTGACCACACCGGACACCACCCCGGTCCGCGTGCTGCGGAAGGCGATCGTCGTGCCGTCGGCGACGGCGACGCTGTCGAGGGAGTATTCGAAGCCGTCGGTGCCGTCGGCGTTCTCCAGTCCGATGGTGGCGCTGCTGCCTCGCGCGTACGTGTCGCCGGTGATGTCGTGATAGCGGTAGGTGATCGTGCCGTCTTCGCTGATGGCGGCGCTGAAGGTCAACCGCTGGTTGCGGTCGCTGAAGTGGGTGACGTTGCGCCACTCAACCACGAATGTCCGGTGCGGACGGGCGCCCACGGTCGCGGTGTAGATGCCGCTCTGCGCGTCCACCACCAGGTCGTCCCAGAACGCGAACAGCGCCAGGTTGGGCAGGGTGGTGTACGGCAGCGCACGGTTGAGCCGGCTGGTCGAGCGGGTGCCGAACCCGAACACACCGTTCGTGCTGATCCAACCCGTCCGGTACGCCTTCCCGTACAGCGGCACCTTGAACGGCAGGGTGATGTCGGCGGCCTGGTCGTCGCCGGTCAGGTTGAACCGCTCCGTGCCGCCCACGAACGCGCCGTCGCTCGCCTGGCAGGCGTAGCCGAAGCCGTCGGTGCGGTCCGGCAGCGCGATGTCCAGTGTGGTGTCGGCTGCCACGGTGACCGTCCGGGTCACCGAGTCGGCGCACCGGTACGGGTGCGTCACCTCGACCCGGTACTCGCCGTGCGGGACGGTCAGGGCGTAGCGTCCCTGCTCGTCCGCCGTGGCCGACAACGGTGTGCCGGGGAGGACGATCCTCGCCCCGGCGGCCGCCCCGGCCGAGGTGGTCACCGTGCCGCTCAGCGACGCGGACGGGGCCTGCTCGACCGCGATGTCCAGCACCGTGCTCTCGTTCTCCGCGATCGTGGCCGTGGCCGTGGCCGGCAGGTAGCCGAACTTGCCGACCGTGACGGTGTAGTCGCCGACCATCAGCGGATCGAACCGGTACGAGCCGTCGTCGCCGGTGGTCGTGCTGCGGACCATCGGGCCGGTCACGGTCACGGTGGCACCCGCCAGGGCCGCGCCGCCCGAGGTCACCCGGCCGGTCAGGGCACCGAGCGCGCCGCGCGGGCTGGCCAGCACCGCGGCGTACGCGTCGAGTCGGCCCTCGCCCCAGACGTTGTTGTCGTCGGCGGTGCCGCCGCAGGTGGTGTCCGCGACGTCGATCGCGGTCTCGTCGAGGATCCGCCGGGTCTCGGCGATGTCGCCCTGGATGGCCGGGGACGCCGACCACATGAGCGCCACCGTCGCGGCCGTGTGCGGGGACGCCATCGATGTGCCGCTGTACGAGGCGTACCCGGTCCGGGTGGCGGAGCGGACGCTGACCCCGGGCGCGGCGATGTTCGGCTTGATGTCGCCGTTGTCACCGGCCCCGCGGCTGGAGAAGCCGGCGATGGCGTTGTTGACGTCGAATGCGCCGGAGCTGTAGCTGATCGTGTACCGGCCGGGGCTCCCGGAGGTGTTGCAGCTCGGGCCGCTGTTGCCGTTGGAGAACGCCGGGAAGATGCCGGCCGCCACCCACGACGACACGATCTCCATGTACCAGGGGTCGCTCAGGCTGGACCCCCACGAGTTGTTGACGATGTCGGGTGCCAGGTCGGGTCGGGGGTTGGCGCCGTTCAGGTCGGTGGGTGCGACGATCCACTGCCCGGCGGCCAGCAGTGAGGTGCGCGAGCAGCTGCTGCTCTCACAGCCCTTGGCGGCGATCCACTTGGCTGCGGGAGCCACGCCGATCACGTTGTCGCCGTCGAGGCCGACCATCGTGCCCATGGTGTGGGTGCCGTGGTTGTTGTTGTCGCACGGCGCGGCGGTGGGGCAGATCTGCGCCGGGTCGAACCAGTTGTAGTTGTGGTCGTACGTCCCGTCCGCGTTGCGCCCGCGGTAGCTGTTCGCCAGGGCGGGGTGTTGGTACTCCACGCCGGTGTCGATGTTGGCGACCACGATGCCCTCGCCGCGTGTGCCGAGCTCGTTCCAGACCCTGGGGGCGTTGATCCGGTCGATGTTCCACTCCACGGCATCCACGGTCGGCAGTTCCTCCGCCGGCTGCGGATCGGGCAGGACGATCGGATCGTCGGCGACGATCTGAGCCACCTCGCTGCGGACCGCGATCTCGTCGAGCAGCTCCGCGTCGCCGGTCACTTTGATCGCGTTGACCAGCCAGAACGGGGTGAAGTCCGCGCCTTCCTCGGCGAGCAGCCGGCGCAGCCCCGCCTGGGTGCGGTTGGCGTGCGCGGTCTTGGTGCGCAGCACGTACGCTGCCTTGTCGGCCTTCTCCCGCAGCTGCGCCGCCCCGGACAGGTCGGCGGTGGAGTCGAGGATCACCCAGAAGGTGGCTTCGCCGTTGCCGGTCACCTGGTCGATGACCTTCCGCTCCGCCTTCGCGGCCCGGCTCTGCGCTGCCGTCGCCTCGGGGTCGGCGACGGCGGGCCCGGCGGCGCCGAGGGGGATGGTGAGGCCGACCGCGAGGCCGACCAGCGCTGTGCGCGATCGTCGTCGTAACACTTCTCGCCACACTCCGTTCTCCGACTGATACGAGCGGGGAGAGCGGAGCCGGCGCTGCGACCCCGAGTGATCTCCCCGGCATGATCCTGTAACCGCCTTTCGGAACGATCAATGCACATGGAGAAATATTTAGAACTGTGCGAAGGGATGGTTCCGGGATTGACGGTGGGAGGTACCTGGGCAAGCGCCTGCGGCGCCGGGAAGAATGACGGACGGATCGCGCCGCTTGACTTGGAGGACGCATGGCCTGGCACATTCGAGGAGTCGTCCTACCCGACGACGAGGAGCGCGACCTGTGGGTGGTCGGAGATCGGATCACCACCGAGCCGGTGCCGGACGCCACGACCGTGAGCAGCGGAGGCTTCATCCTGCCCGGCCTGGTCG
Source organism: Micromonosporaceae bacterium (assembly GCA_036381835.1). Taxonomy (GTDB): domain Bacteria; phylum Actinomycetota; class Actinomycetes; order Mycobacteriales; family Micromonosporaceae; genus DASULK01. Next base: position 15,135 of record DASVCA010000114.1, read on the forward strand.
ACGCGCACTGCCACATCGGCATCGCCCACGGCGGAGCGCCCATCACCACCCTCGACGAGGCCCGTGAGCTGGCCATCATCGACCGGGACGCGGGAGTGCTCGCCATCCGGGACGCCGGCTCCCCGTTCCCATACCCGGAACTCGACGACGATCCGGAGTTGCCCCGCCTGGCCCGCGCCGGCCGACACGTCGCTCCACCCCGCCGCTACCTGCGCGACATCGGCATCGAGGTGCCCGCACCGGAGGTCGCCGCGACCGTCACCGAGCAGGCCCGGGCGGGCAACGGCTGGGTCAAGCTGGTCGGCGACTGGAT
>DASVCA010000115.1:0-5820 GCA_036381835.1 Micromonosporaceae bacterium
GGACCTGGCCCGCGCGGTCCTCGACGCTGCCCGCGCCCGCCGTGCCCCGCGGCGCAAGACGCCGGATCGTGCCGCGGATTCGGGGGAGAGCGCGGGGCAGCGGCCTCGGTTGCGCGGTTACAGCGGCCCGGGACCGGATCCGCGGGATCCGCAGCCCGTCGGTGTCGTCCTGGCCCGCCTGATCGCGGCGCGGGGCTGGCAGCGGCCCGCGGCCGAGGCGACCGTCTTCGGAGTCTGGGAGCGGGTGGTGGGCCCGGAGATCGCCGAGCACTGCCGGCCGGTGAGACTCGACGACGGGGAGCTGACCGTCGAGGCGGAGTCGACGGCCTGGGCCACCCAGCTGCGGCTGTTGGCCGGTTCACTGTTGCGCCGGATCGCCGCCGAGGTCGGCCACAACGTGGTGCGCCGGCTGCACATCCACGGTCCGGCGAAGCCGTCCTGGTCGCATGGGCCTCGCCGGGTGCGGGGGCCCGGTCCTCGCGACACGTACGGTTGAGGTCAGCTCTGTGCGTACACGGCGAAGCCGCGGTCTGCGCAGCGCCGGTAGAAGCGGGCCAGCACCGCGAGCTCGGTACGGGTGAAGTTCCACTGCGGCGGGTTGCCGGCATCGTCGCGCAGCGCGTCCAACCGGTTCTCCAGCCAGCGAAGCTGCTGCTCGGCGAGGCGGCCGTTGGCCAGAGCGGCGCGCAGGACCGCGGCGACGCTGTCGAAGGTGACCTCCTCGCCGTGCGGGCGGTGCCCTGCCACGAACCGCTCGAGCCCTCCGGCGATCCAGGCACACCCGTCGGGGTCGATCACCGGATCCTCGTCCTCGGCGCTCGCGTCGGTGGCGTAGAGCACACCCGGCAAGCCGAACAGGAGGTCGACCAGTTCGGTGTAGGCCGTGGCCGGCACGGTACCGGTCTTGGCGATGTGTTCGGCCAGCGCGGCGGTCGGCGCGGTCGCCTCGGGCGTGCGAGCCAGGTCGTCGAAGTCGACGAACTCGGCCGGAGGCACCGGATCGTAGAAGCGGCCGGTGCGTGGCCACCGGACCGCGACGTTGTCCAGCCCCATCGGGCTTCACCCCTTCTGATCCGCGGAATCGAATACGGGCGCTCCGATTCTGCGGGCATTCGCCGTCGTAAAGCTACGCCACAAAGCTGTGATCGGGACGATCGGGGGCATAGGTCGGCAACGGCCCGTCCGGGCGTAAAGTCCGTACATCCGGGGAGATGGCGCACGCTGGTGTAGCGGTGCCTTGACGAGCCGGGTCGGACAACCCGCGTACGGGGGGTCGCGGCTGCGGGGTTCGGGCCGCTACGGGGTTCCTAGATGCCTCGGCACGAGTGCCGGTTGTCAGATCTGTCGTCCCGGCGCAGTAGGATCGAAGGCGAGACAGGAACACCTCCGTGTAGCAACGGCCGGGCTGGGGCATACCCGGCCGGCGGTGGTGTCCGTAGCCGATCGAGATTCGCGGGCAGTCGCGGCGACCGGCGGCTTGCTGATCCCGGTTCCGCAGGTTTCGGTGCCGGTACGCCTGGGCCGTCGTGACCTGCCTACAAGCACGCGTCCCCGTCGGGTGTCGGGTGGCGCGAGAAGGTGGCTGAGGGTGGCAGCGCAGAAGAAGCAGGATTACGGCGCCGAGTCGATCACTGTCCTGGAGGGTCTGGAGGCGGTCCGCAAGCGACCCGGTATGTACATCGGGTCGACGGGTGAGCGCGGCCTGCACCACCTGGTCTGGGAGGTCGTCGACAACGCGGTTGACGAGGCACTGGCCGGCTACTGCGACACCATCGACGTGGTGCTGCTGGCGGACGGCGGCGTACGGGTCGCCGACAACGGTCGTGGTATCCCCGTCGACCTGCACCCGAAGCTGAAGAAGCCGGGTGTCGAGGTGGCGCTGACCGTGCTGCACGCGGGTGGCAAGTTCGACGGCAAGGCGTACGCGGTCTCCGGCGGTCTGCACGGGGTGGGCGTCTCGGTGGTGAACGCGCTGTCGGTGCGGATGGAGGTGGAGATCCACAAGGCCGGTCATGTGTGGCGCCAGACCTACACGCACTCGAAGCCGTCGCCGCTGGAGAAGGGTGAGTCGACCAACCGGACCGGCTCGATCGTGTCGTTCTGGCCCGATCCGGCGATCTTCGAGACGACCGACTTCTCCTTCGAAACCATCTACCGTCGGCTGCAGGAGATGGCGTTCCTGAACCGCGGCCTGACCATCTCGTTGCGTGACGAACGCAAGGCGGTGGAGGAGGGCAAGCCGCGTGAGGTGGTGTTCTGCTACAAGGGGGGCATCGCCGATTTCGTCCGGCACCTGAACGGCACCAAGAACCCGATCCACCGGTCGATCATCGAGTTCGGTGCCGAGGAAGAGGGCATGTCGGTCGAGGTCGCCATGCAGTGGAACGAGTCGTACGGCGAGTCGGTCTACACCTTCGCCAACAACATCAACACTCATGAGGGCGGTACCCACGAGGAGGGCTTCCGCTCGGCGCTGACCGGGGTGGTCAACCGGTACGGGGCGGAGAAGAAGCTGCTGAAGGGGGACGAGAAGCTCTCCGGCGAGGACATTCGCGAGGGCCTCGCGGCGATCGTGTCGGTGAAGTTGACGAACCCGCAGTTCGAGGGGCAGACGAAGACCAAGCTGGGCAACACTCCGGTGCGCAGTTTCGTGCAGCGGGTCTGCAACGAGTGGCTGGCCGACTGGCTCGAGCGTAACCCCGGCGAAGCCAAGGTGATCATCAGCAAGGCGTCGCAGGCTGCCCGGGCCCGGATCGCCGCGCAGCAGGCGCGGAAGCTGGCGCGCCGCAAGTCGCTGCTGGAATCCGGTTCGATGCCGGGCAAGCTGGCCGACTGCCAGTCGACCGATCCGCGCGAGTCGGAGTTGTTCATCGTCGAGGGTGACTCGGCCGGCGGCTCGGCGAAGCAGGGCCGGGACCCGCGGACCCAGGCGATCCTGCCCATCCGCGGCAAGATCCTGAACGTGGAGAAGGCCCGCATCGACCGGGTGTTGAAGAACGCCGAGGTCCAGTCGTTGATCACGGCGCTCGGTACCGGCATCCACGACGACTTCGACATCGAGAAGCTCCGCTACCACAAGATCGTGCTGATGGCGGATGCGGACGTGGACGGCCAGCACATCCAGACGCTGCTGCTCACCCTGCTGTTCCGGTTCATGCGGCCGCTGGTCGAGCAGGGGCACGTCTACCTGGCCGCACCGCCGCTGTACAAGATCAAGTGGAACAAGAAGGGGGATGACGTCCAGTACGCGTACTCCGACCGGGAGCGCGACGGCCTGATCGCGTTGCGGCAGCAGAAGAAGCCCAACGCCAAGCCGGACGACATCCAGCGGTTCAAGGGTCTGGGCGAGATGAACTACCCGGAGCTGTGGGAGACCACGATGAATCCGGCGACCCGTACGCTGCGGCAGGTCACGCTCGACGACGCGGCGACGGCGGACGAGCTGTTCAGCGTGCTCATGGGCGAGGACGTGGAGGCCCGCCGCTCGTTCATCCAGCGCAACGCCAAGGACGTGCGCTTCCTGGACATCTGAGCGCCGTTACCTTCCTGGCTTCCACACAGTTATCCACAGGTTCGACGTTTTCCACAGCTGTTATCCACAGCACAAAAGGCACTCCCGGTCTGATAAGGGTCCAAAGTGACGAATACCCCTGAGTCCCTCGGCGACGAGTCGACCCCCGTCGTACAGCGCGAACGCATCGAGCCCGTCGGGCTCGAAGTCGAGATGCAGCGGTCGTATCTCGACTACGCCATGAGCGTCATCGTCGGACGGGCGCTCCCGGACGTACGGGACGGGCTCAAGCCCGTACACCGCAAGATCCTCTACGCGATGTACGACTCCGGCTACCGGCCCGACCGCGGCTACGTGAAGTGCTCGCGGGTCGTCGGCGACGTGATGGGTCAGTTCCACCCGCACGGCGACCAGGCGATCTACGACGCGCTGGTGCGGATGGCCCAGCCCTGGTCCCTGCGATACCCCCTGGTTGACGGCAACGGCAACTTCGGCTCGCCCGGCAACGACCCGGCCGCGGCCATGCGATACACCGAGTGCCGGCTGGACCCGCTGGCCATGGAGATGCTGCGGGACATCGACGAGGACACCGTCGACTTCCAGGACAACTACGACGGCCGGGCGAAGGAACCGGTCATCCTGCCGTCGCGGATCCCGAACTTGCTGATCAACGGCTCGGAGGGGATCGCGGTCGGCATGGCCACCAAGATCCCACCGCACAATCTGCGGGAGATCGCGGCGGCTGTGCAGTGGTGCCTGGACCACCCCGACGCCGACGAGGCGACCACGCTCGACGCCCTGATCGAGATCGTCAAAGGCCCGGACTTCCCCACCGCCGGTCTGATCGTGGGCACCGCCCCGATCCAGGAGGCGTACCGGACCGGGCGCGGCTCGATCCGGATGCGGGCGGTGGTCGACGTCGAGGAGGACAAGCGGGGACGGGCCAGCCTGGTCGTCACCGAACTGCCGTACCAGGTGAACCCGGACAACCTCGCCGAGCGGATCGCGGAGCTGATCAAGGACGGCAAGCTCGCGGGCATCGCCGACATCCGCGACGAGTCGTCCGGTCGCACGGGAATGCGTATCGTGCTGGTGCTCAAGCGGGACGCGGTCCCCAAGGTGGTGCTCAACAACCTCTACAAGCACACCCAGCTGCAGGAGACCTTCGGCGCCAACATGGTCGCGCTGGTCGACGGGGTGCCGCGCACGCTGAACCTGGCCCAGTTCGTCCGGCACTACGTCAAGCACCAGATCGACGTGATCCAGCGCCGCACGGCGTACCGGCTGCGCAAGGCGGAGGAGCGGGCGCACATTCTGCGCGGACTCGTCAAGGCGCTGGACGCGCTCGACGAGGTCATCGCCCTGATCCGGCGCTCGCCGACCGTGGACGAGGCCCGGCAGGGGCTGATGCAGCTCCTCGACATCGATGAGATCCAGGCCACCGCAATCCTCGACATGCAGTTGCGGCGGCTTGCGGCGCTGGAGCGGCAGAAGATCATCGACGATCTGGCCAAGATCGAGCTGGAGATCGCGGATCTGAAGGACATCCTGGCCAAGCCGGAGCGACAGCGGAAGATCATTTCCGAGGAGCTCGGGGAGATCGTCGCCAAGTGGGGCGACGAGCGGCGCACCAAGATCCTGCCGTTCGACGGCGAGGTCTCCGTGGAGGACCTCATCGCCCGCGAGGACGTGGTCGTCACGATCACCCGGACCGGATACGCGAAGCGAACCAAGGTCGGCCTCTACCGTTCGCAGCGGCGCGGCGGCAAGGGGGTGAGCGGGGCCGCGCTGCGGCAGGACGACATCGTCAGCCACTTCTTCGTCTGCTCCACCCACGACTGGATCCTGTTCTTCACCAACAAGGGCCGGGTCTACCGGGCGAAGGCGTACGAGCTGCCCGAGGCGAACCGGGCGGCCCGAGGGCAGCACGTCGCGAATCTGCTCGCCTTCCAACCGGACGAGCACATCGCCCAGGTGATCCAGATCCCGAATTATCAGGTCGCGCCGTACTTGGTGCTCGCCACCAAGAAGGGCCTGGTGAAAAAGACCAAGCTCGAGGAATTCGACTCCAACCGCAGCGGCGGGATCATCGGCATCAACCTGCGCGACGGAGACGAGCTCGTCGGGGCGGTGCTCGCCGCGCCGGAAAACGATCTCCTCCTGGTATCGAAGAACGCGCTGGCGATCCGCTTCAACGCCACTGACGAGGCGCTGCGTCCGATGGGGCGGGCCACGTCGGGCGTGATCGGCATGCGGTTCTCGGGGGACGACGAGCTGCTCGCGATGGAGGTCGTTCGCGAGGACAGGGA
>DASVCA010000116.1:0-2103 GCA_036381835.1 Micromonosporaceae bacterium
TGGCGAAATCACAGATGCGGTGGAACTTCCGGCTCGGCCCGCTCCAGTTCACGTCGCCCGTCGGCCTGTTCGGGGCGTCGATCATGCTCGGGTTCGTCCTGACCTGCTGCTGCGCGGGCGTCGTCGGCATGTTCGACTGACAGACCGGTCAGCCTTTCGTGATCTGGTCGGCGATCCAGTCGACGACCGCGTGCATCTCCCGCCGCACCTCCGGGGCAAGCCGGTCAATGGGCCGGTCGACGAAGCCGCGGCGCACCCGCTGCTCGACCCACGGGTTCGTCTTGCTGGTGGCCTTGTAGCGGGCGTGGTTCTTCAGCGGCCGCGTCCTGCCGTAGACGGGGTGCCGCAGGACGCCCTTGTTGACGCGGGCCACGTCGCGGCGTTCCTTCCGGCCGTCGGCGAACACGGTGATGGTCACCGACGCCGACCCGCTCCGGCCACGCACTGCGGTGCGGACCCGCACCGACTTGGACATCAGCTCCCCGTAGCCGCCCCGCTTCGGCAGTAGCTGCACGGCGGAACGCTGGATGGCCGGTTTCAGCGGTTCGGCTGCACGCCTGAAGGCGCGGGTCATCTGCCGGTTGACCCGGTCACCGTCGGCCATGCCCCGCAAGGTTTCCCGCAGCGTGCCGAGCTGCCGGCCACCCTGTACCCGCACCTGCATGCTCATCGGGTCAGGACGTGGCGCGGGTGAGCGTGCCAGCACCCTGCCAGGTCACCGACACCGTGGCGAGGTCGCCGACGCTGCCGCCGAGCGGGTTCACCTGCGACACCAGCACCGGCCCCGAGTAGCTCGGGTTGGTCGCCGACACCGACCCCGACGTCGGCTTGATGGTGATCGTGGTGGTGGTGCCGAGCAGCGGCCACAGGGTCGCATCCACCTCGGACGCGGCGAAGTCGTTGTTGAACTCCAACGTCACCGACCAGTCCTTGAGCCCGCCGATCCGCGACCGGAACGTGTCCCCCATCGCGGTGTCGTCCAGCTCGTCGGCGGACACGTTGAGGGTCACCTGCCGGACGTGGTCCGACAGGTCGACCGAGTTGACGACGACCGAGGCGTCGGTGAACGCAAAGGTGGCCATGATGCTCCTCGGGTGCGTGGAACCGCTCCGCCGGCCCGCCGCCGGAGGAGAGACGAGAAAGACAGAGGTGCTAGCTGCCGATACCGGCCGCGCCGGCGACCGTGAACGTGCCGGTGACGGCGGTGACGCGCAGCCGATACCAGGTGTCGGTGACCGGCCCGGCGACGCGGGCAGCCCAGGTGCCGCCGGTGGTGGTCAGCGGCCCGAACGTCGCCCGCGTCGTCGCGGACGCGAACGTGTTGTCGGCGTCGGACTCCAGCACGACCGTGATCGTGGTGCCGGCGGAGAACACATGAAGGGTGGCGTACAGGTACTGGCCGGAGGAGACCGCGCCCAGCTGCACGGCGGTGCCGGTGGCGCCGGTCGATGACACCGCGCCCTTGGCCTTCAGCACCTGGCCGCGGACCAGGCCCTCCCGGCTGGTGCCCATCGCGTCCAGCGAGAACGGCACCGCCTCACCGACCTGCCCGAACATCTGGCCGGAGAATTTCCCGACCTGGCACATGTACGCCACCGACCCCTCAGTCGAGCTGGGGGCGACCGTCATCACCTGATCGGCGGTGCCGAGAGCGGGGAAGATCTCCGGGTCCGGGGCGCCCGACGCCGCGGAGTGCCAGTAGCCGGCGACCTGCGCCTGAACGTCCCGCAGCCCACCGATACGCTTCCGAAAGCCGGATCCGAACGTCGTCACGTCCAGCTCGGTCACCGACGCGCTCAGGCTGATCTGGTTGGCGTCGCCGGTGACGTCGTAGCCGGCCACCCAGATCGTGGCGTCATCGAGTACGAGCGTTCCCACGTTGCCCCCTCGCTGGTTCCGGCTGGGCCGGCTTGACGTGTCCCGCCGCGATCAGGGCGGGGATGTTCACCGCAGCCGGGTCCAGCTCCACCACATCCCCGCGCCGGTGGCCGGCGAGCCGCCCGCTGGTCACCTCGTACCTGCCCATGCTCACGCTCCCGATGCGATGACGCGGACGGTGAAGACCCCGCCGTAGTAGGCGACCAGCCCGACCTCCTGCAGCCC
>DASVCA010000117.1:0-2432 GCA_036381835.1 Micromonosporaceae bacterium
GGCGCAGGTGGCGCTGACCGAGGCGTACGCCAAGGAGCAGGGGCTGTGGCACGACCCCGGCCACCAGCCGGCCTACTCCCGGGTTCTGGACCTGGACCTGTCCGCGGTGACCCCGTCGATCGCCGGGCCGAAACGGCCGCAAGACCGGATCCCGCTCGCCATGGCGCCGCGGGCGTTCCGCACGGTGCTCGGCCAGTACGCCCCGGCCCGGCCGCCGACAGGGCTTGACCAGGCCGGAGCCGAGTCGTTCCCGGCCTCCGACCCCATCGCGGTGACCGGCAACCGGGCCGGCGACCGTCCCGCGACGTTCAGCCAGGACACCGGCCTGCCCTCTCGGCCGCGCCGCCTGGTTAGGGCCACCCTGGACGGCGGGCAGACCGTGGAACTCGACCACGGGGCGGTGGTGATCGCCGCGATCACCTCCTGCACCAACACCTCCAACCCCGACGTGATGATCGCCGCCGCCCTACTGGCCAAGAAGGCCGCCGAACGCGGGCTGGCCCCCAAACCCTGGGTGAAGACCTCCCTGGCGCCCGGCTCCCGGGTGGTCATGGACTACTACGACCGAGCCGGGCTGACCCCCTGGCTGAACAAGCTCGGGTTCAACCTGGTCGGCTACGGCTGCACCACCTGCATCGGCAACTCCGGCCCGCTGATCCCCGCGGTCTCCGCCGCCGTCGCCGAAGGCGACCTCTCCGTCTGCTCGGTGCTGTCCGGCAACCGTAACTTCGAGGGCCGCATCCACCCCGAGACCAAGCTGAACTACCTCGCCTCACCGCCCTTGGTTGTCGCCTACGCCCTGGCCGGCACCATGGACACCGACTTGACCAGCGAACCGCTGGGCACCGGCAGCGACGGCCACCCGGTATACCTGCGCGATATCTGGCCGTCGCAGGCCGAGACCGACGAGGTCATCGCCTCCTGCCTCCGCCCGGACATGTACACCCGCGAATACGCGCAGGTGTTCGCCGGGGACGAAAGGTGGCGCTCCCTGCCGGTCCCGGCCGGCGACAGGTTCGTCTGGGATCCGGACTCTACCTACGTGCGGCGGCCGCCGTTCTTCGAAGCGCTAGCCGCTGAGCCCGGCCCGCTTGAAGATATCGACGGCGCCCGGGTGCTCGCCCTGCTCGGTGACTCGGTCACCACCGACCACATCTCCCCGGCGGGAGCCATCAAGGCCGACTCGCCTGCCGGCCGGTACCTGCTTGACCACGGAGTCCAGCCACGCGACTTCAACTCCTACGGGTCGCGCCGCGGCAACCACGAGGTGATGATCCGCGGCACCTTCGCCAACATCCGGCTCCGCAACCAGCTGGCCCCCGGCACCGAGGGCGGCTACACCCGCCACCAGCCCGGCGGCGAGCAGATGACGATCTACGACGCGGCGCAGCGCTACGCCGCCGACGGCGTGCCGCTGCTGGTCATCGCCGGGAAGGAATACGGCTCCGGGTCGTCCCGGGACTGGGCCGCCAAGGGCACCGCCCTGCTCGGCGTCCGCGCCGTCCTCGCCGTGTCCTTCGAGCGGATCCACCGGTCCAACCTGATCGGCATGGGCGTGCTCCCGCTGCAGTTCGCGCCGGGCGAGGACGCCGCATCGCTCGGCCTGACCGGCGAGGAGACCTACTCCGTCCGCGGCCTGGCCGGGACCGAGGAAGTGCCGCGCACGGTCACCGTCACCGCCGCCGGATCTGGCGGGACCCGGGAGCTCACCGCCACCGTACGGATTGACACCCCCGCCGAGGCCGCCTACTACCGGCACGGCGGCATCTTGCCCTACGTGCTTCGCGGCCTCGCCGCCCGCTGAGCCGACCGCCTGCTGATTACACCCATCAAGATTGTAATAACAATTATATTTGGATATAATAGAAGACGGCCCGGGCGGTTCGCACGCGGGTAATCCGGCTCCGCGCCGCCCCGGCTCGGTGAGCCCGGCGCACCGAGCGCCGGGGATAGGACGGCCGGAGATGTTCGGCTTCAAGATCATCACTCAGTGGGAGCGGGGCGTCGTGCTCCGCTTCGGCAGGGTACTGCCGGGCGTCCGCGAACCCGGGCTAACCTGGGTCAACCCGTTTACCGACCGGCTGCGCAAGGTCAACATGCAGATCGTCGTGGTGGCGGTGCCCGCCCAGGAGGCCATCACCCTCGACAACGTCACTGTCCGGGTGGACGCGGTCGTCTACTACCGGGTGGTCGACCCGTTCAAGGCGATCATCAACGTGCAGAACTACCACCACGCGGTGTCGCAGGTCGCCCAGACCTCGCTGCGGTCGGTCATCGGCCAGAACGACCTTGACCAGCTGCTGTCCGGGCGGGAAACGATCAACGCCCACCTCAAGGACGTCATCGACGCCCCCACCGAGGAGCCGTGGGGCATCCTCGTGGAGCGGGTCGAGCTGAAGGACATCTCCCTGCCCGAGTCGATGACACGGTCG
>DASVCA010000118.1:0-6561 GCA_036381835.1 Micromonosporaceae bacterium
ACCTCGCCCGGTGATCACCTGGAGGACCGGCTTCTCGACGACCTCGTTGAACGTGTTCGCCAGCCAGGTCCCGACGCCGGGCGTGTACTCGCTCGGCTTGAAGACCACCGCGTTGCCGGCGGCCAGCGCGTACGCGATCGAACCGACCGGGGTCAGCACCGGGTAGTTCCACGGGCCGATCACGCCGACCACCCCGTACGGGCGGTATTCCAGATGGGCGGAGAACTCGGCGAGCAAAAGCCGGGAGCGCACCCGGCGCGGGCGCAGCACCCGCCGGGCGTTGCGGGCCGCCCAGTCAATGTGGTCGATGGCCGAGGAGGTTTCGACGATCGCCTCCGCGACCGGTTTGCCGCCCTCCCGGTGACACAGGTCGGCGATCTCCGTGATCCGCCGGGCGAGCAACGACCGCCAGCGCAACAGCCGCTCCCGGCGTCCTCGGAAGCCGAGTCCGGCCCACCATTCGGCGGCGGCGCGGGCGCGGGTCACCGCAGCCGTCACATCGTCCGCGCTCGACAACCGGAAGCGGCCCACCTCGACACCGGTGGCGGGGTTGGTGGAGACCAGCGCACCATCGTCGATGAACGGGGTGCCCGGGATGCACGTCGCCGTCATGGGCGTGAAGTCTATCCCCGAACGTTACTCATGAGTAGGTCTCGCCGGCCCGGACCGGGCGCGTCTCGGCCCGCGGGCCTCGGCCGTGTCGACCCGCCCACACCACGCCCGGTGGCGGTGTGGGCGGGCACCACATGGCGACCGGCGAATCCGACGGGCACGATGGCCGAACGGAGTTCGCCGCAACACCGCTGGAGGTTGTCGAGTGACCACGAGCATCCCCTACATCCGCGAGAGCGTCCCGGTCGACGGCGGTCGGCTGACCGTCGGGATCTGGGGGCAGACCGGGCCGTTGGTCGTGGCGGTGCACGGCATCACCTCCTCGCACCTGGCCTGGCGGCTGCCCGCCGAGCTGTTGGGGGCCGACCACAGGATCGTCGCCGTCGACCTGGGCGGCCGGGGCGGCAGCCGGGACCTGCCCGGCCCGTACGGCATGGCCCGGCACGCCGCCGACGTCGCCGCGGTCATCGAGGCGTACGGGGACGGCGAGCCGGTGGTCGCCGTCGGGCACTCGATGGGCGGGTTCGTCGCGGTCGAACTGGCCCGCCGCCACCCGCGGCTGGTGCGGCGGCTGGTGCTGGTCGACGGTGGAGCGCCGCTGCCGTTGCCGCCCGGCATCGACCCGCACGGCGACGACGACAGCATCGCGGCGGCGATCGCCCAAACCGTCGGCACCGCGTTCGCCCGCCTGTCGATGACCTTCCCCGACCGGGAGACCTACCACGCGATGTGGCGAGCGCATCCGTCCTTCGCGGACTGGAACGACGCGATGACCGCGTACGTCGACTACGACCTGGTGGGCGAGGAGCCGCGACTGTGTCCGGCATGCCGCAGCGAGGCGGCGGTGCGCGACGGTCGCGACGTCTACGCGTTGCCCGGGGTGGAACCCGCGCCGCTGCCGGTTCCGGCGGTGTTCCTGCGCGCGCCGCGCGGCCTGCTCAACGAGCCGGAACCGCTCTACCCGGCCGGCTACGCCACCCGTTGGCTGCCCGGCGTGACCGAGGTGGAGGTGTCCGACGTGAACCACTACACGATCACCCTCGGCCCGGTGGGCGCTGCCGCCGTCGCGGCGGCGGTGCGAGCCGCGACACATTCGCGCGCCTGACTGAGGGGTCGTTAAGCTCGCGGTGGAAGGTGGCGGCGCTGACCGGCCGTCGGGCGCGAGCGGAGGTTGCTGTGGCGCGGGAGTTCAACAGTGTCGGCGTGGTCGGTCTCGGCACCATGGGGGCCGGGATCGTGGAGGTGTTCGCACGCAACGGCATCGACGTGGTCGCGGTCGAGGTGAGCGACGCCGCCCTGGAGCGGGGTCGGGCCACCCTCACCCGGTCCACCGATCGGGCCGTCGCCCGCGGCAAACTCACCGGCGACGACCGGAACGCCCTGCTGTCCCGTGTCACGTTCACCGTCGGCCTGGAGGCCCTGCGAGACGTCGATCTGGTCATCGAGGCGGTGCCCGAGCACCTCGAACTGAAGCAGCGGATCTTCGCCGAGCTGGACCGCATCTGCAAGCCCGAGGCGATCCTGGCCACCAACACCTCGTCACTGAGCGTCACGGAGATCTCCGTCGCCACCACCCGGCCGAACCAGGTCCTAGGTATCCACTTCTTCAACCCCGCCCCGGTGATGAAGCTGGTCGAGGTGGTCCGCACGGTGGTCACCGACCCGGGGGTCATCGCCGATGTCGAGGCGCTCTGCGAGCGGCTGGGCAAGGTCGACGTGACGATCAGCGACCGGGCGGGCTTCATCGCCAACGCCCTGCTCTTCGGCTACCTCAACCACGCGGTGTCGATGTACGAGGCGAAGTACGCCACCCGGGAGGACATCGACGCGGCGATGAAGCTGGGCTGCGGGCTGCCCATGGGTCCGCTGGCGCTGATGGACCTGATCGGCTTGGACACCGCGTACGAGATTCTGGACACCATGTACCGCCGAGGCGGCCGGGACCGGCGCCACGCGCCCGCGCCGCTGCTCAAGCAGATGGTCACCGCCGGGTTGCTCGGCCGCAAGTCCGGGCGCGGCTTCTACACCTACGAGAAGCCGGGCTCGCCGGTGGTCGTACCGGATGAGCTGACCCCGCCGTCCACCGACGCGACCCAGGCCGAGGGCGTCCGCGCGGTGGCGAAGGTCGGGATCGTCGGCTCGGGGACGATGGCCACCGGCATCATCGAGGTCTTCGCCCGGGCCGGGTACGAGGTAGTGTCGATCACCCGCGGTGCGGAGAAGTCGGCCCGGCTCTGCGAGGCGGTCAAGACGTCGCTCAACAAGGCCGTGGTCCGGGGCAAGCTCAGCGAGGCCGACCGGGATGCGACGCTGTCCCGGATCACCTGGTCCGCCGCCTTGGAGCACCTCGCCGACGTCGACCTGGTGGTCGAGGCGGTGGTCGAGGAACTCAGTGTGAAGAAGGCGCTGTTCGCCAGCCTCGACGAGATCTGCAAGCCCGGGGTGGTGCTGGCCACCACGACCTCCTCGCTGCCCGTGGTGGAGCTGGCGATGGCCACCCAGCGACCGGCCGACGTGCTGGGACTGCACTTCTTCAACCCGGCGCCGATCATGTCACTGGTCGAGATCGTCGAGACGATCCGCACCTCTCCCGAGGCCGTCGCGACCGCGCGGGCGGTCTGCGCGAAGCTGGGCAAGACCGGGGTGGTCTGCGGCGACCGGTCCGGCTTCATCGTCAACGCGCTGCTGTTCCCGTACCTGAACGACGCGGTCAAGATGCTGGAGGCGTCGTATGCGACGGCCGACGACATCGACAACGCGATGAAGCTCGGCTGCGGCTACCCGATGGGACCGTTCGAGCTGCTCGACGTGGTCGGCCTGGATGTGGCGCTGGCCATTCAGCGGGAGCTCTACCTGGAGCTGCGCGAGCCCGGGTTCGCCCCCGCGCCGCTGCTGGAGCACCTGGTCACCGCCGGCTACCTGGGCCGCAAGACGGGCCGCGGCTTCCGCGACTACACCAACCGGTGACCCACGTCAAGGCGATAACCGATCCTCGTACCCTTGGGGCATGAGCCCCCGCCGCAACCGTCCCCGCCGGGACACGCCGCCGCCACTCGATCCGGAGCGGATGCGACGCGGGGTGCAGGCGGTGCAGTCGTGGCGCGACGGCGAATGGCAGGTGCGGGCCATCCCGGCTGGCTCGGCGGTGAAGACCTACCGCTGTCCGGGATGCGATCAGGAGATCCGCCCCGGGGTGGCGCACGTGGTGGTGTGGCCGGCCGACGGTTGGGGCGACCTCAGCGACCGTCGGCACTGGCACACCAGCTGCTGGCGGTCGCGGGATCGGCGATCACCGACTCTGCACCGCCCGCGGGACGGCTACCGTTACCGTTGACCGGTGAGCAACTCGATCCGCGCCAACTCGATCCTGCCTGCCCGCCGCGAGGACATCGAACTGCACACCGCCGACGGCCTGCGCCTGGTGGGGGAGTTGGCGGTTCCGGTGGACCGCGACCCGGTCGCGACGCTGGTCTGCTTCCACCCGCTGCCCACCCACGGCGGCATGATGGACAGCCACGTCCTGCGTAAGGCCGCCTGGCGTCTGCCGGCCCTGGCCAGGCTGGCCGTGCTGCGGTTCAACACCCGCGGCACGCGCAGCCTGCGCGGCACCAGCGAGGGAACCTTCGAGCACGCCATCGGTGAGCGGTTCGACGTCATGGCGGCGATCGAGTACGCCGAATACCACGAGCTGCCCGACATCTGGCTGCTCGGCTGGTCGTTCGGCACGGACCTGGTGTTGAAGTACGGGTGCGATCCGGGGATCACCGGGGCGATCCTCCTCTCACCGCCGCTGCGCTACTCCACCGATGACGATCTCGAGGTCTGGGCGGGTTCCGGGAAGCCCGTGATCGCACTGGTGCCCGAGTTCGACGACTATCTGCGCCCGGAGGAGGCGCGGTGGCGCTTCGAGAAGATCCCGCAGGCCGAGGTCGTCGGCGTGTCGGGAGCGAAACACCTGTGGGTGGGTGACGCGGAGACCGTACTGGACGAGGTGGTCCGCCGGGTGGCACCGGGGATCCCGGTGCCACTGCCGCAGACCTGGGACGGCCCGATGGAGTACGGCGACGCCAGCGCCTACGCCGATCAGACGGTGGCGGCCTTCCAGCGGCCGGCGGGCGGCGGCGGGTCCTGACCGCCCCCCAGCCCAGCGGTCCTGGAGCCGGGGGCCGACCCCGTCGCCCCTAGCCGGCCTCGGGCCCCGCCGGAGCCTTGCCGTTCTTGCCCTTGACGGACTTGGACTTGGCACCGTTTCCGGCTTTCGCTCCCCCTTTCGGGGCGGGCTTGCCGTTCCCGTCGACGGCCGGGACGGTGGCCTCCAGCTTCCCGTCCGAAGCGCTCACCGAGCCCGTGACCGATTCCAGGGACTTCCCGGCCGCCGCATCCGCCACCGCATCGATGGCCGGCGGCACCGAGACGGGCATCGCCTCCGGCGCGGATTCCGCGGCTACCCCGTCCGTCGGGGCCGGCTCCGGCTGGCGGTCCGCCCCGGTCAGCCGCCGGGCGTCGGCCAGCCGACGCCGCTCGATGCTCAGCTGCTCCCGAACCCGGACCAGCTGCTCGCGCGCCTGGTCGGATTCGCGCCGGGCCAGCACCGTCTCATGCTGGATGTCCGCCAACTCCTGCTGAGCCTGCGCCAGTTCCCGAACGATCTCGGCGAGCTGCTGGCCGGCCGCGGCCACCTCCTGCTGGGTACTCGCCAGATGGTGGCGGGCCGCAGCCAGCTGCCGCTGCGCGTTGGCGGCGTACTCCTCGGCCTGCCGTCGGATCGCTGCGGCATGCTCCTCCGCCTCGCGGCGCGCCGCCTCAGCCTGCTGCTGGGTCTGCTGCCGGATCGCCGCGGCGTACTCGTCCGCCTGCCGACGGGCGGCCTCCGCCTGCCGGCGGGCGTCCTCCGCCTGGCGGCGCAGCTGCGCGACATACTGCTCGGCCTCGGCGCGTTCGGCTGCGAACTGCTGCTCCGCCGCAGCGCGCCGCGCTTCGAGTTCCTGTTCGAACTCCGCCCGGCGCCGGGCGATCTCCTGCTCCGTCCGGTCACGCAGCTGCGCCAACTCCTGCTCGGTCTGCGCCCGGGCCTGCTGGGCGAACTCCTCGGTCTCGGCGCGAACCCGCTCCACGTACCTGGAGGTCTCGTCGATGATCCGCTGCGCCTCCTGCTGGGCCTGGGCCTGAACGGCTTCACCGGCGGCCCGCAACCGGGCAGCCTCCTCGGCGGCCGCCGTCAAGGCGGCCTCGGCCTCCGCCCGTCGAGCGGCGTCGCGCTCGGCCTCTTCGCGGCGGCGCGCGGCAAGAGCCAGCTCGAAGTCCCGTTCGGCAGCCTCCGCCTGCTCACGTGCGGCGGTGAGCGCCGCTTCGCCGGCGGCCCGCAGCTCGTCGGCCTCCCGAACCGCCGCCGCCCGCAGCTCATCGGCCTCCCGAGCCGCTGCCGTCCGCAGTTGTTCGATCTCGCGCGCGGCGGCGTCCTTCATCGCCTCGGCCTGCTCCTCGGCGAGCGCGATGATCTGCTCGACCGCGGGGCCCAGCTGCCGGAGCGAGACCCGATCGACCTCGGGGATGGCGCGACGAACGGTCGCCAGATCCTCCCGCAACTGTTTGATCTGCCCGGTCAGTACGTGGATCTGGGTGTACGCCTGGTCTCGCTCGGCGGTCAGGTTCGCGATCTCGCTCTCCGCTCGCGAGACATAGCGTTCCACCTGCCCCTTGTCGTAACCCCGAAACGCCGAGTCGAAACTCGGTTCAGAGCTGACTTCGCCGTCAAGCGCAAACAATTCCCCGGCATCCGACATGTCCCCCATCCTCACACGACACGCCCGGCGGCGGGGCCAGTCCGCGAGTTGCGCGTCACGGTAATCGGACCGGGTGCGGCGGCACCGGGAGACTCGTCGCGGCGGGCGGCGGATCGGGCCGTGCGACAGAGAACCGGGGGGGCCGCCCGAACGGGCGGCCCCCCCG
>DASVCA010000119.1:0-10420 GCA_036381835.1 Micromonosporaceae bacterium
CGACGGCGGACGCCTCTACCGCACCGGCGACATCGTCCGCTGGCTCCCCAACGGCCACCTCGAATTCCTCGGCCGCGCCGACAACCAAGTCAAAATCCGCGGCTTCCGCATCGAACTCGACGAAATCGAAGCCGTACTTCAAGAGCACCCGGGTGTACGCGGTACGGCGGTGCTGGTCCGCGAGCTGCGCGGGGAACGCTGCCTGGTCGCGTACGTGGCGGGCACCGGACTGTGCGTCGACGAACTCACCGCCCGGTGCCGTACCCGACTGCCCGACTACATGGTGCCGGCGGCGTTCGTGCTGCTGGACGCCTTGCCGCTGACGGTGCAGGGCAAGCTCGACACCGCCGCCCTGCCCGACCCGGAGCCGACCGCGCCGGTCGAGTTCGTACCGCCTCGGACCCCCACCGAGGTGGTGATCGCACAGATCTGGGCCGAAGTGCTCGGGGTTGCCCAGGTCGGGGCGTGCGATGACTTCTTCGCCCTCGGCGGGCACTCGCTGCGCGCCGTGGCCGCCGCGTCCCGGCTGCGGGCGGCGTTCGACTGCCCGATCCAGGTGCGCGATCTGTTCGAGCACCGCACCGTCGAGCTGCTCGCCGCGGAGGTGGAACGGCAGCTCGTCGAGCAGATCCTCGCGATGAGCGACGACGAGATCAGCCTCTCTCTGACCGTGGACAACTGAGACCCAGATTGGACGGATCACGATGAGCACGCCAGAGTTGCGCGACTCCGCCGCGCGTAGCCACCTCTCGCCCGCGGCACGCCGTCTGCTGGAGCAGCGGCTCCGCGGCCGGGCCACCGGACCGGTGGGCATTCCCCGGCTCGACCCGCGTCCGGACCGTGCCCCCCTGTCCGCCGCCCAGCAGCGGCTCTACTTCCTCGACCAGCTCTCCCCCGGCAGTATCGAGTACCTGATGCCGGCGGCTTGGCGGATCACCGGCCCCCTGGATGTCGCCGCGCTCGACGCGGCCGTCGGAGACCTGGTCATGCGCCACGAACAGCTGCGGGTGGTCTTCGACACCGAGCACGGCACCCCGACGCAGCGGGTGCTGTCCGCGGACGGGGCCGGCCTGGACTTCGTGGACCTCACCGCGACGGCACGGGACGGCGGGGCCGCTGCGGTCGCCGCAGCAGTGCGGGCGGTCGCGGTACGGCCCTTCGATCTTGCGGCCGAACCCGGCTTCCGAGCGACGCTGCTGCGCGTCGCCCACGACGATTACGTGCTGGTGCTCGCGATGCACCACATCGTCTCGGACGGTTGGTCGCTGGACATCCTGGTCCGCGACCTGCGTGAGCTCTACGGTGCCAGAGCCGGAGGCGGCCCGGCCCGACTGCCCGAACTGCCGATCGACTACACCGACTACGCGGTCTGGCAGCGCGGGAGGGACGAGGCGGCCGATCTCGAGTACTGGCGGACGACGCTCGCCGGGCTTACCCCGCTCGAGTTGCCCACCGACTACCCGCGGCCCGCGACCCGCTCGTACGCCGGGGCGGCGCACACCGTGGAGCTGCCCGAGTCGCTGTCGGCGGCGCTCGCCGAGCTGGGCAGGCGCGCGGACACCACCCCGTACATGACGGTCATGTCGGCGTTCCAGGCGGCGTTGTCCTTCCACAGCGGACAGACCGACATCGCGGTCGGGACCATCGTGGCCAACCGGGAGCGGCCCGAGGTCGAGCAGTTGGTGGGCTTCTTCGTCAACACGCTGGTGATCCGTACCGACCTTTCGGGGGATCCCACATCGACGCAGCTGCTGGCCCGGACCCGCGGGAGCGTGCTGGGCGCGATGTCGCACCAGAGCCTGCCGTTCGAACGGGTCGTCGACGCGCTGAGCCCGGAACGGGACCTGTCCCGGAACCCGCTGTTCCAGGTGCTGTTCTCGTACTCTCCCGTGCAGAAGAGCACGTTCACTCTCGGGAAAGCCGTGGGCGAGCCCTTCCCCATCGACCTGACCACCGCCAAGTTCGACCTGTCATTGGAGGTCGTCGACGACGCGGGCCGGCTGCGCCTGGTGTTCGTCTATCGGCCGGATCTGTTCGCGCAGGAGTCGGTGGCCCGGCTGGCCGAGCACACCGTGGCCATGCTGCGGGCGTTCACCGAAGCGCCGGACGTCCCGCTCAGCGCGGTGGACCTGCTCGCCGAGGACGAACGGGCACTGCTGCTCGGTCCGGACGGCCCGGCGAACACGGCGGCCCCGCAGCCCGCGCCGCGCCTGGCCCTGGCACGCTTCGCGGAGCAGGTCCGCCGGGCCCCGGACGCGGTGGCGGTGCGCAGCGGCGGGCACAGCCTCACCTACGCCGAACTCGACACCCGGGCCCGGGCGCTGGCCCGACGGCTGCAGGCGGTGGGCGTCGGGCCGGAGTCCCTGGTCGGGGTCTGCCTCCGCCGCTCGGCGGACCTGGCGGTCGCGCTGCTCGGCGTGTGGCAGGCCGGCGGGGCGTACCTGCCGCTGGACCCGGCCCATCCGCGCGCCCGACGCGAGTTCATGGTCACCGATGCCGGGGTGTCCTGGGTGGTCACCGACGAGGTCGGGCGAGCGGCGGTGGACGGGCTTCCGGTGGGGGTGATCCCGCTGGACGAGATCGACGCCGCTGACGCGGCCGACGGCCCGGAGCCGCCCGAACTCCCCGCCGGCCCGGACAACCTCGCCTACGTGATCTACACCTCCGGGTCGACCGGACGTCCGAAGGGGGTCGAGATCACGCACCGGAACGTGGCCTGGCTGCTCGGCGCGGCGGACCGGCACTTCGACTTCGGCCCGCACGACGTGTGGACGCTCATGCATTCCCCCGCGTTCGACTTCTCGGTGTGGGAGCTGTGGGGTCCGCTGACCAGCGGAGGCCGGGTGGTGGTGCTGACCGAGGACGAGGTCCGCGACCCGGCCGCGGTGCACGCGGTGCTGCGCGACGAAGGCGTCACCGTGCTCAACCAGACCCCCGCCGCGTTCAAGGGCCTGCGGGCGCACCTGGCGCAGCAGGGGGCGACCTTCGCCGACCTGGCGCTGCGCACCGTGATCTTCGGCGGGGACGCCTTCGACGCCCGCGACTACCGCGACTGGTTCGCCGCGCCCGCCGACCGGCGACCGGCGCTGGTGAACATGTACGGCATCACCGAGACCACCGTGCACGTGACGTTCCGGCTGATCACCGCCGAGGACACCGTCTCGCCGGTGTACTCGCCGATCGGCCGCCCGCTGGTCGGCCAGCACGGCTACGTGCTCGACCAGTTGGGACGGTTGGTACCTCAGGGCACGGTCGGCGAGCTGTACGTGGCCGGCGGCGGGGTCGCCCGCGGCTACCGCAACCGTCCGGAGCTGTCCGCCGAGCGTTTCCCGGCCGACCCCTTCGGAGCGCCCGGCACCCGGATGTATCGCACCGGCGATCTGGTGCGGGTGCTGCCCGACGGGCAGCTGGCCTATGTGGGCCGCGCCGACCACCAGGTGAAGATCCGCGGCTTTCGAATCGAGCCGGGTGAGATCGAGACCGCGCTGCGCGGCTGCCCGGGGGTGGTCGACGCGGCGGTGGTGGCCCGGCCGGACCCCAACGGCGGCGCGCGCCTCGTCGGCCACGTGGTGCTGACCGAGGGTCGGCCGCTGGACGCGGCGGCGCTGCGGGAGCGGCTACGTCTCAGCCTGCCCGAGTACATGGTGCCCGCGCTGTTCGTGCGGCACGAGAAGCTGCCGGTCACCGCCAACGGCAAGGTCGACCGGGCTGCGCTGCGGGCCGTCGCCGGCGACAGCGCCGGTGTCACCGACAAGCACGTCCCACCGAGCACCGAAGCCGAGGTGGCGCTGGCCGACATCTGGGCGCAGGTCCTCGGGGTCGAACGGGTCAGCGTGACCGCGAACTTCTTCGACCTCGGCGGCGACTCCATCCTGGCGCTACGGGTGATCGGCCTGGCCCGCTCGGCCGGCTTCGGGCTGAGCGTGGCGGACCTGTTCCGGGCCCGCACCCTGGGCGACCTCGCCCGATTGGCGACCAGCGCGAACGAGGGTCACCCGCCCGTCGCGCCGTTCTCGCAGCTCGACCCGGCCGACGCGGCCCGGCTGCCCGACGGGCTCGACGACGCGTACCCGCTGACCATGCTGCAGGCCGGGATGCTGCACGAGATGCTGGCCGACCCGCGGCGCGGTGCCTACCACAACGTCACCGACCTGAAGATCACCGTGCCGGAAGGGTTCGACCTGGCCGCCTTCCAGGCGGCGGTCGACACCGTGGTACGCGGCCACGACATTCTGCGTACCTCGATCGACCTGGTCTCCTACTCACAGCCGCTGCAGCTGGTGCACCGCACCGCCGAACTGCCGGTCGGCTACACCGACCTGCGTGGCCTGTCCCGCGACGAACAGCGGGCGGCGCTGCGCCGGTTCGTCGAAGCGGAGTTCGAGCGTCGCTTCGACCTGACCGTCGCCCCGCTGGTCCGAATTCACCTGCACCACCTCACCGACCACGAGCTGCGGATCACCATCACGGACTGCCACGTGGTCCTGGACGGCTGGAGCCTGACGTCGCTCGTCGCCGATCTGCTCGACCTGCACCGCCGAGTGGTGGCGCACAACGAGCAGCCGAACCTGCCCGCCGCACCCCGGTTCGCCGAGTATGTCGCGTTGGAACGCGCCGCGCTCGAGTCGGAGGAAGGGCTGCGGTTCTGGCGGGAGACGCTGCGCGACCTGCGGCCGGTGCGATTCGTTCGCCGCGGTGTGCCGGTCCACAACGTGGATGAGCCGGCCGTACACGAGGCTCGCCGCTCTTTCCCCGAACTCACCGGTGCGATCGCACGACTGGCCCGGCTGGCCGGCGTGCCGCACCGCACCGTCCTACTCACCGCCTACTACCACACGATGGGTCTGTTCGCGGAGCCGGATGACGGTGCCATCGCGCACTCCATTGGGGTGGTCGTCAACGGTCGCCCGGAGCGGCCGGGCGCGGACCGGATGCGCGGCCTGTTCCTGAACACCGTCCCGTTCGGCATCCGGCAGTCCGGCGCCACCTGGCTCGACCTGCTACGCGGCGTCTTCGCGGCGGAGCAGGATTTGATGCCGCACCGCAGGGTGCCGCTGGCCCGGATGGCACAGTTGCGGCCGGGTGAGCCGAACCTGGTGGAGGCGGTATTCAACTACGTCAACTTCCACCGGTTGGCCCACGAAACCTGGGACGAGTCTCTGGAGATCGCCCGGACCACCTTCCCGCTCGCGCTCAACGCGAACCCCGGCGGGTTCAGCCTCGACGCCGACCCGGCCTACTTCGACGCGGCCACCGTGGAGCAGATCGCAGACCTGATTCAGGAATTGATCCAGGCGATGCTCGCCGACCCGCACGCGGCGGTGATCCGTCCGACGCTGGCCGGCGCGGCCCGGGAGCGCGCGCTGGTGGAGTGGGCGCGGGGGCCGAAGCTGTCGAACACCCCGCTGATGTTCCACGAGTGCGTAGCCGAGCACGCGGCCCGTACCCCGGACGCGGTCGCCGTCGCACACGGCGACTTGGAGCTGACCTACGCGCAGCTCGACGCCGCAGCCGAGCGGCTGGCCGCGCAGCTACGGGAGGCCGGGGTCGGACCGGAAGCGATCGTCGGGATCTGTGTGGACCGTGGTCCGGACCTGGTACGGGCGGTGCTGGGTGTGCTCAAGGCCGGAGGGGCGTTCCTGCCGCTCGACCCGCAGTACCCCACCGACCGGCTCGCGTTCATGGCCGCCGACAGCGGGATGACGGTCCTGCTCACTCAGTCCGCGCTGGCGGGCACGGTGCCGTTCGACGGTCACACGGTGCTGCTCGACGGGCCGGACCCGGAGCCGGCGCCCGTTGCGGTCCCGCCGGGCGGCGCGGTACGCGGGGAGAACACCGCGTACGTGATCTACACGTCGGGCTCGACCGGGACACCCAAGGGCACCGCGGTGCCGCACCACGGGCTGACCAACATGCTGGAGGCGCAACGCGACGTGCTGACCCCGTCGCCGAACGACCGGGTGCTGCAGTTCGCCTCGTTCAGCTTCGACGCGTGCGTGTTCGAGCTGACCTGGGCGCTGGCGAACGGCGCGCGGCTGTGCACCGCGCCGAAGGAGGCACTGCGTCCCGGGCCGGATCTGGCGGCGACATTGCGTGAGCGGGGAATCACCGCCGCGGTGCTGCCGCCGAGCGGGCTGGCGATAATGGACGGCGAAGGATTCCCCGCGCTGCGCACCCTCATGGCGGCCGGCGAGGCCTGCCCGCCGGAGCTGGCCGAGGCGTGGTCTCGGGGGCGGCGGTTCTTCAACGGCTACGGCCTCACCGAGACCTCGGTGTGGTCGAATTACGCGCTGTGCGAACCGGGCGGCGGACGGCCGCCGATCGGCCGGCCGGTCCGCAACACCCAGGTGTACGTGCTCGACGAGGACCTGCAGCCGGTGCCGGTCGGGGTGCCCGGCGAGATCTACGTCGGCGGCCGGGCCGTGGTCCGCTGCTACCTGAACCGTCCCGAACTCACCGCCGCGAGCTTCGTGCCCGACCCGTACGGCAGGCCGGGCGGACGGCTGTTCCGCACCGGCGACCTCGGCCGGCACCGGGCCGACGGCTCGCTGGAGTATCTGGGCCGCCGCGACACGCAGGTGAAGCTGCGCGGGCTGCGGATCGAGCTGGGCGAGGTGGAGCACGCGCTGCGGGAACTGCCCGAGGTGCGCGAAGCGGTGGTACTGCTGCGCCGCGACCTGCCGGGCGGACCGGGCCTGGTCGCCTACGTGGTCGCGCAGCACGGCGTACGGCCGAACGCGCAGCAGCTGCGACAGGCGTTGCGCGGCCGGATGCCCGCCTACATGGTGCCCGCCCGGTTCGTGTTCCTCGACGAACTGCCGTTGACCAGCAACGAGAAGGTCGATCGAGGGGCGCTGCCGCTGCCGCCGGCCGAACGCGCCGAGGTGGGCGCCGACTACGTCGCGCCGCGTACGCCGACCGAGACGGTTCTCACGGAGGTGTGGCGAGACGTGCTCGGCGTGTCCCAGGTCGGTGTCCACGACGACTTCTTCGAGCTGGGCGGCAGTTCACTGTCGACGGTGCGGGTGGCGGCCACGGCGGCGGCCCGAGGTGTGCCGGTGAGCGTGCGAGACCTGGTCGAGTCGCCGACGATCGCCGAACTCGCCGCCCGGGTCGGGCGGAAGGCGACGGACCAGGCGGTCCCCGATGTCCGGTCCGAGGTTCAGTTGCGCGACGGCACCGGGGCCCCGCTGTGGTGCGTGCACCCGACCGGGGGCAGCGCGACGTGGTACGTCCCGCTGGCCAGGGCGCTGCCGCCAGGCCGGCCGGTGCTGGCGTTCCAGGCGCGCGGACTGGTCGGCGGAGTGGACCCGAGCACGGTGGCCGGGATCGCGGCGAACTACGTCGCCGAGCTGGTGGCGCGTGGCGAACCCGGCCCGCACACCCTGCTGGGCTGGTCCATGGGCGCCAACCTGGCGCTGGAGATGGCCGTTCAGCTGCACGCGGCGGGACACACCGTCGAACCGCTGGTGTTGATCGAGCCCTACCTGCCGAACCCGGTGGCGCGCGACCGGCTGACCGCGGTCGAGCAGGACATGCGCGACGCGCTGCGGCTACGGGACCGGGTACGCGGCCTACCGCCGTCGGCGGAGCGCGACGAGGCCGCGGCGGAACTCACCGCCCTGCTGCTGGGCGCGGGGATGAGCGCCAGCGAGGCGGCCCTGGTCGAGAACGCCCCCGTCGAAGTGTGGCACTCGTTGCTCACCGCGTTGGCCGGCTACCAGGTCCGGCCCTACCCCGGCCATGTCCACCTGGTGGTGGGCGAACAGGCCGCCAACCTTCCCGAGGGTGAACCGATGCCCGGTCTGGACGTCGATTTCCGGACCTATGTCGAGCGCTGGCGCGAGCTGGCTCTCGGTGGGCTGACCGTCCACGTGATCCCGGGTGACCACATGTCCATGCTCGCCGCGCCGCTGGTGCGCAACCTCGCGGCGCTGCTCGACACGATCGGAGCGGAGGCCCACCGATGAGCGCGACGACCACCCTGATCGGGTTCAGGGAGCGGTACCTGCTCGACCCCGAGGTCAACGCCGACCCGTACGGGTATCTGAACGCGCTGCGCGACCACCGGCCGGTGCACTGGAGCAACATGCACCGGGCCTGGTTGATCACCGGGTACGACCAGGTGATGCGGTGCCTACGCGACCCGGCGGTCTCCGCCGAGCGGGTACGCCCGCTGATGGACGCGATCCCGGAGGGTGCCCGGGACGACGCCGAACGCGCCTTCTCGATCCTGTCCCGCTGGATGGTGTTCACCGATCCGCCGGAACACCGACGGCTGCGGCAGGTGTTCCAGGAGCAGTTCTCCGCCCGCGCCATCAACCGCTACCGGACGTTCGTCGAACGGGTGACCCGGGCCATGCTCGCCCGGCGTGCCGTGCCCGGCCGGGTGGGCGACGTGGCCGCGGACATCGCCCGGCCGTTGCCCGCGCTGGTGTTCGCCCGCTGGCTGGGCATTCCACCGGAGCACGGCCCGTCGTTCTGGTACTGGAACGCCCGCGTCGGCGACCTGGTGCTGGGCGCGGCGCAGGACGAACGGGAGTACCGCACCTCCTTGCAGTCGCTGGTGAGGTTGGAGGACTACCTCGCTGATCTGGTGCGGCAGCGTCGCGCCGAGCCGAAGGACGACCTGATCAGCTCGGTGCTGGCGGGCGGCCAGATCGGTGAGTCGGTCACCGAGGAGGAGTTCGTCGGGATGCTCACCCAGATGGCGTTCGCGGGTGGGGAGACGACAAGCAACCTGATCGCGAACACCGTGCGGGCGCTGCTGCAGCATCCGGGGGAGCTGGCCGCGGTGCGGGAGGAACCGGACCTGGTGTCGGCGGCGGTGGAGGAGACGCTACGCTTCGACGGCCCGTCGAAGATGTCGATTCGGATCGCCGCGCAGGACTTCGATCTGGACGGCCAGACCATTCGGGCAGGCGACCGGATCTTTCTGATCGCCGCCGCAGCGAACCGCGACCCGGCGCAGTTCGCGGACCCGGACCGGTTCTCAACGCGACGCGGCAAGAACCCGCATCTGGGCTTCGGCTACGGCCCGCACTTCTGCATCGGCGCGGCGCTGGCTCGGTTGGTCGCCCGCTCGGCGGTCGAGGTGCTGGTGCGCGACTACCCGGGGTTGGAGTTGGCCGGGCAGGAGCACACCTGGCAGCTGTCCCTGCTCAACCGGAGTCTGACCGCTCTTCCCGTCCGCTACTGACCGCAGCCGCTCAAGCGGCCGTTCGACGAAAGGTTCGACTATGGCTAGCACCCTGGTGAATGCGGGCTCACGGCTGTGGGCCCCCGCCCGGCTGCCATCGTTCCGCCTGCTGTGGCTGGGTCAGGCCCTGTCCCTGCTCGGCGACGGGTTCAGCTACATCGCGTTCTCCTGGATGACGCTGAGCCTGACCCAGTCCACTCTGGCCCTCGGCTACGTGCTTGCGCTGCAGGCGATACCGCGGGCCCTGCTGACCCTGGTCGGTGGCTCGCTCAGCGACAAGTGGTCGACCCGCACCCTGATGATGTTCTCCAGTTGGGCGCGGGCCGTGGTGATGATCGCGGTGGCCGTGATGGGTGCGACCGGCACGTTGACGATCTGGATGCTGGGTGCCGCCGCCGCCGTCTTCGGCGCGGTTGACGCCTTCTTCCAGCCGGCTCGGGCGTCAATCCTGCCGTCGGTGGTGCACAAGGACCTGCTCGCACCGGCGAACGCTCTGCTCGGGGTGGGCAGTCGCGTGTCGGCCGTGCTCGGCCCGGCGTTGGGGGGCGTGGTGGTGGCCGCCACCGACGCCAACGTCGCCTTCCTCGTTGACGGGCTGTGTTTCGCACTGTGCGGCCTGTGCATCGCCGGGATCCGCACGATCCCACGCGTCGAGGACGAGGAGGTCGGCGCGCCGGTGCCGGATACCGGGGACACGCTGCTCGCCCGGATCCGAGCGGGGCTGAGGTATGCCTGGCAGGACCCGCGGATCCGCACCATGCTGGTAGTGGACACGGCGGTGACCTTCTGTTACGCGGGACCGTTCACGGTCGGCTTCGCCACCCTCGCGAAGGTCGAGCTGGCCGGCGGGTCGGCGACGTTGGGGCTGCTCAACGGCGCGTTGGCGGGGGGCGCGATGCTCGGCACCTTGATCGGCGGTGCCGTCGGCGGGCGACCGCGGGTGGGCCTGCTGATCGCCGGCCTGGCGGGCTGGCTCGCCGTGGGCATGGCCGTGTTGGGCACGGTCGACAGCACGGTGACGGCGATCGGGACGGTCCTGACGATGGGTGTCGCCATCGGATTCCAGGGGGTCTTCGGGGTCAGCTGGATCCAACGCAACATCCATGGCTCGGTGCTGAGCCGGGTGATCTCGCTCGACATGGTGCTCGGGTATGCGATCGCTCCGGTTTCCCTGATCCTGTGTGGGGCCCTGGCCCAGTCGGGCACCGGGGTGATGTTCGC
>DASVCA010000120.1:0-5450 GCA_036381835.1 Micromonosporaceae bacterium
TCGCGCCGCGCGGAGTGGTTTACCGGGTGGCAGCACCTGGATCGGGAGTTTGCCCGCACGTGGCCCGTCGTGCTTGCCGCCGGAGGGGACGTCGACCTCGGCGGCACCGGGACTCGGCCACGCCGCTTTGGCCCCGGTCGCCGGTTGTGCCGGATCCTTCTTGCGGGGCCGGACCTTCAGGTCATGGCCGGGCACCGGCTTCTCATGGGAGGCGACCTTGGGACGGTGGGAGTTGGGCGGGTCGGCCAGCGCCGGCGGAACCGATAGCAACCCGGCCGGCATCACCACCGCCGTGATGGCGGCGACCGTGGTCACCGCGCGGCGCGATCCTCCCAGCACCAGCCTCTTGCGGCCTGCGTTCACGACGTCCTCCATCGCCACACCCCCGTCGGGACGGGGAGGGTCACACGATCAGCAGAAGAGAAATAGGCAAAGGGTTCGGTTTGGTCCGCTGCCCCACGCGCGTGGGGCAGCGGACAGCGATTGCTAGGGGCCGTCCTCGGTGGGCAGTTCGATACCGCCGGCCAGCATCTGCACCTGTTCGGTGGTCAGCGCACCCTGGTAGGCCCACAGATCATCGACCGCATCGGACCAGTACTCGGTGCCGTTGCCGTCGGTCGCGCCGAACTTGGTGCGGCCCACCTGCAGACCGCCGTTGCCGGTCGCCTCGAAGGCCATGACCTTGTCCTCTTGGGACACGCTGTCGGCGGTCTGCTCCAACTGCCCGTCGACGTACAGGCTGACCCGGTCGCGCAGCGCGTCGTACACCACCGCCACATGCGACCACTCCAGCGGGCTGAACCCCGAATGCGAGGCCGTCAACGCCGGAGCGGCTCCGTCGTCGGCGTTGTGCATCACGACCTGCCAGCCGCCCTGCTCCTCCGGATCCTCCCCGGGTACGTAGCGCAGTGAGAATGCGTTCGTGTTGGCGCCGGGTTGGGAGAACACGGTCGCCGGCTGCTGCGGCCGCTCGGGGTTGTGGACCCATCCGGTGATGGTGAAGCTCTCAGCGGTGTCCACCACGGGAGATGTGGTCTCGGCGAACGACTTCTGCAGCGGATCCAGCTTCAGCCCGGCCGCCGATCCCCATTCCTTGAAACCGGCTGTCGGATCAATGGCCGCGCCATTGTGGAACACCAGTGCAGGCCCCGCCCCGGCAACTCCCGAGGCGTCATCCGCCGAACCGTTCTCGTTCAGAATCCAGCGGGCCTTGAGGACGGGATGCTGGGTGACCATCTCTTCGGCTTCTGTGTCACCGAGGACGCGGTCGTAGACGCGCACCTCGTCGATCTGGCCGGGCCAGTAGTCGACTTGGGCTCCGCGGTACTTTGCGCGTCCGATCTGGAGGCCGCCCGTGGCCTGCCAGTTCCCGGTCACTTCGGGACTGTCGTTCCCCTGCTCACCGTTGACGAAGATCCGCAGTTGTTTGGTCCGCGCGTCCCACACGCCGACCAGATGCGTCCAGGCGCCGGACTGTGCCGGTTTGGCGGAGGTCGCCTGGAACCAGCCGGCTCGATCATCATCGTGTGCAGCTCGGGCGAACACCCACTTCTGCGTGTCCTTGACGTACTTCAGGTAGAAGGCGCTGTTGTAGTTTCCCTCGGCGGAGAGCGCCGTGAAGTCATTGCCCGCGGCGGTCGCGTCCACCTTCACCCACGCGGACACTGCGAAACTGCGCAGCGTGTTGATTACGGGGCGGTCGGTCTCGGCGTAGCCTTGCGCTCCGCTGTTCAGCTGCAGGGCGTTCCCTGACGGGCCCTCGGTGCCCAGCGCCGCGCCGCCGTGCAGGGTCGCCGTCAAGGGATCGACCGGGCTGTAGACGCGGGGCTTGCCCTGCGGCTCGTCCATCGTCCAGTGTGCGACAAGGTCCGTCCCGGTGGGCGTGGTTCCTGCCGCCAAGTCACCGGCCTGCGCGTCCGACAGCGATGACGCGAACATCTGGACGTCGTCGATCGCGCCCGGCCAGTAGTGCAGGAATCCGTGGTTGTAGAAACTCCGGCCGATCTGGAAAGCCCCCCCGGACGCCAGCGGTGTAACGCCGGTCGCCGTTGCCTGCAACTCTCCGTTCACATACAGCCGCATCTGCGCCGCGCTCGTGTCGTACACGCCGATCAGATGGCTCCAGGTACCGGTGGGCAGCGGCGCGTCGTCGATCGCCACCTGCCAGGTGCCGCCGCCGTCGTTGGTGTCGGTGGACGCCTTCTTGAACACCGGCCTGCCGTCGGCCTCCATGCCCAGGATGAAACCGGCTTGGAAGGTCCCGAGCTGGGCCAGGACGTCACCGACCTTCAGGTGATCGGGGTTGACCCAAGCCGATGCCGTGAAGCTTTCGGTGCTGTCGATCACCGACATGCCGCTTTCGGCGAACCCGTACACGCCGTCCATCGCCAGTGCGGTGCCGTTCTTGCCGGCCCCGCCCAGTGCGGCGCTTCCGCGGAGCCACGCGGCCCGTCCCGGCCCCGTCGCGGTCACCGCGGTCGCCCCGGCGCCTTCGTTCATGTCGAACCGCGCCACCGGGTCGGCGCCCGCGTTCGCGCGGAACTCGTAGGAGACGCTGGCACCGTTCTGCCCCGAGGGCGCGAACGCTTGCACCTCCATGATGTTGGGGCCGGAGCGGGTCGGGGCGAGCGCCACCGTCCGCTCGGCGCCATCGGTGGTGTTGACGGTGGCGGCATGGGCACCGTTCAGCGTGACCTCGTACCGGTTCGCCACGCCTTCGGAATCGGAGATGTGGAACAGGCCGCCCTCGCCCACGCCGCCGTGCCAGGTGTCGTCGTTCGGATACTCGCTGGAGACGATGGACGGCTCACCGGGTACGGCGGGGTCGTAGTAGAAGTAGCAGCCGGTCTGGGCGCCGGCGTAGGACCAGGGGCCCCATTGCTCGCCGTCCCAGGCCCGCACACCCCAGCCGATCTTGGTCTTTTGCGGGATGGTGGACGGCAACGTGATCGAGAACTTGCTGCCGGTGGTCTTGGCCGGGGTCAGCGAGGACGTCCACTTGGGGCCCCAGTCCGACCCGTCGGCCTTGTTGGCCCAGTGCAGCGTGAACTGGCCCTGCACCTTGTTCTTGTCCTCGGCGTCGGGGTCCTTCAGATAGGCGTAGACGGTGGAGATGTCGTTGACCGTCTTGGC
This sequence comes from Micromonosporaceae bacterium, assembly GCA_036381835.1. GTDB lineage: Bacteria > Actinomycetota > Actinomycetes > Mycobacteriales > Micromonosporaceae > DASULK01. Next base: position 3,133 of record DASVCA010000120.1, read on the forward strand.
CTGCCCCGACGACAAGCACTTGGTACCGGGATTGGCGAACATGGTGTCGGTGTCGGGCTGCTTGGGCGGGTTGTTGTACTGCACCCGCAGATACGCATCATCGGCGAACCGCTTCCACCAGTCCATCGTCGACTCGCTGTAAGCCTTCAACCCGAACGTGATCGTGCCGTAGCCCTTGTTCACCGCATCCTGCACATGCGACCGCAGCTTCGACCCGCCGAACTCCACCGGCGCCTTCGAGCAGTACGCCACATCCCGCGAAGTCAGCTGGTCCAGCCACACCGACGAGGAGTTGGTGTTGTTCCATGTCGCATACGACCGCAGCGTCGTGGTCCGCCACAACTGCACCGAGGTCGGGTTGTGGCAGTTGTAGGCGCTGGTCTCGTACGCGGTGAACTCCACGTTCTGGATGTAGCGGCCCTTGACCGACGGCAGCGGCATCCGGAAGAACAGCCGCTTGGTCTGGTTCTTCACACAGTTGGGGTCCTTGGCCACCTCACAACGCCCCACACCCTCGGTCGACTTGCCGTCGAACTTGTAATACGACTCCCCCGGCCAGCCCGAGGACACCATCCCCCAGCTGGTCGCCTTACTGGTCGTCCACACCGGATCGATGTACACCGGGAACCTGGTGTCGGGCGCAGTCAGCAACCCCTGGTCCGGGGTCAGGGTGAGCTTCCCCTTCCCGACCGCCACGCCCAGCCGCGCCGTCTTGGCACCCTGGGCCGGGCCCTTGGCCGGGTCGGTCTCCGGGTCCGCCGCCCGCGCACGGGACTGCTTCGACGCGGACGCGGCCTGGGAGGAGTCCCACATGCGCGGGGCCGGCGCCTCGAACACCCCCGCACCCGACCCGCTATCGGACGCCGTCAGCACCCCGCCCTGATCCTGCCGGACGGCCAGGCGGCTGGTCGACAGCGCCAGCGCCAGCTTGGCCACCCGCGGATCACGAGCGGCTTGGGCGGTCTTGACCACCAGGACGTGCGCGAACCCGTCCGACCGGGCCCGCAACCGCAGATCCACATCCGGGCCCGCCACCCCCGCATACACCGCGGTGTCACCCTCCAGGGTCGGCTCGGGCAAGCGGGTCGGCCACGACAACGACAGCTTGTGACCGGCCCGGGTCATCTGCACCATCGGGCCGTCCCCGCCACCGGAGAACTCCAGCCCCACCGTCGTCGCGGCCGGGACCACCGCGCCCCCGGAACGGTGCAAGCCGGTGTCGATGTCGACCCACTTGCCGCCCTTGCGGGTACGGATCGGCTGTATGTGCTGCTCGACCTCGATCCGGCCGTTGGGCAACGCCCGCACCGTCCGGGTCTCCCCACGCCGCGAGGTGATCTCCACCGGATCACCGGACTTGCGCGCCGCCGCCACCGCCTGCCGCTCGGTCACCACCGCCCCCGCCCCGGCCTTCGGCTCATCGGCGTGAGCTGCTGATCCCGTTAAGGCCGCTGGCACCTGCACCAATCCCACGACCATTGCCAGTGCCGTAAGCCTGGCCACCCATGATGGGCGCCGCAATGACAGCGAACCAACAGCGGACACACCGTGAGATGCCGCACGACGACCCATATGGACCCCAAAGGCATAAAGGGATGTTAAAGCGGCCTTAAGGTAACCCGCTGATCAACTCTGTGGAAGGGGTCAAGATCAACCTTCTAGAGTGATCTAGATCACATCAACCCCGGTAAACCGCTCCCGCCGACTCGGACGTCATTCTCTAATCGCCCAACCCACATTGGTCACGCTGGGCGACCCGGCGCTTCCACAGCGACTATCCTCCGACCGAATAGAAGCGTCCCAATAGACGAACTAATTGGGCTTTTCAAGAGCCGGCGACGGCCACAACCGCCCCTATCTGCAAGGCCAGAAAAGAAGCTCTTGACGCGGCACGAGACCAGGAGTAGGTGAGTGCCCTCAGAGTGAGGTCGGCGGGTCGGCCTTGTGCCTGCCATTGGGCTTCAGCGGCGGGACGATCCGCACCGGACGCGACGCGCCGCGAGGTAGAGCGTGCCGGGCGCGGCGCGGTGCCGGGACTTCCGGCGGCTCCACCTCAGCGCTCTCCCCAGCGTCCTCGTCCGGCTGGACGAGGGGCTCGTCCTGCTCGCACAGCTCCTCCTCGAACTCCATCGAGTGCGCGGTGGGCAGGGTGATGATGCCGGGGTTGGCGTCCACGAGCAGGGTGCGGCGGCCGGTGGCGCCCGAATGCGTGAACACCATCGCGGTCGGCGGCAGCTCCTGCAACTGCGGCGGCTCGATGAGCAGTTCCCGGTACCGCTGCTTGTGCGTCCGGCGGTCGGCGACAGTCCGGCCCCATG
>DASVCA010000121.1:0-7521 GCA_036381835.1 Micromonosporaceae bacterium
CCGCGACCTCACGGTTCCGTGCCGGCGAACCGCGCGCGGTCACGATCGGTAACGACGGCGCGCGGGTTGTGTTCCTCCGTTCGGCCGCCCCCGACGACACCGCCGATGCGCTGTGGGTCTTCGATGTCGCGACCGGCCGCGAGCGGCTGGTCGCGGACCCGGCCCGGCTCAACGCCACGGCAGCCGATCTGCCCGACGCGGAGCGTGCGCTGCGCGAGCGGCTGCGCCTGTCGGCGGGTGGCATCGGCTCCTACGCCACCGACCCGCAGGCACGGTTCGCGACGTTCGCGCTCGGCGGCGCCCTGGTGACCGTGGACCTGACCGACGAGCACGCCGAACCGACCGTACGGGCGGTGGGGCCCGGCGTCGTGGACCCGCGCCCCGATCCCACGGGCCGCCGCATCGCCTACGTCAGCGAGGGGACCCTGCGTGTGCTGGACCTCGCCACCGGCGAGGACGCGCTGTTGGCCGGCGAGGAGAGCAAGGACACCACCTGGGGCCTGGCCGACTTCATCGCGGCCGAGGAGTTCGGCCGGTACCGCGGCTACTGGTGGTCGCCCGACGGGGGTTGCGTGCTCGCCGCCCGGGTGGACAACTCCCGGGTGCAGCGTTGGCACCTGCATGACCCGTCCGACCCCGGCCAGGAGCCGACCACCGTCGCCTACCCGTCCGCCGGTACGGCCAACGCCGAGGTGACCCTGCACCTGCTCGACATCGACGGTGGCTGGGTGGACGTGCACTGGGACCGGGAGACCTACCCCTACCTGGTGTCGGTGGCGTGGGCGGAGACGGGCGGCCCGCTGGTCACGGTGCTCCGCCGGCTCCAGCAGCACGGCCTGGTCCTCTCCGTTGACCCGCGCACGGGCGAGACCCAGGTGCACGCCGAGCTGGCCGACCCGCGCTGGGTGGAGCCCGTCCCGGGCACACCGTCATACCTGCCCGATGGTCGCGTGCTGATCGGGGGCGAGCTGGCCCACGACGGGTTCGATGCCCGCTGCCTGTTCGCCGACGGCGGGCTGCTCACCCCGGCGGCGCTCTACGTCCGCCGCGTCTGTGGCCGTCTCGGCACCGACGTGCTGATCGAGGCGAGTGAGGGCGAGCCGGGCGAGCAGCACCTGTTCCGGGTCGGCACGCGCATCGGCGCCCCGGCCGTGGAGTTCAACCGGATCACCACGGACCCGGGATGGCACCTCGGCTTCGCCGGCGGCGACACGCTCGTCATCGGCGCGAACTCGCTCGACCACGCCGGCACCCGCTGGACCGTCCACTCGGCGAGCTCGCAAGCCGATCATTCAGGCTCTGCGGGAGGGTCGCTGGTCGGCACGCTCACCTCGTACGCGGCGATCCCGCCCTACGCGCCGCGCCCGCTGTTGGAGCGCGTCACCGACCGGAGCCTGCCGGCCGGGGTGCTCTACCCACGCAACCACGTGGCGGGACGCAAGCTGCCGGTGCTCGTGCACATCTACGGCGGGCCGGGCCACCAGGAGGTGGTGACGCAACGTGCGCGGTGGCTGGAGCGGCAGTGGTTCGCCGACTACGGATTCGCCGTCGTCACTATCGACAACCGTGGCACTCCCGGGGTGGCACCATCGTTCGAGAAGGTCATCCACCGGCGGATGGCGGACGTGATCCTCACGGACCAGATCGACGCGCTCAAGGCGCTCGGGGACAAGCATCCCGACCTCGACCTGGGTCGGGTCGCGATCCGCGGCTGGTCGTTCGGCGGGTGGCTGTCGGCACTGGCCGTGCTCCGCCGGCCGGATATCTACAAGGCGGGCATCGCGGGTGCCCCGGTCACCGACTGGCTGCTCTACGACACCGCCTACACCGAGCGCTACCTCGGCCTGCCGACCGACGGCAGCGACATCTATGCACATAATTCCTTGATCGAATCGGCGGCCACCCCGCCGCACCGCCCCGAAGAGGCCCGGCCGCTGCTCGTGGTGCACGGCCTGGCCGACGACAACGTGGTGGCGGCGCACACGCTCCGGCTGTCCGCCGCCCTGCTGGCCAGCGGCCGCCCGCACTCGGTGATCCCGCTGACGGGCGCCACCCATATGGCCGCGGGCGGCGTCGCCCAGCGGCTCCTGCGGCTCGAGCTGGACTTCCTGCGCCGCAACGTCTAGCGACGGCGCCAGGCCGCCTTGACGTTGCCCGGCATGCGCCCACGGCCGTCGTGAGTTCCGCGTCGCAGTTTGCGCGCCCAGCGTGACGGCTGATCCCTCGCATCCGGGTGGCGGCCGGCGCCCTCGTTCTGTTGACGCTGGTCTCGCCCACCGCGGCCGTGCGCGCCCAGCAGACCGTGCCGGCGTCGGCCAAGGACTACCGGCTGATCGGCTATGTGGCCGCTGGCTGAGGGGCACTACTCTCCGCGCCATGATCCCTCGCATCCGGATGGCCGTGGTCGCCCTGAGCGTGCTGGCCCTGGCCGGTCTCGCGGCGGGCTGCGGCGGCAGCAAGAGCCCCGGCGGCACGTCGAGCACCGGCCCTGGACCGGCAACCGCCACGGCGAAGACGTCGGCGACCCCGACCGCGACCACCGCCGCGTCCGGTAGCGGACCGCTACCCGGGGGCACGGTCCTGCTGCTCAGCCTGACGGCCAGCAACAACGGCATCTACGGCCTGCGGGACGGACAGGTCTCGCTCTGGTACGGCGACAACTCCTTCGTCTTCGCCCAGAGCGCGGTGGTCTCCCCGAAGGGCACCCTGATCGCCTACATCGGCGCCGGTGACGGCGACAACGGACCGCTACTGGTGATCAGCGGCACCGGCAGCTCAACCGCCCTGGGCCCGGACACGCTCACCAACATCTACCTGCCGATGTGGGCGCCGGATGGCCAGAGCGTGCTCGCCGTCGACGGCGACCGCTGGGTCCGGATCGCCGTCCCGGGGGGCACCGTGACGCCGATGAGCACACCGAACGGGTACCACGTCTCCCGGTACTCCCCGGACCTCGCATACCTGCTCATGGCCAACGCGTCGGGCTCCTTCGTCGCCCGCGCCGACGGATCCGGGGCGACCCCGTTGATGGCGCCCGCCGGCAAGAAGTTCCACCGCACGCTGAGCCTGTCGCCCAACGGCTACGACGTGATCGCCGACGTCGAGGCACCGGACTTCCCCGGGGGCGACCCGGCCCGAGCGCTGACCGCGAACGCCATCGTCGACACGCGTACCGGCGCCGTGCACACCGTGCCCGGGGGTGGCGACCTGCGCTCGGGGTACTACCTGGCCAACGGCGACGCGATCCTGCGGGTCACCGTCGGCGGCACCGACAAGGTGCTGCTGGTCTCGCCCACCGGTGCGGTGCTGGCGCAGCAGACCGTCCCGGCGAACGCGGCCGACTATGCCCTCATCGGGTACATCCCGGCGGGCTGAAACGCCCATACCGCCGGCGATGCCGGCTACAAGCCCCGCGCGAGGCGGAAGTAGGCCTGGTTCCAGCGAAGCTCGTCGACGAACCGGCGCGTGGTGGTCCCGGCGTCGATGACCACGAGCTCGGTGCCGGTCATCGTGGCGAGGTCGGTGAGCTCCTCGACGCCGACCGCCTGGCTGAGGGCGGTGTGGTGCGGGCCGCCGGCGGTCAGCCACGACTCGGTGGAGGTCGACCAGTCGGGCGCCGGGCGCCACACCGCCCGCGCCACGGGCAACCGGGGCAGCGGCTGTGCCGGCGGCACGACCTCGACCGTGTTGGCGACCAGGCGGAACCGTTCGCCGAGGTCGGCAAGCCCGACGACGACCGCCGGGCCGGACGCCGCGTCGAACACCAGCCGGACCGGATCCTCCCGACCGCCGATGGAGAGCGGGTGGATCTCGCACGACGGGCGTGCCGCGGCGATGCTCGGGCAGACCTCGAGCATGTGCGCCCCCAGGATCAGCTCCTGGCCCGGGACGAGGTGGTAGGTGTAGTCCTCCATGAACGAGGTGCCGCCGGCGACCCCGGTGGACATGACCTTGAGGGTACGGACGAGTATCGATGTCTTCCAGTCGCCCTCGCCGCCGAAGCCGTACCCGTCGGCCATCAACCGCTGCACCGCAAGGCCCGGCAACTGGCGCAGGGCGCCCAGGTCCTCGAAGTTCGTGGTGAATGCGCGGAACCCGCCGGACGTCAGGAAGGCCCGCAGCCCCACCTCGATGCGTGCCGCGTACCGCAGCGACTCGTGCCGGTCCCCGTCCTTGGCGAGGGCACTGTCCACGTTGTACTCGTCCGCGTAGACGGCGACCAGCGTGTCCACATCGGACTCCGGCACCGCTTGGACGGCGTCGACGAGATCGTTGATGCCGTAGGTGTTCACCGAGACGCCGAAGCGCACCTGCGCCTCGACCTTGTCCCCCTCGGTCACCGCGACGTCGCGCATGTTGTCGCCGAACCGGGCCACCCGGAGGCTGCGCAGCTCGGCGTTCCCCCGCGCCGCCCGCACCCACGCGCCGATGCGTCGGGTCACCCGCGGATCCGTGACGTGGCCGGCCACGGTCTTGCGAACCACCCCCAGCCGGGCCTGGATGTAGCCGAACTCCCGGTCACCGTGGGCGGCCTGGTTGAGATTCATGAAGTCCATATCGATCTGCGACCATGGCAGCTCGACATTCGCCTGCGTGTGCAGATGCAGCAGGGGTTTGCTGAGGGCGTCGAGCCCGGCGATCCACATCTTCGCGGGCGAGAAGGTATGCATCCACGCGATCACGCCGACCACGCCCGGCGCCGAGTTCGCTGCCCGCAGCATTTCGAGGATGGCGTCCGCACTCGTGAGTACGGGTCGCCAGACAATGCGGGCGTTGATGTCCGCGCTGGCAGCGAGCTGCTCAGCGATCCGTCGAGACTGCTCCGCCACCTGTTCCAGCGTCTGCGGGCCGTAGAGCCCCTGGCTGCCGGTGAGGAACCACACCTCGACGGTGTCGCCATCGGCAGGACCGGTCAGAGTCATAGGGTTGCCTCTCACGATGGAATGAGCGTGGCCATGGGCGCGAACGGACGGCACGGGCGCCGGCGTGGCAGTCCGGCAGCGACCTGCACCGCGCCGGTGAGGTGCGCCGTTCGGTCAGCGTCTGCTGCGCACGCCGATGAGCCGCTGCAGAACGATGAAGGCGAACAGCAGAACCCCCGTGACAATCTTGATCCACCAGGAGCTTAACTGACCGTTCGCGTTGATGAGTGCCGCAATGAAGCCCACCGCCACCACACCGAGCACAGAGCCCAGGATGTAGCCGTAGCCGCCGGTCAGCACGGTGCCGCCGATCACCACGGCAGCGATGACGTCCAGTTCCAGGCCGACCCCGCGCAGCGGTTCCGCCGAGGTAATATTGAAGGTGCTGATAATGCCGCCGATCGACGCGCAGAGCCCGCTGACGGCGTAGACGGCCACCTTCGTGCGCGCCACCGGAAGACCCATGAGCAGGGCGGACTGCTGGTTGCCACCGATGGCGTAGACCGTACGGCCGAAGCGCGTGTACCCCAGCACCAGTGCACCGACCAGCGCGACCACCAGAGCGATGATCGCGTGCGGCTTGATCCGGTAACCGTCGAACTTGATCACACCGTCCGCCACCGCGTTCCACCACTTGTTCTTGATCGGGATGGCGTCGAGGCTGATCCAGGAGCAGACGCCGCGGGCGAAGAACATTCCGGCGAGCGTGACGATGAACGGCTGGATATTGAAGTAGTGAATGGTCGCGCCCATCGCCGCGCCGAGCAACGGCCCGACAAGCAGCGCGATGAACAGCACGAGCCACGCCGGCAGCCCGTTGGCGAGCAGCTTGGCGCAGATCATCGCGGTCATGCCCAGGACCGAGCCGACCGACAGGTCGATGCCGCCGGAGATGATCACGAAGGTCATGCCGACCGCGACCGCCAGCATCGCGGCCCAGCTGATGAAGACCGTGAACAGGACCTGGGCATCCTCGAAGGCGCGGTAGTTCGCGTTGCCGTACAGGAAGAGCAGCGCCACCAGCGCCGCGGTGGCGATCAGCGGCACGAAGCGACGGGGCACCCGCACCTTCGTGAGGCGACCGAACGCGTTGTCAACCGTGCTCATTGGTCCACCATGGTCTCGCTCGAAGCTCCACTTAGGATTCGGGCGCACCGGTAACCGCCGGGCCATCGCCCCGCTCGCTCGACCTGTTGAGGTCCATCATGAGTTCTGCGAGGCCCGGCGGCCCGGGACACCCCGATCGGCCACAGGGCTTTGCACCGTCGAGCGCCGCCCAATGAGCAACCGACAGTGGTGTCCCGGATCCGCCAGGTGCTTCCCCCTGTTGGCGCAGCGGAGAGGCAACCATGAGTCTGCCCGAGAACACCCCATCCACACCAGCGGTCCCGAACACGGCCGGGATCGACTGGGCCAAGGACGACTACGCCGTTTGCGTCCTCGACGCCGCCGGCGAGCCCGTGCAGCGCATCACGCTGACCTACACCAAGACCGGCCTGGCCCGCCTGACCGAACTGCTGATCCGGCACAGGGTCGACGGCGTCGGCATCGAACGCCCCGACGGGCCGCTCATCGACACCCTGCTCGCCGCCGGCCACGCCGTGTACGTGGTCCCACCGTCGCAGGTCAAGGCGCTTCGCCGCCGCTACGGCTCGGCCGGCAACAAGGACGACCGGTTCGACGCCTACGTGCTCGGCGACACCGTGCGCACCGACCGGCGCCGACTGACCCCCCTGCTGCTCGACGGCGACGCGACGACCGCGCTGCGCAAGCTGTGCCGCGCCCGCAAGGACATGGTCGCCCACCGCGTCGCCGTGGCCAACCAGCTGCGCGCCCACCTGGCCACCGCACTGCCCGCCGCGGTTGACCTGTTCGCCGCCATCGACTCCGCGATCAGCCGCGCGTTCCTGACCCGCTTCACCACCCAGGACGCCATCGACTGGCTCTCGACCAAACGCCTCGCCGCCTGGCTGTCCAGCGTCGGCTACTGCGGCCGCGCCGACCCCGCCAAGCTCTACCAGCACATCAACACCGCACCGCCCGGCGCGACCGGCGACTACGGCCAGACCTTGGCCGGCATCACCCGCGCCTACCTCGCGGCGCTGGCCGCGATCACCGCCCAGACCGAAGCCCTGGCCCAGCAGATCACCGAGGCGCTGAACACCCACCCGGACAGGGAGATCTTCATCCACCTGCCCAAGGCCGGCACCGTGCGCGCCGCGCGGATGCTTGCCGAGATCGGCGACGCCCGCGGCCGCTTCCCCACCGCCGACTCGCTGGCCTGCCTGGCCGGCGTCGCACCGTCCACACGGGAGTCCGGCAAGGCCCGGGTCGTCTCGTTCCGCTGGGCCGTCGACAAACAACTGCGCGACGCCCTCTGCGACTTCGCCGGCGACAGCCGCCACAAGAACCCCTGGGCCGCCCAGCTCTACGCCAAAGCTCGGGCCCGCGGCCACGACCACCCCCACGCCGTACGCATCCTCGCCCGAGCCTGGATAGGCGTCATCTGGAAGTGCTGGACCACCAACACTCCCTACGACCCAGACCGGCACCGCGCCCTCCAACAGCTCTTCCGACAAGATCAACTGATAGGGGGTTG
>DASVCA010000122.1:0-2901 GCA_036381835.1 Micromonosporaceae bacterium
TCCCCCCTGCCACGCCACGACGGTCAGGTGGTCCCGTGCCATCCGCGGCCGGTCTCCGGGGGGACGGGGTGCGGGGCGTCCCCCGGGTTGCGGTAGGGGGCCAGGCTGGGGCAGCCGAGATCCCACAGGCCCTCGTTGAGGGTCTGAGCGAGGACTGAGAATGACAACCCCATCTGGCCCCACTGTGATGCTCTGATTTGGCCCCACCCTGCTCGTGCAGGATCAGCCTTCGGTCACGGTGTGTGACCTCTGGTCGGGGTTCAGGTGTGGGCGGCTCCCTTCTTGGTGGCTCGGGTGGCGCGGAGCCGGTAGGAGTCGGTGCCGGTGGCGATGATGTGGCCGCGGAAGGTGAGCCGGTCGACGACCGCGGCAGCGAGACGGGGGTCGGTGAAGGTCTGTCCCCATTCGGAGAACGGGGCGTTGGAAGCGCAGGCGATGGAGGCCTTCTCCTCGCGTTCGGTGATGATCTGGAAGAGCAGTTCGGCGCCGCGGGGGTCGAGGTGCACGTAGCCCACTTCGTCGAGGCAGAGCAGGTCCAGGCGGGCGTAGCGGCCCACCACGCGGGAGAGCTGTTTGTCGTCGGCGGCCTCGACGAGCTCGTTGACCAGGGCGGCGGTGGTGACGTAGCGGACCCGCCGACCGGCCTCGGCGGCGGCGGTGCCCAGGCCGATGAGCAGGTGGGTCTTGCCGGTGCCGGAGTCGCCGAGCAGCACGACGGGCTCGCCGGCGTCGATCCAGCTGCCTGCGGCCAGGTGGGCCAGGGTGGCCGCGGGCAGGTTCGGCAGCGCGGTGAGGTCGAGGTCCTCCAGGCGTTTGTTGCGGGGGAACTTGGCTTCCAGCACCCGGCGGATGCGTCGTCGGGCGTCGCGGTCGTCGCACTCGGCGGTGAGTACCTCGGCCAGGTAGGCCTGGTGAGACAGTCGTTCACGGGCGGCTGCCTCGGCGATCCGGGCGGCCTCGGCGCGCACGGTGGGCAGGTGCAGGGTGCGGCAGGCCGCGCCGATCGCGGCCTCGGCGGCCGGCGCGGTCAGTGCGGTCACCGAGGGCAGCGCCGGTGAGGGCGCCGCCGCGGTCGCGGGGGTCATGCCGTGGCTCCGGCGGTGAGCAGCTCGTCGTAGCCGGCCAGGGTCGGCACCGGTCGGGCGGCGGTCTGTGCGGCCGCCGGCAGCGGCAGCGGTGTCACCGCCGGTGTTCGGCCGGCCTCGAGGAAGCGGCGGGCCTCGACCGCGACCAGGTCGGGGTCGAACCGGCCGGCGGTGAGCGCGGCGGTCATGCCGGCGGTCACGGCGTCGGCGGGCAGGGCGCGGTGAAGCAGGAGCACCCCGACCAGCGCCCGGGTGCCGGCCCCGTCGCCCAGGGCGCGGCGGGCGGCCTCCCAGAACCGCTGATGGGTGGGCGTGAACGCCCCGGATGCTCGGGCCGTGGCCAGCGCGGTCGCGCCGGCCACCGCGCCGGGCTTGCGAGCCAGCACCTCCAGGTAGTGATCCAAGACCAGGTCCTCGCTGCCCTTGTGCAGGCTGCGGACGTGTTCGGCGACGACCTTCCCGTCGAGCACGGCGGTCACCGTGGTGGCCCCGAGCCGGGCCGTGATCCGGCGGCCGGCCAGCCGGGCGGGCACCGAGTAGTACGACTGGCGCACGCAGATCCGGGCCTTGGTGTCCACTCGGCACGACAGCGTCTGCGCCGGGTCGAACACCGTGGCTGGCAGCGGCCGCAGCAGCAGCTGCTCGCGGGCCGCGGCCTCGCCGACCGTCTCCGCCCGGGCGGCGATGCGGCGGGCGTCGTCGCGGGCGTCGGCGGCGGCCAGCGCCTCGTTCAGCGCCGCCAACGTCGGCACGTGCGGCACCGGGGTCAGATGGCGGCGGCGGAACCGGCCGATCTCGCCCTCTACCCCGCCCTTCTCGTGCGCCCCCTCGATCCCGGGCATGCAGTAGAACGAGTCGTAGCCGTAGTGCGAGCGCAGCGCCACGAACCGCTCGTTCTCCCACCGCTCCCGCCCGAGCAGGACGCGGAGCACCGCGGGCTTGAGGTTGTCGTAGCGGATCATCCCGGTCGGCACCCCGCCGAGGCGGTCGAAGGCCTGCACGTGCCCGTCCAGGAACGACTCCTGTGCCTGGTTGGCATAGGCGATGTGCACCGCCTTGCCGGAGTGCGAGAGCCGCAGCACGAACATCCACAGCCGCATGACCACACCGGCGATCACCGCGCTGAACTCGCCGAAGTCGACCTCGGCCTCCTCGCCCGCGGGATGGGTCTGCGGCACGGCCACCTGCCGACAATCCAGCCCGACCTCGACTTTCAGTTCCCGGACCAGGGCGCGCACGCTGGACTCGGCCACGGCCACCCCCTCCTCCTCGATCAGTCGCTGCCAGATCCGGCGGGCGGTGTGCCGCTGCTTGCGCGGCGCCTTCAAGTCCTCGGTCAGCCAGCCGCGCACCGTGGCCACGTGCGGTCCCAGCACCGGCGCGACCCGCTCGGGGGTCTTGCGCGGCGGCGGGACCGCATCGGCCAGCGCCTGGCGCACCGTGCGCCGATGCACCCGGTGCTTGGTCGCCAGCGCGCGGATCGACAAGCCTTCGTCTCTCGCGTCGCGCCGGATACGTTCGAACTGCTCCACTCTCGATCTCCCCTTCAACCCCTACGCCCTCCGTGATCGCCTTGGCAGACGTCACGGAACGTAGGGAACGGTTGGTCGAGGGTGGGGCCACTTCAGACCATCACTCGGGCTCCAAGTGGGGCCACTTCAGGCTGGCACACCCACACCCTTGCTCTGCGGATCGGCCGGCACGCAGGTGCGGATCGTCATCCCGTAGTAGCGGCCCGCGGCGACCACGTCGGGATGCCGCACCGGCACCCGGGCGATGTGCTCGACGGTGACTGTCTTCTCGTTGTCGGTCAGCG
>DASVCA010000123.1:0-39692 GCA_036381835.1 Micromonosporaceae bacterium
CATCGCCGGGCGGTCAGCTCTTCCGGAGGTTCTCTTCATGGGTCGGCTCTTCGGCACCGATGGGGTCCGTGGCCTGGCTAATGCCGATCTCACGCCTGAACTGGCGCTAGCGGTCGCGGTGGCCTCGGCGCAGACCCTGGCCGGCGGCAACCAGCATGCGCCCACGGTCGTCGTCGGTCGCGATCCACGGGCCAGCGGGGAGATGTTGGAAGCCGCGGTGGTGGCCGGACTGACCAGCGCCGGTGCCCATGTGTTGCGACTCGGCGTGCTGCCCACCCCCGGGGTCGCCTATCTGACCGGTGAGCTGAAAGCCGACTTCGGGGTGATGATCTCCGCGTCGCACAACCCCATGCCGGACAACGGGATCAAGCTCTTCGCGGCCGGCGGGCACAAGTTGCCGGATGAGATCGAGCTACGGATCGAGGCGGCTCTGGACGAGCGGGAGGCCATGCTGCGGCGGCGGCCCGTCGGTGCCGGAATCGGCCGGGTGCGGGAGCTGACCGACGCGGGTGACCGCTACGTGCGTCATCTGGTGTCCTCGACGCCGCACCGGCTGGACGGACTGCGGGTCGTCCTCGATTGCGCCAACGGCGCGGCGGCCCGGATCGCACCGGAGGCGTTCCTGCGCGCCGGTGCGGATGTCGTCTGCCTCAACGCCGAGCCGGATGGATTGAACATCAACGACGGCTGTGGCTCCACTCACCTGGAGCAGATCAAGTCTGCGGTGGTCGCGCACGGTGCCGACCTGGGGTTGGCCTTCGACGGGGACGCCGATCGCTGTCTTGCGGTCACCGCGGCCGGGGATGAGGTCGACGGCGACCAGATCATGGCGATCCTGGCGCTGGCCATGCGGGAGGCCGGTGTTCTCACCGAGAACACCCTCGTCGTCACCGTGATGAGCAACCTTGGGCTGCGCCTGGCGATGCAGGAGGCGGGAATCCGGCTGATCGAGACCAAGGTCGGCGACCGGTACGTGCTGGAGGAGCTGCGCGCGTCCGGGCTGGCGTTGGGCGGCGAGCAGAGCGGCCACATCGTCATGCCGGCGTATGCGACCACCGGGGACGGCATTCTCACCGGACTGCATCTGATGGCGCGCATGGCCGCTACCGGTCAGCCGTTGGCGGAGCTCGCGAAGGTCATGACGAAGCTGCCCCAAGTGTTGATCAATGTTCGGGTGGCCGATCGGACCGTCGGTGCCGGAGCTCCCGCGGTACTCGCCGCGGTCGAGCAGGCCCAGGCGGAACTGGGCGAACGAGGCCGGGTGCTGCTGCGACCGTCCGGCACGGAGCCGCTGGTCCGCGTGATGGTCGAGGCCGACACGGTCGAGTACGCCCAGACGCTCGCGGAGCGCATCGCCGGCGAGGTGCGCGCGGCCAGCCCGGTCCCGGCGTAGCCTCGCGGCACCATCGATCAGATCATCTGATCGATAGGCGGGCTTTTGCGCACACGCGATGAGCGAAAGTCCGCTAAGCTGCGGGCCATGTGTGGAATCGTGGGATACGCGGGTGCCCGACCGGCACTGGGCATCGTGCTGGACGGGTTACGCCGCTTGGAGTACCGCGGCTACGACTCGGCGGGCGTGGCCGTCATCGCCGATGGCGAACTGTTCGCTGAGAAGCGGGCGGGCAAGCTTGCCAATCTGGAGAAGGCCCTCGCCGAATGGGAGACCGCGGCGGACGACAGCGGTGGACCGGGCATCGGTGACGGCACCGTCGGCATCGGGCACACCCGTTGGGCCACCCACGGCGGTCCCACCGACCGCAACGCCCACCCCCATCTGGCCGGCGACGGCCGCGTCGCGGTGATCCACAACGGCATCATCGAGAACTTCGCCCAACTCCGTGCCGAGTTGGAGGCCAAGGGCATCGAGTTCGCCAGCGATACCGACACGGAGTGCGCGGCGCACCTGTTGGCACTCGCCCTGGCCGAATTGCGGGCCGCCGGCGAACCCGACAGTCCGCAACTGCTGGCGGCTGCGATGCGTAAGGTCTGCCAGCAACTCGAAGGCGCCTTCACCCTGCTCGCGGTCGATGCCGGCATTCCCGGGGCGGTGGTCGGCGCGCGTCGCAACTCGCCACTGGTCGTCGGCCGCGGTGCGGGAGAGAACTACCTGGCCAGCGATGTGGCCGCGTTCATCGAGCACACCCGGGACGCCATCGAACTCGGGCAGGACCAGGTCGTCCTGATCACCCCGGATGCGGTGGAGATCACGGACTTCGAGGGGCGGCCGGCGACCGGCCGTGACTTCCACGTCTCCTGGGACGCCCGGGCGGCGGAGAAGGGCGGCTACGACTACTTCATGCTTAAGGAGATCGCTGAGCAACCGCAGGCGGTCGCGGACACGCTGCTCGGTCGCCTCACCGAGACCGGTGAGATTCGACTCGACGAGGTTCGCATCACGGACCAGGATCTGCGGGACGTCGACAAGATCTTCATCGTCGCCTGCGGTACGGCGTACCACTCCGGGCTGGTCGCCAAGTACGCCATCGAGCACTGGACTCGAATCCCGTGCGAGGTCGAACTGGCCAGCGAGTTCCGGTACCGGGACCCGGTGCTGGACCGGTCCACGCTGGTCGTGGCGATCTCCCAGTCGGGGGAGACCATGGACACCCTGATGGCGCTGCGCCACGCCAAGGAGCAGAAGGCGCGGGTGCTGGCGATCTGCAACACCAACGGCTCGACGATCCCGCGCGAGTCCGACGCGGTGCTCTACACCCACGGCGGGCCGGAGATCGCCGTCGCCTCGACCAAGGCGTTCCTGACCCAATTGGTCGCCTGCTACCTGATCGGTCTGCACCTCGCCCAGGTGCGTGGGGTGATGTACAGCGACGAGGTGGCGGCCGTGGTCGCACAGCTGCGCGAGGTCCCCGACAAGCTGAAGGATCTGCTGGATCGCATGGATCCGGTGCGCGATCTTGCCCGCGAACTCCAGGCCGAACCGACGGTGCTGTTCATCGGGCGGCACGTGGGTTACCCGGTGGCGCTGGAGGGCGCGCTCAAACTCAAGGAGCTCGCCTACATGCACGCCGAAGGGTTCGCCGCGGGCGAGCTCAAGCACGGCCCCATCGCCCTGATCGATCAGGGCACCCCGGTGGTCTGCATCGTGCCTTCGCCGGCGGGCCGCAGCGTGCTGCACGACAAGATCGTGTCGAACATCCAGGAGGTCCGCGCCCGGGGCGCCCGGACGATCGTCATCGCCGAGGACGGCGACGAGTCGGTTGTGCGGTACGCGGACCATCTGATCTACGTGCCGCCGACGCCGACCCTGCTCGCGCCGTTGCTGACCACGGTCCCACTGCAGGTGTTCGCCTGTGAGATCGCGGCCGCGCGCGGCCACGACGTCGACCAGCCCCGGAACCTGGCCAAGTCCGTGACGGTCGAGTAGCCCGCCACGAGTCACCGGGAGTCGGCGGGCGGAGCTGCGCGTCAACGGACGGCTCGCTGATGGTCGCCGCCGAGCGCTATCCGGGCCATGCCGTCCAGGGCGGCGTTGCCCGGTTCCCAGTAGCCGGTGTGGCCATGCGGGTCGCTGTGGAACACCCGTCCGCCGAACCCCGGATGACTCGGATTCTGTCCGAACCACAACTCATCGTGGCTGCGGAGCGCGAACAGCGGGGCAAGTAGCGGAGTGACTCCCAGCCCGAGCCGCTCCAGCGCCTGGTCGAGCGAAGGTGCCGCGTACTGGATGATGTCGTTGCGGGCGGTGCTCGACCAGACCTGCCCCGGCGCGACGCCGAGTTCATCGGCATGATCCACCCCGACGCCGGGTGAACCGACGAAGACCAGGCTGTCTGCGGCCAGGCCGTGCTCTCGGGCCGTGGCACCGACCACGAGCGACCCGTAGCTGTGGCCCAGCACCGTCTGGTGGGCGGGCGGCCCGTCATGCGTGGCGCGCAGGCCCTCCTGAAAGCGGTGCAAGGCGGGACCCGCGTCGTGGGCGTAGGACGCGCGGAACGCCTCGTGGACGAAGTCCGGAGCGTCGTAGTCCAGCCAGAGGACGGCGGCGGTCTGCTCCGTCGGCCCCAGCTCGGCGCAGCGTCGCGCCACGCGCAGCACCCGGGTCAGCTCGCCGCCGGCGCTGGCCAGATCAGAGGTCATCCCCGGCACGTAGGTCAGGACGTTGTCCGCTCGATCCGGGTTGCCGATCGCCACGATCACGCGGCCGTCACCCGCGGGATCCAGCCCCAACAGGTACGCCCGCGGCCCCGCGTCCGCGGTCAGTTGCGCTTCGATCGCGTGCAGCCCGGCGAGGGCGCCGTCCGCCCGCCGGCCCCGCCCAGGCTGCCGATGGTGCCCCAGGGCCGCTCGGTGGTGCGCCAGCAGCAGTCGGTTGGCCTGGTCCCGGGCGGCCACCGGGACGCCGTCCAGCCGCCCGATCAGTGCCGGCTCGTGTAGCACCAACCACCTGCGCTGCGCCTCGGTCAGGCCCGCCCACCAGCCGCGTACCGTGCCCGGATCGGCGTGCGGCGAGGGCCGCGACGGCGGCGGTTCGACCGGCCAGTCGGCGACCGCCGCGGCGGCCAGATCACCGAGCCGCCGGGTCGTCTCCCGATCGGCGGCAGCGGCCAGGCCGAGCGCGGCGGTGATCTCGGCCCGGATCCGGTGCGCCGCTGCGGCTTGGTCCGGTCGTGGTGCGGAGGGGTCGGGAAATGTCCTGCCGTCGCGGTCGACGAGCACGCCGAGCGCGGCGGCCGAGGTGACCGCGACATCCAGCATCGCCTTGGCCTGGGCCACTCGGCTGGCGTGTTCGGCGAGGATCTGGTCGGCCTCGACCAGAGCCGGCCGGCCGGCGTGCAGCCGGACCCGCACCCGGCCCAGCACCGTGTCGGCTGCCCGCCCGGCGGGGCTCGACCAGTGCGACCGAAGGGCGGCAGCCGTGTCCGAGACCTCCGCGCCGCGTCGCCCGACCAGCTCGCCTGCCCGCTGCCAGGCGGCTCCCGCGCGACGCCAGGCGGCCGGGTCGGCGGCCCACAGCTGGCGGTAGGTCACCACGCCCCGTCACCCTGTCTCGGCCAGGCGCCGAGCCACGCGCAGGTCGACCGTCTCGTACTCCTGTGCCGCGGCCCGCACCCGGTCGGCGGTGTCGGCCAGACCCGCGCCGATAGCGGTCAGCCAGCCGTGCACCGCCGACTCGAGATCCGCGAGCGTCCTGGCCGCAGACCACTCCGGTGCCGACACCGTCAACCCAGGCGCTCCTGCGAGCCCATGCCCGAGGCGGTGACCGAGGTCGGCCAGGCGGGCCGAACACGTCCACAGCCCGGCGTTGTCTACCTCGATGACGTCGTCCAAGGCGCGCTCCTCCGTGTCGGGTGAGGACTTCGGGGTAAGGCATCCGGGACGCTAAGCGGGGAGGTGACCGTGCCGCAGCCCCTGTGGACGACCGACGACAAGAGGACGGCTGTCATCCACAGTCCGTTGTGAGGGAGACAGCAGCCCGCTACACTGCTGCCTCCTCGCGCTTTCCTGGGCGTACACGCGCCGCGGCGGTGCGCATCATGCCAGCAGAACTGCCGTACGAGCCGGAAGGTGATGTCGTGATCGTCGCAGTCGGCATCGACGTGGTCCTGGTCGAGCGGTTCGCCCAGGCCCTCGCGCGCACGCCGCTGCTCGCGGACCGGCTGTTCACCGAAGCGGAGCGCCACACCGGCTCCGGCGCCCCGCGCTCAGCGGAATCGTTGGCCGCGCGGTTCGCGGCGAAGGAAGCGGTGGCGAAGGCGTTGGGCGCCCCCGCCGGGCTGCGCTGGCACGACTGCGAAATCGTGTCGGACCAGGACGGCCGCCCTTGGCTGACCACGTCGGGCACGGTTGCCGCGGCAGCCGTCGAGCGGGGGATCAGACGTTGGCACCTGTCGCTGTCCCACGACGGCGGCATCGCTTCGGCGATGGTGGTGGCGGAGGGATGAGAGCGGTCTACCGGGTCGCGGACGTGCGGGCGGCCGAGGAAGCGCTGATGGCCACGGTGCCCACCGGCACGCTGATGGCTCGGGCGGCGGCCGGTCTCGCCCGCCGCTGCGCGCTGCTGCTCGCCGAGCAGGGCGGCGTGTACGGAGCACGGGTGCTGCTCTTGATCGGGGCCGGGAACAACGGCGGTGACGCCCTGTTCGCCGGGGCTCGGCTCGCCGCCCGGGGTGCCGCCGTCACCGCGCTGCTACTCGCCCCTGAGCGGGCACACGCGGGCGGTACGGCGGCGTTGCGCGCGGCGGGCGGACGGTTCGTGGAGCGCCTCCCGGCGTGGGCGGACCTGGTCGTCGACGGGATCGTCGGCATCGGCGGAACAGGCGGGTTGCGTCCGCCGGCCGACCGGATCGTCGCCGATCTCGGCGGGCTGCGCAGCCGCACCGGGGGCCGCCCGCCGGTGGTGGCGGTCGACGTGCCCAGTGGGGTGGCGGTGGACACCGCGGCGGTGCCGGCGGCGCCCGCCGACCGCACCCGAGTACCGGCGGTGGCCGCGGACGTCACGGTCACCTTCGGCACCTTGAAACCGGCGCTCGTCGTCGACCCCGCCGCGTCTCTGGTCGGTCGGGTCGACCTGGTCGACATCGGCCTGACGCCCTGGCTGGCCGGAGCCGCTCCCGCGCTGCAGGTGATTGAGTGGTCGGATGTGGCCGCCTGGTGGCCGACCTTGCCACCGAGCTCGGAGAAGTACGCCCGAGGCGTGGTGGGGCTGGCCACCGGCTCGGCCACCTACCCGGGGGCGGCGGTGCTCTCCGTCGGCGGTGCGCTCGCCGGGCCCACCGGAATGGTCCGCTACGCCGGTGGGGCGGCCGCCGAGGTGCTGCGCCGGTACCCGTCCGTGATCGCCACGCCGCGGGTCGCCGACGCAGGACGGGTCCAGGCGTGGGTGTGCGGTTCCGGGCTCGGCACCGGAGCGGACGCCGTCGAGGAGTTGCGTGCCGTGCTTGCCGCACCCGTTCCGGCGGTGCTGGACGCCGACGCGCTCAACCTGCTCGCCGACGGTCGGGTGACCGGGTTGCGCGACCGTGGCGCACCGGTGGTGATCACGCCGCACGACCGTGAGTTCGCACGCCTCGCCGGTGAGCCGCCGGGGGGCGACCGGGTCGGCGCAGCACTGCGCTTGGCTGCCCGGACGAAGGCGGTGGTGCTACTCAAGGGCAACCACACCATCGTGGCGACGCCCGACGGGCGGGCCTTCGTCAACCCGACCGGCACCGCTGCGCTCGCCACGGGCGGCACGGGTGACGTGCTTTCCGGGCTGCTCGGGTCCCTGCTCGCCGCCGGACTCTCGCCGGAACGGGCCGCGCTCGCCGCGGCGTACCTGCACGGTCTGGCCGGGCAGGAAGCGGCCCGGCAGGGACCGGTGACGGCCTTGGACGTGGCGACCGCGTTGCGTCCGGTCGTCGGCCGCCTGGTCGCGGCGACCGCATCCCCGGATCGGCACGCCATGTCGATCTTCCAGCAAGTAGCCTGAAGCCATGTGGCAGGCCGAAGCGCGGATTGATCTCGACGCCATCCGGGAGAACGTGGCCCGACTGCGGTCCGGTACGACCGGCGAGTTGATGGCGGTGGTGAAAGCCGACGGGTACGGCCACGGCATGGTGCCCGCGGCGCGGGCGGCGCTGGACGGCGGCGCGGGATGGCTCGGTGTCTGCACGCTCGATGAGGCGCTCGCCCTACGCCAGGCGGGTATCACCGTGCCGGTGCTGGCCTGGCTGCTGGCTCCCGGTCTGCCGTTGCACGAGGGGGTGGCCGCGGACATCGATCTGGGAGTGGGTGCGGCCGAGCAGTTGCGTGAGGTGGCGGCGGCCGCCGAGCTCGCCGGACGGCCCGCCCGGGTGCACCTGAAGATGGACACCGGACTGTCCCGGGGCGGGGCCACCCCGGATGACTGGCCGGCGCTGCTCGAGGCGGCGGCGAAGGCCCAGGCCGACGGTACCGTCGAGACGATCGGGGTGTTCAGCCACTTCGCCTACGCCGACGCGCCGGGGCACCCGACGATCGACCGCCAGATCGCGGTCTTCCACGAGGGGCTGGCGCTCGCCGAGCGGATCGGAATCCGTCCCCGGTACCGTCATCTGGCCAACTCCGCCGCCACCCTGACCCGCCCGGACGCTCACTTCGACATGGTCCGGCCGGGTCTTGCCATCTACGGGCTGTCGCCGGTGTCGGGCGAGCGCTTCGGACTGCGCCCCGCGATGACCGCCCGGGCCCGGGTGATCCTGACCAAGCGGGTTCCGGCCGGGAGCGGGGTTTCCTACGGGCACACCTACACCACCGACCGGGAAACCACCCTCGCCGTCGTCCCGCTCGGCTATGGGGACGGCATCCCCCGGCACGCCTCCAACCGCGCGCCGGTGCAGTTGGCGGGGAGGATCCGTACCATCGCCGGCCGGGTGTGCATGGATCAGTTCGTGCTGGACTGCGGCGACGATCGGGTGTCGGCGGGCGACGTGGCGACGCTGTTCGGCAGCGGAGCACACGGCGAGCCCACCGCGGACGACTGGGCCGAGGCGGCCGACACGATCAACTACGAGATCGTCACCCGGTTCGGCGGTGCGCGAGTGAATCGGGTCTACGACGGGGTCCGGTGATGGGTCCGGCCGAAGACCACCGCGGGCTGCCTCGGGCGCTGCGGTGGACCGGGGCCCTCGGCGCGCTGGTCGGGACCGCGGCGGCAGGGGTCACCGCCGCGGCGGCCGCGCAGCGCGCGCTGGTGCGCCGGGCGCGACGCGAACTGCCCGACCCGTACGCCGGCGAGCGGTTCGGCGCTCTGCCCTACCATGACCGACGCGTCGTCACCGCCGCGGACGGCACCGACGTGTACGTGGAGATCGTCGAGCCGGAGCAGGCCGAGAACCGCCCCACACTGATCTTCGTACACGGCTTCTGCCTGAATCTGGGCTCGTTCCACTTCCAACGCAAGGCGTTGGTCGAGCAGGGCTTTCGCATGGTCTTCTACGACCAGCCCGGGCACGGCCGGTCCGGACGGCTCGAATCGGGCGAGTACGAGTTCCCCGCGCTGGCCGCGGCGCTGCGTGCGGTGATCGACGAGACGACGCCGAGCGGCCCGCTGGTGTTGATCGGTCACTCCATGGGCGGCATGACCCTGATGGCGCTCGCCGAGTGCCACCCCGACCTGTTCGGCGACCGGGTGGTCGGGGTGGCGCTCATCGCCACCTCGGCCGGACTCACCGTGCAGACCAAGTCCGGGCTGTCGGCGCTGGTCGCACGGTTCGGCGGATCGGTGCTGCCGCTGGCCCGTACCACCCGGTTCACCGGCGGTGTCATCGACCGGGCCCGGCTCGCCGCCGGTGACCTGGCCTGGTTGTTGACCCGCCGGTTCGCGTTCGGCGGCGAACGGCCCAGTCCCGCACTCGTCTCCTATGTCGAGCAGATGAACTCCAGCACCACCGTCGACACGATCGCCCGCTATGTCCGCGCGATCTACACTCACGCGCGGCACCCCGCGTTGGCGGCGCTGCACGCCACCCCGACCCTGGTCGTCGCCGGGGAGCAGGACAGAATCATCCCGGTCGAACACTCGGAGGAGATCGTGCGCCGCCTGCCGGACGCCGAGTTCGTCCGGGTGCCCGACAGCGGACACATGGTGCTGATGGAACACGCCGACGAGGTGAACGCGGCGCTGACCGACTTCCTGGGCAGGCTGGGGGCATGAGCGCACTGCTGGCGACGGTGGAGGACACCCGCGCGTTCGGGCGGGCGTTGGCGCGGCTGCTGCGCGCCGGTGACCTGGTCGTACTCGCCGGACCGCTCGGGGCGGGCAAGACCGCACTGGTGCAGGGCATCGGGGACGGGCTCGGTGTGCTCGGTGACATCACGTCGCCGACCTTCGTGATCGCCCGGGTGCACCAGCCGGATCCGGCCCGCGGCGGCCGGGTGGCGCTGGTGCACGCCGACGCGTACCGTCTCGGGGACGCCGCCGATCCGCGCGCCGAGATCGACGACCTCGATCTGGATGCGTCGATGGCCGACTCCGTCACGGCGGTCGAGTGGGGCGAGGGCGTGGTGGAGCAACTCACGGACGCCCACCTGCTGGTCCGGATCGACCGGCGGGCGGACGACACCCGGGTCGTGGACCTGGTGCCGGTCGGCGGTGACTGGGCGGAGCGGCTCGCTCGCCTCGACAGCTGACCGTCGACCCGAGAAAGGCCCGGAATGTCGCTGAATCTGCCCGCGCTGCTGCCGCCGGCGTGGGCCACACTGCTGGCGCGCTACCTCGATGCGGACCGGACCGCCGCACTCGGCGCGTTCGTGGCCGCCGAGTACGCCGCGCAGACCGTCTATCCGCCGCTGCCGGACCTGTTCACCGCGTACCGGTTGTGCCCGCCCGAGGAATGTCGGGTGGTGCTGCTCGGGCAGGACCCGTACCACCGGGCGGGCCAGGCGCACGGGCTCAGTTTCAGCGTGCGCGACGGGGTGCGCGTGCCGCCGTCGCTGCGCAACGTGTTCCGGGAGCTGGCCGACGACCTGGGCGTTCCGGTGCCGAGCAGCGGCGACCTGACCGGCTGGGCGGTCCAGGGGGTGCTGCTGCTCAACGCGGTGCTGACGGTGCGGGAGGGGAAGCCGAATTCGCACGCCGGGCGGGGCTGGGAGGAGTTCACCGACGCGACGATCCGGGCGCTCAACGACCGGGACACGCGGATCGTCTTCCTGCTGTGGGGCGGGTACGCCCGGCGCAAGAAGGCGCTGATCACCAATCCGGTGCACGCCGTGTTGGAGGCCGGACATCCGAGCCCGCTCAACCCGCGGGGCTTCCTCGGCAGTCGGCCGTTCAGCGCCGCCAACAAGGCGCTGGCGGATGCGGGCCTGCCGACCGTCGAATGGGACCTCACCGTGCCGACCCGCTGATCGAGGACAGGTCGCCGACGGCTCGACGGCGTGCTGTTCTAGGGTGCGAGGTGTGCTCGTACTCGTGGTGGATTCCTCGACTCCTGCGGTGACGGCGGCGCTGGCGGCGGTCACCGCCGACGGGGTGGTGCTGCGGGCGCAGCGGCGGGCGGTGAACCCGCGGGCGCACGGTGAACTCCTGGCCCCGCAGGTGCAGGCGGTGCTCGACGAGACCGGGATATCCGCTCGGGAGTTGGCCGCGATCGTGGCGGGTGCCGGTCCCGGGCCGTTCACCGGCCTTCGGGTCGGGTTGGTGACCGCCGCGAGCATGGGTCAGGTTCTCGGCATCCCCACGTACGGGGTCTGCTCGCTGGATGCGCTCGGTCTCGCCGCGGCGGGTGACGGTCGGGTCCTCGTCGCGACCGACGCCCGGCGCCGGGAGATCTACTGGGCGGTGTACGAGGCGGACGGCGGGCGGCTGTCCGGCCCCGACGTGGATTCCCCGGCGGCGGTGGCCGAGCGCGTCAAAGAACTGGGGGTCGAGGTCGCGGTGGGCGAGGGGGCGCAGCGGTACGCCGATGCGCTCGGGCTGCCGGTGCGTCCGCAGCCCGTCTATCCGCCGGCGGACGCGCTGGCCGCGCTCGCCGCCGAGCGGGTGCGCGCCGGTGCCCCGACCGAGCGGCTGACCCCGCTCTATCTGCGCCGTCCAGACGCCGTCGCCGCGTCCACCCGCAAGTCCGTGCTGTCATGAGGCTGACCCGTTTCCGCTGGTGGCACATTCCGCAGGTGCTGCCCATCGAAGCCGACCTGTTCGGCGTGGATCGGTGGTCGGCGGCGATGTTCTGGAACGAGCTGGCCAATGGGCACTTCTATCTGACGGCGCTGGACGAGTCCGGCGCGCTGGTCGGATACGCGGGGCTGGCGACCGTGCCTCCCGATGAAGCCTGGGTGCAGAACATCGCGGTGCGTCGGGATGCGCAGCGGCAGGGGATCGGCCGGGCGCTGCTGGAGGCGCTGCTGGCGGAGGCGGCCCGGCAGGGGATCCGGCACACGTTGCTGGAGGTCGCCGCGGACAACGCCCCTGCGCAACGGCTCTACGCGGCGTACGGGTTCGAGCCGATCGGGGTGCGCCGCGGCTACTACCAACCGAGTAACACGGACGCGCTGGTGATGCGGCGCACGATGGGCTGATGGACATGACTGACGAACCGTTGATCTTGGGGATCGAGACCTCCTGCGACGAGACGGGGGTCGGGATCGTCCGCGGGCACACCCTTCTCGCCGACGCGCTCGCGTCGAGCGTCGATGCGCACGCCCGGTTCGGCGGGGTGGTGCCGGAGGTGGCCAGCCGAGCCCACCTCGAGGCGATCGTGCCGACCATGCAGCGCGCGCTGGACGAGGCCGGCGTGACGCTCGCCGACGTCGACGCCATCGCGGTGACCGCCGGCCCGGGACTCGCGGGCGCCTTGCTCGTGGGCGTGGCGGCGGCGAAGGGCTACGCGTTGGCCGCGGAGAAGCCCGTGTACGGCGTCAACCACCTGGCCGCGCACGTCGCGGTGGACACGTTGGAGCACGGGCCGCTGCCGGAGCCCGCCGTCGCCCTGCTGGTCTCCGGCGGGCACTCGTCGCTGCTGCTCGTCGACGATCTGGCGACCGGGATCACTCCACTCGGGTCGACCATCGACGATGCGGCGGGGGAGGCATTCGACAAGGTCGCGCGGCTGCTCGGCCTGCCGTTCCCCGGTGGTCCGCCGATCGACCGGGCGGCTCGGGAGGGCGATCCCACGTCGATCAACTTTCCGCGTGGGCTGACCGCTGCCAAGGACCTGGTGGAGCACCGGTTCGACTTCTCGTTCTCCGGGCTGAAGACGGCGGTGGCCCGATGGGTGGAGGCGCGTGAGCGGTCCGGGGAGCCGGTGCCGGTCGCCGACGTCGCGGCCTCGTTCCAGGAGGCTGTGTGCGACGTGCTGACCGCCAAGGCGATCGACGCCTGCCGGACCCACGGGGTGTCGACCCTGGTGATCGGGGGCGGGGTGGCGGCGAATTCCCGGCTGCGGGCGTTGGCCGAGGAACGGGCCGCCCGGCACGGCATCGCCGTACGGGTGCCGCGGCCCAGACTGTGCACGGACAACGGGGCGATGGTGGCGGCGCTCGGCGCGCACCTGGTCTCCGCCGGTGTCGTACCGAGCCGGCTGGACCTGCCCGCCGACTCCGCGATGCCGCTGACGGTGGTGAGTGTGTAGTGTCCGGCTCTGTGATCGTCCGGATGTGGGAAGTACGGTCCGAGCGTGGCAGGTTGGCCGAGCTGGTCTCGTGGATCTGCGACACGGCGCTGCCGGAGATCGAGCACAGCCCGCTGCACATAGCAAGCGAGGTCTTCTCGTCGGTCGATGACCGAGCGGTGGTCATCTCCCGATGGCGGGCGGATCCGCTCCCGCTGCCCGAGCCGCCGCTGCGGCTTGTGGCTCGCCCACCGCACTTCTGGGACTTCACCCAGGTCGATCGCTGACCTGGATCCGAACCGGACAACCGTCGGTGCGGTGACCGTCGCATAGCGCGACGACGCCGCAGCCCGACAAATTCGGTGGCGCCTGCCACTCCGGGTCCGTAGCGTCCAGATTGTTATGCGGTCCTTACCTGTGGCGGAGCCCGGCACCCCCGACCATCGCTCGCCGTCCCGTTATCTGTGGTGGCTGGCAGCGCAGCAGTGGCCGACCCTGAGCGCCGGAATCTTCTTCGGCATCGTCTGGATGGGAAGCCAGGCCCTGATCCCGGCGGTGATCGGCACCGCGATCGACGCCGGGCTGCGGGCCCGCGACCTCGGAGCACTGGCGACGTGGGCGGCGGTGCTGTCGGGCCTGGGGCTGGTGCAGGCCGCCGCGGGTGTCCTGCGACACCGCATGGCGGTGTACAACTTCCTGGCTGCCGCGTACCGGACGATCCAGCTCACCGTGGCCCAGGCGAACCGGCTCGGCGCAACCCTCCCCAAGCGGTTGGCCGCAGGTGAGGTGGTCAGCATCGGCACCTCCGACATCAGCCACATCGGCGCAGCGATGGACATCACCGCCCGGGCGTCCGGGGCGGTCGTGGCGACCGTTGCGGTGACACTCCTGCTGCTGCACACGTCGGTTCCGCTCGGCCTGGTGGTCGTGCTCGGCGTACCGCTGCTGGTGGCCGCCGTCGGCGGCCTGATCCGCCCCCTGCACCGCAGGCAGCAGGCCTATCGCAATCAGGAGGCGGCGCTGACCACCCAGGCCGGCGACATCGTCGCCGGGTTGCGGGTGCTGCGCGGGGTGGGCGGCGAGCCGCTCTTCGCCGCGCGCTACCGCACCGAATCGCAGCGCCTGCGGGCGGCCGGGATGCGCATCGCCCGGGTCGAATCGCTGCTCGCCGCCGCGGAGATCCTGCTCCCCGGCCTGTTCGTCGCGTTGGTCACCTGGCTCGGTGCCCGGTTCGCGCTGCGCGGCGAGATCACCCCGGGCCAACTCGTGTCCTTCTACGGCTACGCCGCCTTCCTGGTGACTCCGCTGCGCACCTTCACCGAAGCGATCCACAAGTTCACCCAAGGCCACGTCGCCGCTCGACGGGTGGTTCGTCTGCTCGGCCTGACGCCGGCGTTCACCGACCCACCGAGTCCGAGTCGGCTGCCCGACGAGCCCGGCGAACTCGTCGACCCGGCGTCCGGGCTGGTGATCGGACCGGGACGGTTCGCCGCCGTCGCGGCGACCGTGCCGGAGGACGCGATCGCGATCGCCGACCGGCTCGGCCGGTATGTGGACGGCGATGTGACGTTGGCCGGCGTACCGCTGCGGAACCTGCCACTGGACACGGTGCGGGAGCGCATCCTCGTGGCGGACAACGACGCCCGGCTGTTCTCCGGCCCGTTGCGCAGCGCTCTCGATCCGCACGGCCGCGCCGACGACGCAGGGTTGCTCGCGGCGCTCGATGCGGCCAGCGCCGTGGACGTCATCGAGGCGTTGCCCGACGGGCTCGACACGGTGATCGCCGAGCGGGGTCGGGAGTTCTCCGGCGGCCAGCAGCAGCGGCTGCGACTCGCCCGCGCGCTGATCACCGATCCGGAGGTCCTGGTGCTGGTCGAGCCGACCAGCGCGGTGGACGCGCATACCGAGGCGCGCATCGCGCAGCGGCTCCGGACGGCCCGCGCGGGCCGGACGACCATCGTGACCACCACCAGTCCGCTGGTCCTCGATCGTGCCGACGTCGTGTTCTTCATCGATGACGGCAAAGTCGTCGCCGAAGGCACCCATCGGGAGCTGCTGTGCCGCGAGCCGCGATACGCGGCGCTCGTCAACCGGGGCGAGGATGAGCCGCGCCCGGCGGATGAGCGCCGCGACGAGGAGCCACGGTTGGCCGTGGCCGGCAGTCGTGGGGAGGAATCATGAGCGGTGCGCTGCCGGTCGCGGATGCCGCCGACGTGCGGCGGTACGCCCGCAGGTCGATGCGCCGTCATCCCCGGGAGTTGGCGTCTGCGCTCGGGCTGCACGCACTCGCCGCGGTCGCCGGGCTGGCCGCACCTCGACTGCTCGGCGAACTGGTGGATGCGGTGTCCCAGGGCGCGACGTCGCTGACCGTGGACCGGATCGCGCTGGCCATCGTCGGTTTCGTACTCGGACAGGCGGTGCTGGTCCGGTGGGCCCATCTCGCCTCCGCCCGGCTCGGTGAGCGGGTGCTCGCCGAACTGCGGGAGGAGTTCATCGACCGGGTACTCGCCATCCCGCTCTCCATCGTGGAACGGGCCGGCACGGGTGACCTGCTGACCCGGACCTCCCGCGACGTCTCGGCGCTGTCTCGCACCGTCCGCTTCGCGGTTCCGGAGACGCTGATCGCGCTGGTCACCGCCGGGTTCGTGGTCGGCGCGATCCTGCTGGTGTCCCCGGTGCTGGCGTTGCCCTGCCTGCTCGCCGTGCCGCTGCTGTGGGCGAGTACCCGGTGGTATCTGCGCCGGGCACCGGCCGGGTACCTGCGGGAGAACGCGGCCTGGTCGGACGTCACCGACGGGATCAGCGAGACAGTCGAGGGCTCCCGGACCACCGAGGCGCTGCGCCAGCAGGCCCTTCGGCGAGAGCGGACCGATGAGCACATCCGCCGGTCGTACGCGGCCGAGCGGTACACCCTGTTCCTCCGGTCGGTGTGGTTCCCGCTGGTGGAGGTCGGCTACATCGTGCCGGTCGCGGCAACCCTGCTCATCGGAGGCTGGTTCCATTTGCGCGGCTGGGTGACGCTCGGGGAGGTCATCGCCGCCACCCTCTACGTCCAGCAGCTCATCGATCCGCTCGACCGGCTGCTGTCGTGGCTGGACGAACTACAGGTCGGCGGGGCGTCGCTGGCCCGGTTGCTCGGGGTATCCCGGGTGCCGGACGAGCGGCCGGAAACGGGGGCCCGCCCGGCCGGTGGCGTCCTGGCGGCCAGCAACGTGCGGTTCGCCTACGACCGCGAGCGCGACGTGCTGCACGGCGTCTCCCTGACGGTGCGGCCGGGGGAGCGGCTGGCCATGGTGGGCCCGTCCGGTGCGGGCAAGTCCACCCTGGGCCGGCTGCTCGCCGGCATCCACCGTCCCCGAGCGGGATCGGTGGCCGTCGGCGGGGTCGCGCTCGCCGACCTGCCGCTCGACGAACTGCGCGGACAGGTCGCCCTGGTCACTCAGGAGCACCACGTGTTCATCGGCACGCTGCGGGACAACGTGGCGATGGTCCGACCGGACGCGTCGGATGCCGACGTGCGTTCCGCGTTGGCGGCGGTGGATGCGCTCGACTGGGCCGAGCAGTTGCCGGCTGGACTGCACACGCCGGTGGGGGCGAACGGGCAGCAGCTCTCACCGGCCCAGGCGCAGCAGGTCGCGCTGGCCCGGCTGGTGCTGGCCGACCCGCATACCCTGGTGCTGGACGAGGCGACCTCGCTGATCGACCCCCGGGCGGCCCGGCACTTGGAGCGGTCGCTGGCGGCGGTGCTCGAGGGGCGTACCGTCATCGCGATCGCCCACCGGCTCTTCTCTGCCCACGACGCCGACCGGGTGGCGGTGGTCGAGGGCGGCCGGATCACCGAACTGGGCTCGCACGACGAGTTGATCGCTGCGGATGGCTCGTACGCCGCGCTGTGGCGCTCCTGGCACGGTGATCGCGTCGCCGGCAGGGGGTGAGCCGGGCCGAGGACGGAGCGATCGCCTCGGCGGCGCGCACCCGCTCGTCCTCTCGCTACACCTCTGCGATCGAAGGCACCAACATCAGTGGACGGCGGCGATGGGGACGACGATCGCCGCGGTGAGTCGGATGAGATCCGGTACAGCCAGCTCCAGTTGCAATCCCCGCCGACCGGCGGAGACGAATACCGTCGGGAAGTCCTCGACCGACGAGTCGATGACGGTCGGCAACCGCTTGCGCTGGCCCAGCGGGCTGATCCCGCCCCGGACGTAGCCGGTGACTCGCTCGGCTGTCGCCGGTTCGGCGAGCGTGGCCCGTTTGCCGCCGACGGCCGCGGCCAACGCCTTCAGGTCGAGCTCACCGGCGACCGGAACCACGGCCACCACCAGTCGCCCGTCGACCTCGGTGACCAGGGTTTTGAAGACCCGTTGCGGAGGCAGCCCGAGCGCGGTCGCCGCTTCCAGCCCGTACTTCACGCCCGCGCCGTACGTCGCGGCCCCGGTCGGTGGGTCGTACGGGTGGACGGTGTGCGGTATCCGTCTCCGGATCAGCAGCGCCGTCGCCGGGGTGCCCTGACCTGCCACGGCAGGGCAGTCTACGGCTCCCGCGCCAGCGCCACCGATCACGGAGGTCCGATGACGGGCTGACAGATCAGTGCGGTCGGGGTGCCGGCCACCCGGGTCAGCACGAGGCTGGCCGCCTCGGTACCGGTCAGGCGCAGGTCGTGGCGTAGTCGCTGCGGGTCGAGCGCCGAGCCTCGCTTGAGGATCTCCATCCGGCCGACCTTTCGGTCCCGCAGCAGCGCCCGCAGCCGTTTCAACGAGAACGGCAACACGTCGGTCACCTCCAGGCAGCGGGCGTACGGGGTGGCCCGGGCCCGGTCGGCGTAGACGTAGGCGATCGCCGGGTCGGCGAGCACTCCGTCCACGGTGGCGGCGAACTCGGCCACGAGGTGCGCGCGGATCACGGCCGGGTCCGGGTCGTAGAGGTAGCGGCGTACCTCGCCCACCGGCGCTTCGGCGGTGCCGTCGCCGGTCAGTTCGACCGACGTGCCGCCGGACAGCAGGGTGGCTCGGCGGGGCACCGCGGCGAGCGGGCCGCACCACAGGGTCGCCTCCACCAGGTCGCGGTCGACGCTGACCCACTCGGCCTCGGCCCCGGGCGGAAGGAGCGCGTGATCGATTCCGGGGGCGACCTTGACGACCGTACGGGGCACCCGACGCGCCAGGCCGAGGATGAAGTCCCACGGGGGTGAGTAGTCGCCCGGGTCGAACACCCGCCGGCCGCTGCGACGTCGCGCCGGGTCGCAGAACACCGCGTCGACCCGTCCGACGTCGAACCGGGTCGCGTCGGCGCATTCGACGGTGAACCGGTCGGCCAGCCCGGCGGCTTCGGCGTTCGCGGCGGCCATCGCCGCGGTGGTCGGCTCCGTCTCGACCCCGTACACCCGGATCCCGGCCCGGGCGGCGGCGAGCGCGTCCGCGCCGAGCCCGCAGCCGAGATCGGCGAGGGTGCGTACCCCGGCTGAGCGTAGTCGGGCGGCCCGCCGGTCGGCGACCTCCCGCCGGGTGGCCTGTTCCAATCCGGCCCGGGTGAAGAACATTCGAGCCGCGTCCGGTCCGAACTTGCCCACCGCCCGCCGGCGCAGCTCGATCTGGGTCAGCGCGGCGGCGGCGAGGTCGCTCGGCACGCCGTGCGCCCGTAGCGTGGCCGCCGCTCGCAGCGGGTCGCCGCCGGTCGTCTCGGTGGCGAGGGCGAGGGCGCGGGCCCCGGCGGGTGTGCGTAGCGCGGCGAACAGGTCGGGATCCACCGGCTCATTCTCGCGGGGCGGTCCGCCGAGAATCCGGCGCGCCGAATTGGCACTCTCCTTGACGGAGTGCTAGCGCCCGGAATAACCTTCGGTTAGCACTCTCGTGTTGAGGGTGCCAACGTCCGGGACTCGTCCCGGATGCGCCAGGCGGACCGGCACCCGCGACGACGGACCCGCCCGGTGGCATGAGGCAGATGGCGCTGGCCGTTCGGCTGGCACGAACACATTAGATACCCCAGGAGGGTATGCCCGTGACTACCGCGACCAAGGTTGCGATCAGGCCGCTTGAGGACCGGATCCTGGTCAAGGCGAACGAGGCCGAGACCACCACGGCGTCGGGTATCGTCATCCCCGACACCGCGAAGGAGAAGCCGCAGGAGGGCACCGTCCTCGCTGTCGGCCCCGGCCGTTTCGACGACGACGGCGACCGGATCCCGGTCGACGTCAAGGTCGGCGACACGGTCATCTACTCGAAGTACGGCGGCACCGAGGTCAAGTACAACGGCGAGGAGTACCTCATTCTCTCCGCCCGCGACGTCCTCGCGGTCATCGAGAAGTGACTTACTGACAGTGCTGACGGCCCCGGTAACCCCTCAGCGGGGTTCCGGGGCCGTCCGCGCGTGAAGGGACAGACATGGCGAAGATCCTGAGCTTCTCGGATGATGCCCGGCACCTGCTCGAACACGGCGTCAACAAGCTCGCCGACACGGTCAAGGTCACCCTTGGCCCCAAGGGGCGCAACGTCGTGCTGGACAAGAAGTTCGGTGCCCCCACCATCACCAACGACGGCGTGACCATCGCCAAGGAGATCGAACTCGAAGACCCGTACCAGAACCTCGGCGCGCAGTTGGTCAAGGAGGTGGCCACCAAGACCAACGACGTCGCCGGCGACGGGACCACCACCGCCACCGTGCTCGCCCAGGCGATGGTCCGGGAAGGGCTGCGCAACGTGGCCGCCGGAGCGAATCCGGCCGGCCTCAAGCGCGGTATCGACGCCGCGGTGGAGAAGATCACCTCGGCGTTGCTCGAGAAGGCCGCCGAGGTCGACAGCCGGGAGGCCGTCGCGCACGTCGCCACCATCTCCGCCCAGGACAGCGTGCTGGGCGACATGATCGCGGAGGCGATGGAGAAGGTCGGCCGCGACGGCGTCATCACCGTCGAGGAGGGGTCGGCGCTGACCACCGAACTGGAGGTGACCGAGGGCCTGCAGTTCGACAAGGGCTTCATCTCGCCGTACTTCATCACCGACCCGGACGCGCAGGAGGCGGTGCTCGACGAGCCGTACATCCTGCTCACCACCGAGAAGATCTCCGCGATTGAAGACCTCCTGCCGGTGCTGGAGAAGGTGGTCCAGGCCAACAAGCCGCTGTTGATCGTCGCGGAGGACATCGAGGGCCAGGCCCTGTCCACCCTCGTGGTCAACGCGATCCGCAAGACGCTGCGGGTCTGCGCGGTCAAGGCCCCCGGCTTCGGCGACCGCCGCAAGGCGATGCTGCAGGACATGGCGGTCCTCACCGGTGCCCAGCTCATCGCGCCCGAGCTCGGCTACAAGCTCGACGCGGTCGGCGTGGACATGCTCGGCGGCGCCCGCCGGGTGGTGGTCGACAAGGACACCACGACGATCGTGGACGGCCGCGGCAAGGCCGGCGAGGTCGCCGACCGGATCGCCCAGATCCGTAAGGAGATCGAGGCCACCGAGTCCGACTGGGACCGGGAGAAGCTCACCGAGCGGTTGGCGAAGCTCTCCGGCGGGGTCGCGGTGATCAAGGCGGGCGCGGCGACCGAGGTGGAGATGAAGGAGCGCAAGCTCCGCATCGAGGACGCCATCGCCGCCACCAAGGCCGCCGTCGAGGAGGGCACGGTCCCGGGCGGTGGCGCTGCGCTGGCCCAGATCGCGTCCGTGCTCGACGACGATCTCGGGCTCACCGGCGACGAGAAGGTCGGGGTGTCGATCGTTCGGGCGGCGCTCGACGAGCCGCTGCGGTGGATCGCCCGCAACGCCGGACACGACGGCTCCCTGGTGGTGCAGAAGGTCAAGTCCAGCGACTGGGGCTTCGGCCTGAACGCCGCTTCCGGCGAGTACGTCGACCTGGTCGCCGCCGGCATCATCGACCCCGTCAAGGTGACCCGCAACGCGGTCGCCAACGCCGCGTCCATCGCCGGCCTGCTGCTCACCACCGAGACCCTGGTGGTGGAGAAGCCGGAGGAGCCCGCCCCCGCCGGGCACAGCCACGGCCACGGGCACGGCCACGGGCACTCGCACCAGCACGGTCCGGGCTTCTGAGCCACGGTCAGCGTGGCCAGGAGGGAACCTCCTGGCCACGCTGCGCCGGCAGGCTCCGGCGGCCGCCCAGCGCTGCCCGCAGCCGTGCCTCCAAAGCCGCGACGTCGACCCGCCTCCGGTCGTGGCTGGCGAGGTCCTCCCAGCCGAGAGCGAGCAGGCGCAGTCGCTCCGACTCGCTGAAACCACCCCACACGCCGTACGGCTCCCGGACCGACAGCGCGTGTGCCGCGCACTCCGCGCGTACCGGGCACCGGACGCAGACCGACTTGGCTCGGACCTCGCGGTGGAGACGCGAGAATCCGCGTTCCCCCTCCGGGTGAAAGAACTGAGCGCTGTCCCGGCCCCGACACGCGCCGAGTCGCTGCCACTCCCAAAGCTCGGTGATCGGCCGGGGCAGCCTGCGTACGTCCGACATGGTCATCCTCCTGCGGTGATATCGGTTCCGTACCCAGTCGGGGCCCGCTTCACACCTATCCGCCCGACCGTCTGGTTTCACCGCGAAATCCCAGGGCACTATCGCCGATAATTTGCGCTAATTGGTGTTAAACCGGGCTATAAGCAGACCTAGTGTTGCTGTTCGGGCGGAGAAAGGGGCGCGGCGGTGCGGACCATGCTGGTATGCGTTCGATCACGGCGGGCGGCGCGGGAGGTGGCATCCGCAGCGGTTCGACTCGGCCTGGCCGACGCCGTGCACACGGCCACCTCCGAGGCGGAGCTGCTACTCCTGTCGGTCGAACAGCAACCCGATCTCGTGCTCGCCGACGCCTCCGTGGCCCGCTCCGACATCGCCGGCCTCCCCCGACGCATCCTGGCCCGGGCACCTCGGACCGCGATCCTGCTCTTCTCTCCCGACGGTCGCGAGGCCGCCGCCGCGGTCGCCGCCGGCGCCCGCGGACTGGTGCAGACCGACGACCGGAACGCCGCTTGCCTGGTCGCCAAGGTCCTGCTGCTGCTCCACGCGCCGGGAACGGCCGCGCTGGTGCCGGTACAGCGCATCGACGCCCGGCCCGATCCGACCGGGACCGAGCCGGGCGAGGCGGCTCTCGATGCGGCAATGCCGTCCCCGGTCGTGCTGACCGAGCGGGAGGCGCAGGTGTTGCGGGCGATGGCGGACGGGAAGAGCAACGCCGAGATCGGTCGGGAGCTGTACCTTTCGGAGGACACCGTCAAAACGCATGCCCGCCGCATCTTCCGCAAGCTCGGGGCCCGCGACCGCGCCCATGCCGTGGCCGCCGGCTTCCGCGCCGGCCTGGTCGTCTAGCTAGCGCTCGTCCTCGGCGGCGTCCTCGGCGAGCGTGTCGTGCACCCCGTCGGCGTAACCCCGGGCGTACTCCCACGTCACGTAATGGTCCGGGTCCGGGTTGTACGCCGGTTCGTGAACCCGGGGCCGACCGGACTCCAACAGGTGACGAAGGTTACTGCGTAGCAGATCCCAGTCGAAGTAGTGCGGCTCGCCGCAGTCCTCGCACTCGATCACCAGACCGCGAACGCCGGTCGGGGCGAGCAACGCCTGATAGACCTCCAGGTCGGCCAGATCCTCCAGCACGTCCTGGCGTTCGACCTCGGTCAGCGGTTCGAGCTGCTCCCCGATGGGGTCGTCCAGCTCAGCGGCCGGATCGGCGGGGTCGCCGCGGAACGGGTCGATCGGCTCGTCGTGCATCCCTCCACCGTAACGGCACACCCCGGCTTCGCGCCCACCGCCGGACGCTGTGACCAGGCATGCGCGCGAGTCGTCGGACGGGCATCGCGCCGGGCCGTAACCACCGGCTGGGTACGATGAACCATCGTGCCGCACAGCCGGCGAGCCGGGCCGGCGCGAGTTCCGCAAGCCCGTCCAACCGGGGAACCAGTCGTGGATCACAAGTCCGCCAACGATCTGCCCAGGAGCGCCGTGGAGACCTACCCGAACCTCGATCAACCCGCCCCGGACGCGGTCGCCGAGTCGGTGCACTCGATTCCCCTCGGCCTGACCTTCGACGACGTGTTGCTACAGCCCGGCGAATCCGACGTCGTGCCCGCCCGGGTCAACACCGTCACCCGCCTGACCCGCAACGTCACGCTCGCCATTCCGCTGGTGTCCAGCGCGATGGACACGGTCACCGAGGCGCGGATGGCGATCGCCATGGCCCGCCAGGGCGGAATCGGGGTGCTTCACCGGAACCTGTCCGCGGAGGACCAGGCGCTGCAGGTCGACCTGGTCAAGCGCTCCGAAGCCGGCATGGTCACCAATCCGGTGACGTGCAGCCCCGACGACACCGTCCGGGACGTGGAGACGCTCTGCGCCCGCTACCGCATCTCCGGGGTGCCGGTGGTCGACGCCGAGGGCACCCTGGTCGGCATCGTCACCAACCGCGACATGCGCTTCGTCACCGACAACGCCACCCCGGTACGGCAGATCATGACCCCCATGCCGCTGGTCACCGCCCCGGTCGGCGTGTCCAAGGAGGAGGCGCGCGAGCTGCTGCGCCGGCAGAAGGTGGAGAAGCTGCCGCTCGTCGACGACAGCGGCCGACTGCGCGGCCTGATCACCGTCAAGGACTTCACCAAGAGCGAGCAGTTCCCCGACGCCACCAAGGACGAAGCCGGTCGGCTGCGGGTCGCCGCGGCCGTCGGAGTGGGGGAGGACGCGTACAAGCGGGCCCGGCTGCTGATCGACGCCGCCGTCGACGTGATCGTGGTCGACACCGCGCACGGCCACCAGCGGGCGGTGCTCGACATGGTGCGCCGGCTGAAGAAGGACACCCAGGTCGACGTCGTCGGCGGCAACGTGGCGACCTACGCCGGGGCGAAGGCACTGGTCGACGCCGGCGTCGACGGGGTCAAGGTCGGGGTCGGTCCCGGGGCGATCTGCACCACGCGGGTGGTCGCCGGGGTCGGTGTCCCGCAGATCACCGCCATCATGGAGGCCGCCCGCGCCTGCCGCCCGGCGGGCGTACCGGTGATCGGCGACGGCGGCATCCAGTACTCGGGTGACATCGCCAAGGCGCTCGTCGCCGGCGCCGACACGGTCATGCTCGGCAGTCTGCTGGCCGGCTGCGAGGAAAGCCCCGGCGAGCTGATCTTCATGAACGGGAAGCAGTTCAAGGCGTATCGAGGCATGGGTTCGCTGGGGGCGATGCGCTCCCGCGGCCAGGGCCGGTCGTACTCCAAGGACCGCTACTTCCAGCAGGACGTGACCGAGGACAAATTGGTGCCCGAGGGCGTGGAAGGCCAGGTGCCCTACCGGGGTGCGCTGTCCGTGGTCGCGCATCAGCTGGTCGGCGGGCTGCGCGCCGCCATGGGGTACGTCGGCGCGGAGAGCATCCCCGAGCTGCACCGCCGTGGCCGGCTGATCCGGATCACCGCGGCGGGCCTGAAGGAGAGCCACCCGCACGACATCCAGATGACCGTCGAAGCCCCGAACTACCACACCCGATAGGAGCCGTTGCCGTGCGAGACGTGGTCGAGATCGGGTTGAGCAAGAGCGCCCAGCGCGGCTACCACCTGGACGATGTGGCGATCGTGCCGAGCCGTCGCACCCGGGACGTTGACGACGTCTCGACCGCCTGGCAGCTCGACGCGTACCAGTTCCAGATCCCGTGCGTCGCGCACCCGTCCGACGCGACCATGAGCCCGGCCACCGCGGTGACCCTCGGCCGACTCGGCGGTCTCGGCGTACTCAACGTGGAGGGCCTCTGGACGCGGTACGAGGACCCGACCAAGCTCCTGGACGAGCTGGCCGGGCTCGACGCGGACGCGCGGCCCACCCGGCGGTTGCAGGAGGTGTACGCCGAGCCGATCCGGCCGGAGCTGATCGTCGAGCGGGTGCGCGAGATGCGGGCCGGCGGGGCCACCGTCGCGGTGCGGGTATCCCCACAGCACACGCTCGCGCTCGCCCCGGTGATCCTGGACGCGGGCGTCGACATCCTCGTCATCCAGGGCACGATCGTCTCGGCCGAGCACGTCTCCATCAACGACGAGCCGCTCAACCTGAAGGAGTTCATCGCGGACCTGGACCTGCCGGTGATCGTCGGCGGGTGCACCGACTACAAGACGGCGCTGCACCTGATGCGCACCGGTGCGGCCGGGGTGATCGTCGGAGTCGGTGCGGACACCTGGTCCACCACCGACACGGTGCTCGGCATCCGGGTGCCGATGGCCACGGCCATCGCCGATGCCGCCGCCGCCCGGCGCGACTACCTCGACGAGACCGGCGGACGGTACGTGCACCTGATCGCCGACGGTGACATCCGCACCTCCGGGGACATCGCCAAGGCGCTCGCCTGCGGAGCCGACGCCGTCATGCTCGGCGAACCGCTGGCCCACTGCGCCGAGGCACCGGCGGGCGGTGCCTGGTGGCACTCGGCGGCGAGTCACCCGAAGCTGCCGCGCGGGGCGTTCGCACCCGCCCGCGACCATCTCGGGCCGATGGAGCGACTGCTGTACGGTCCGGCCGACGACCCGCACGGGAGGCTCAACCTGTTCGGCGGCCTGCGCCGGGCGATGGCCAAGTGCGGCTACCGCGACCTGAAGGAGTTCCAGAAGGTCGGGCTGCTCATCGATCGTTGACCGGCGGATCCGCCGACGTCCGGTCGTCGGCGGATCGGCAAGGTTATCGCGGAGGGGGCGCGATGACGAGTCGCCCGATACGGGTGGTGGCGGCCGGTGCCGCGCTGCTCGCGGCCCTCGCCGCCGGATGCACCGCATCGGGTCATGAGCAGCCCCGCACCGCCGGGTCCGCGGTCGACGTCGCGGGTGCCGGCGACCCGTACTTCCCCACCTACGGCAACAGCGGCTATGACGTTGCCGGCTACCGCCTGAGGGTGCGCTTCGATCCCGATTCGGATCGGCTCACCGGCACCGCCACGATCACCGCCACGGCGACTATCGACCTGACCCGGTTTCATCTCGACCTCGTGGGGCTGACCGTCTCCTCGGTCACCGTTGACGGTTCGGCGGCGCGGTATCGCCGCGAGGGGAATGAACTGATCATCACGCCGCGGGCTCCGCTCGCCGTGGACCGTCGGTTCACCGTCGAGGTGCGCTACGGCGGCGACCCCGAGCCGTTGGTTCGGGACCGTCTGGGCCGCGTCGGCTTCATGGACACCCCCGACGGTGCGATCGCGCTCGGCCAACCCGAGTCGGCGAGCACCTGGTTCCCGGTCAACGATCACCCGGCCGACAAGGCGACGTACGACATCGAGATCACGGTGCCGGAGGGGCTGGCCGCCCTTAGCAACGGCGTACCCGGCGGTCGGACGACGGCGTCCGGTTGGACCACCTGGCGATGGTCGCAGCGGGCGCCGATGGCCAGTTATCTCACCACCCTGGTGATCGGTGACTACCGGGTGACCAGCGGCACGCACGCCGGGCAGCCACTGGTCACCGCCGTCCCGGCGGACCTGCCGCCGGACCATCCCGCGGTCGTGTCGCTGGCGCGTACCGGCGAGATCGCCGATTTCCTGGCCACCCGGTTCGGGCCCTACCCGTTCGAGGCGTACGGCGGGATCGTGGTGTCGGACGACCGGATCCGGTACGCGTTGGAAACCCAGTCACGGCCGGTCTACGGCATCGGTTTCTTCCACGCCGGGCCGAACACCGCGGTCGTTGCGCACGAGTTGGCGCACCAGTGGTTCGGCAACAGCGTGTCCATTCGGCGGTGGCGCGACATCTGGCTCAACGAGGGCTTCGCGAGCTACGCCGAGTGGCTCTGGGAAGAGCACGACGTCGGCCACTCGGTGCAGGAGAGCTTCCTGGCGGAGTACGACCGCACCGACTGGTCCGAGCCGGCGCTCGATCCCGGCCCGGACGAGATCTTCAGCCGGGCGGTCTACAAGCGCGGCGCGCTTGCCGTGCACGCGCTGCGACTGAAGGTCGGAGACGAGGCGTTCTTCCGAATCCTGCAGACCTGGACGGCCCAGCGGCGGCACGGCAACGGCACGACCGACGACTTCGTCGCACTCGCCGAGCGGATCTCCGGGCAGCGGCTGGCGGACTTCCTCGCCGACTGGCTGTCCGGCACCGCCGCCCCATCGATCCCGAGATAGGGCGGACGATGTCGGTGTGGAACGCCCTTACGGAGTGATCGGGGGCCGGCGTGCGTTCCCGGTGGGCGAGGGCGTGCCGTGACCGGGTGGGTCGGGAACGACCAGGTCGGGATTTGCGGCGAGGAACGGCTCGACCCGGCCGGCCCGTAGTTCGGCCAGGAACTCGCGGCTGATCGCCTCGAGTGCCTCGCCCCGGTAGCCGCTGCCGCTGCCTACCCCGTGTCCGGGAAGACTGACCAGGGTGATCGCGTCCGTCGGGATGCGGCTGAGCGCGAAGGCGAAGTCGATTACCGACCGCCCGTGCCCGTCGAAGGTCAGCGTCTCGTCGAGGGCGTTGAGCATCGCGCCGAGGCGCACCGGGTCGCGGGCCAGGTCGAGGCTATGGATCCTGGCGACGATCGCCTTGATCAGTTGCTGCTGGTGCCGCTCCCGCGCGTACGTGCCGCCGGGGATGTAGCGCTGCCGCGCGTAGTCCAGCGCCTGCCAGCCGTTGAGATGACGCGACCCTACCTCGTACACCATCTGCGGGCCCACGTAGCCGCCGACGCCCGGCCCGGGCTTGCGGTGTTTGCCGTCCGGCTGGCGGTGTCGGGACACGACCCGCTGGTCGATGTAGAGCTCGACGCCGCCGACCGCGTCCACGAGGGCGTCGAAGCCCTGGAACGTGATCACCGCGCCCGCGTCGAATCGTTCGATGCCGGTGTAGTCGCCGACCGTGGCGGCGACCAGTTCCAGGCCCTGCGCGTAGTCCGGGTCGTTGTTTCGGCCGGGCACCCGGCTGCCGTAGCTCATCGCGTGCGTCAGCTTGGTCCGCTGTCCCGCGAAGCCCGCCTTCGGAAAGGACGGAATGTCGACCACCAGGTCGCGGGGAAGGGAGAAGAGGTACGCCCGGTCCAGGCCCGCCGGCACGTGCATGATCAGTACCGCGTCGGCGTGCGGCTGCCAGTCCGGCACGCTGATGCGGGTGTCCACCCCGACCAGCAGGATGTTGAGCGGTCCGGTGATGTCGGCACCCGGCTCCGGTGACGGGCTGGGGGCGGGGCTCGGGCTGACCGGGTGGGAAGGGACCGGCGCCTCGGCTGTTTCGGTGGTCGGGCGACGGTCACGAGCGACGGCGACGGCGGTCAGCACCGCGACCGCGGCGATCGCCGCCGCCCAGATCGTCCAGCGGCGCCGCCCTGCCCGAGCCGGAGGTTCCGCGCTCTCGCCCACCCGCACCCTCCCGCCTCGCCCTACCCGTTTCAGCGGTATCGGGAGTCGGCAATGAAAGTGAATGGATCACGAATTGACCGTAGCGTAATTGCTACTCGTGGGTAATGATGGTCCGCATGCGGTACGACGTGGTCGTCATCGGATCCGGATTCGGCGGCAGCGTCGCCGCGCTGCGACTGGCCGAGAAGGGCTATTCCGTGGCGGTCCTGGAAGCGGGACGACGATTCGCCGACGACGAGTTCCCCCGAACCTCGTGGCGCGTGCGTCGCTTCCTGTGGGCGCCTCGGCTGGGCTGCTACGGCATCCAGCGGATCACCCTGCTGCGTTCCGCCGGGCGTCGCGCCGGCGGAACCGGCGCGGGCGTCCTGGTGCTCTCCGGTGCCGGGGTGGGTGGCGGCTCCCTTGTCTACGCGAACACCCTCTACGAACCGCTGCCGGACTTCTACCAGGATCCACAGTGGCGGGACATCACCGACTGGCAGGCGGAGTTGGCCCCCCACTACGAGCAGGCCAAACGGATGCTCGGGGTGACCACGTACCCGCGCATGACCGCCGCGGACCGGGCGATGCGGGCCGTGGCGGAGCGGATGGGCGTCGGGCACACCTTCCACGCGACCCCGGTCGGCGTCCACCTCGGGCGGCCGAACGAAACCGTGCCCGATCCGTACTTCGGCGGGGTAGGGCCGGCGCGGACCGGCTGCACGCACTGCGGCGCGTGCATGACCGGCTGTCGGGTCGGAGCGAAGAACACCCTGGTCAAGAACTACCTGTGGCTCGCCGAGCAGATGGGTGTCGAGGTTCATCCGCTGACCACGGTGACGGCGGTCCGCCCGAAGGGCGGCGGCGGTTACACGGTGGAGACCGTACGCACCGGCGCGTGGCTCGGCCGCCGGCGAATCTTCGAAGCCGAGCAGGTCGTCTTCGCGGCCGGGGCGTTGGGCACCCAACGACTGCTGCACCGGATGAAGGCAACCGGGGCGCTGCCCGACCTCTCACCCCGGCTCGGAGCGCTGACCCGGACCAACTCGGAAGCCATCCTCGGCGCTTCGGTGCTCGCCGGTGACGCCCGTCGCCGCGGACTCGACTTCACCGACGGCGTCGCCATCACCAGCTCCTTCCACCCCGACCCGCAGACCCACATCGAGCCGGTGCGCTACGGCCGCGGCTCGAACCTGATGGGACTGCTGCAGATGCCCCTGGTGGACGGCGGCCCCCGCCGGGTCCTCCGGCTGCTCACCACCCTCGCCCGGCGACCGCTCACCTATCTGCGGCTGTTCTCCGTCCGCGACTGGTCCGCCCGCACCGTCATCGCCCTGGTCATGCAGTCCCGTGACAACTCCCTCACCACCCACTACCGGCGGGGTTGGACCGGTCGGCGCCGGCTCGCCACCACCCAGGGGCACGGCGCGCCCAACCCGACCTGGATCCCGGCGGGCAACGAGGCGGTCCGGCTGCTCGCCGAGGAGGTCGGCGGGGTGCCGGGCGGTGCGATCACCGAGCCCTTCGACATCCCCATGACCGCGCACATCCTCGGCGGTGCCGTGATCGGCGCCACCCCGCAGGACGGGGTGGTCGACCCGTACCACCGGGTCTTCGGATACCCCGGCCTGCACGTGGTCGACGGGGCGGCGGTCAGCGCCAACCTCGGTGTCAACCCGTCCCTGACCATCACCGCCCAGGCGGAGCGGGCCATGTCGTTCTGGCCCAACCGCGGCCAGCCGGATCCCCGACCGCCGCTCGGCTCGCCGTACCGGCGGATCGCGCCGGTGCCGCCTCGCGCACCGGCCGTTCCCGCGCAGGCCCCGGCGGCGTTGCGGATCGTGCCGAGCTAGCGGCGCAAGGCGCGAGCATCACACCACGATCCGGGCGTCTGGCGTGCGGTGGTTGCGGCCGCGGTCGGTAGGCTTGCCTGCCATGAACACCCCCCGCCCGGTCCTGGTAGTCGACTTCGGTGCCCAGTACGCGCAGCTGATCGCGCGTCGCGTGCGGGAAGCCAAGATCTACTCGGAGATCGTCCCGCATACCATGCCGGTCGCCGAGCTGCTCGCCCGGGAGCCGGCCGCGATCATCCTGTCCGGCGGGCCGGCCAGCGTCTACGAGCCGGGCGCGCCGCAGGTCGATCCCGCCCTGTTCGCCGCCGGGGTGCCGGTGCTCGGCATCTGCTACGGGTTCCAGGCGATGGCCCAGGCGCTCGG
This sequence comes from Micromonosporaceae bacterium, assembly GCA_036381835.1. Lineage (GTDB taxonomy): Bacteria > Actinomycetota > Actinomycetes > Mycobacteriales > Micromonosporaceae > DASULK01. The sequence goes on from DASVCA010000123.1 coordinate 30,492, forward strand.
CGGCACCGTCGCGCGCACCGGGGCCGGCGAGTACGGGCGTACCCTGCTGCGGGTGCGGCCCGAGGCGGGTGTGCTGTTGCGTGACCTGCCGACTGAGCTGCCGGTGTGGATGAGCCACGGGGTGTGTGTGACCGACGCGCCTCCCGGCTTCAAGGTGACCGCCGAGACCGCCGGGGCGCCGGTGGCGGCGTTCGAGGACGCCGTGAATCGACGGGCGGGATTGCAGTTCCATCCCGAGGTGATGCACACCGAGCACGGGCAGACGATGCTGACCCGGTTCCTCTACGACCTCGCCGGCATCGAACCCACCTGGACGCCCGCCAACATCATCGAGGAGCAGGTGGCCCGCATCCGGGCTCAGGTCGGTGACAAGGAGGTCATCTGCGGACTGTCCGGGGGAGTCGATTCCGCGGTGGCCGCCGCGCTCGTGCACCGGGCGGTCGGGGATCGGCTGACCTGTGTGTTCGTCGATCACGGCCTGCTGCGTGCCGGTGAGGCCGAGCAGGTGGAGAAGGACTACGTCGCCGCGACCGGCATCAAGCTTAAGGTGGTGGACGCCGCCGACCGGTTCCTCACGGCGCTGTCCGGTGTCACCGATCCGGAGCAGAAGCGCAAGATCATCGGGCACGAGTTCATCCGGGTGTTCGAGGCCGCCGCCCGGGAGATCGCCTCGGCGGGCGACGTCGAGTTCCTTGTGCAGGGCACGCTCTACCCGGATGTGGTGGAGTCGGGAGGCGGCAGCGGAACCGCCAACATCAAGTCCCACCACAACGTCGGCGGTCTCCCCGACGATCTGCGATTCTCGTTGATCGAGCCGCTGCGGTCCCTGTTCAAGGACGAGGTTCGGGCGCTCGGGCTTGAGTTGGGCCTGCCGGAGAAGATGGTCTGGCGGCACCCGTTCCCCGGCCCCGGGCTGGCCATCCGCATCATCGGCGAGGTGACCCGGGAGCGCCTCGAGGTGCTGCGCGCCGCGGACCTGATCGCCCGCGAGGAGTTGACCGCAGCCGGGTTGGATCGCGAGGTCTGGCAGTTCCCGGTGGTGCTGCTCGCCGATGTGCGCAGCGTGGGCGTGCAGGGCGACGGGCGTACCTACGGGCACCCGGTCGTGCTCCGCCCGGTGTCGAGCGAGGACGCGATGACGGCGGACTGGTCGCGTCTGCCGTACGACCTGATCGCGCGGATCTCGAACCGGATCACCAACGAGGTGCCCGAGGTCAACCGGGTGGTGCTGGACGTGACCAGCAAGCCGCCCGGAACCATCGAGTGGGAGTAGCGGCCGGGTATTTTCCTTCCGATACGGTCATGATCGGAACAGATTGTCGTTATTTTGACACTGGTTTTAGCCGATCGCCCGATTAGGGAAGAATAAGCTCCCGTGACCCCCGCACTGGAGCCCATCCGCCGGATCGCCGCCTACGCCGTCTGCACCGACGCCGAGGGTCGGGTGCTGTTGGTTCGCGCCTCCGCCCGCTCCGGCACACCCGGGGTCTGGTCTCTGCCGGGTGGAGCCGTAGACCACGGCGAGGACCCGAATCACACGGTCGTCCGGGAGACCGCGGCGGAGACCGGCCTGTCGGTCACGGTGACCGGGTTGCGCGACGTACTCGCCGACATGCGCGCGCTGCCCCATCGGGGAGTGACCATTCACACCGACCGGCTGATCTACCGGGTCGCGGTCCGCGGCGGGCGCATCTGCGACCGAGCCGGCGGTCACCCGACCGATCTGGTCGCCTGGCACACCTTGGACGAGGCCAAAGGGCTACCGCTGCGTCCGTTCACCGCGATCGCCCTGGGGCTGCCACCCGACTCGATCGATCTGCGTCCTGACGAGCCACCGGACTTCCCGTCGTTCCACATCGTGCCCGGACCGGACGGACTGCATCGAGCACAGCGTTTCGCGGCCTATGCGATCGCCACCGACCCCGCCGGACGGGTGCTGCTGACCCGTGTCGCGGACGGCTATCCGGGGGCGGGCCGCTGGCATCTCCCGGGCGGCGGCACCGACTTCGGGGAGCAGCCCGCTGAGGCGCTGATCCGCGAACTGGCCGAGGAAACCGGGCAGCGAGGTCACGTCGTCGAGTTGCTGGGGGTGGCCAGCCATCGGGACGCCGCCTCGCTGGGTCCCGAGGGCTATCCCATCGACTGGCACGGGGTACGCGCCTTCTACCGCGTGGCGGTCGAACACCCGCTGCCGCCCACGGTACGAGACGCCGGGGGATCCACCGCGGAGTCCCGTTGGTTCACACCGGCGGAGCTCGCCGCGCTGTCCGCCGACCGGCTCACCGAGGTCACCGCCGAGGCGATCGAGGCCGCGCACCTGCGCTGACCTGAACGGATCGGGCAGCGCTATCGTCGTGGCGGGCCGGAACCGCCGGCCGACCACTTCATCCGACGGGGGACAGGTGCAGCGGTGGCGGAGAATCGGCGCGTACGGGCTCTGTCGCGACGGTGATCGCGTACTGCTGGTCCGGGCCGCGCCGCTCGCTGACTTCCCCGGCGTATGGCAGTTGCCGGGCGGAACCCTGCGACACGGTGAGCACCCCGCCGCGGCGGTGATGCGCAAGGTCGCCCAGGAGACCGGGCTGCGCGTCGCCGCCGTCGGCCCCCGAGCGGTGGTCGCCGACGTGCTCACCCTGCCCGCCGCCGCACTGCACACCGATCGCATCGTCTTCGACGTCCGCCTGCGCGGCGGGTGCCTTCGCGCGCCCACCGGGATGATCGACGAGATCGCCTGGGTGCCCGCGCACGAGTTGCCCGGGCTGCCGATGATGCCGTTCACCGCGGACCTGCTGGGGGTGCCCGTCACCGCACTGTCGGAGCCGGTGACCAGTCTTCGGGAGCCTCCCCGGCCGCGGCCGGATCGAGGGCAGCGGTTCGCCGCGTACGGGCTGGTGACCGACCGGGCGGGCCGGGTGCTTCTCAGTCTGATCGCACCCGGCTATCCGGGTGCCGGCCGCTGGCACCTGCCCGGCGGGGGCACCGACCACGGCGAGCAGCCCACGGCGGGGCTGTTGCGGGAACTGATCGAGGAAACCGGCCAGCTGGGTCGGGTGACCGGACTGGTGGACGTGTCGAGCCATCGCAATCCGAGCGCCCTCGGCCCCGAGGGGCGACCGATCGACTGGCACGCCGTGCGGGCGATCTACCGGGTCGTGGTGGACGCACCCACCGAAGCCGCTGTGACGGAGATCACTGGCGGGTCGACCGCCGCCGCGCGATGGTTCGATCAGGCCGCGACGGCGGGACTGCGGCTGACTCCGGTCGCCGCCGCTGCCCTGGCGAAGTTGCGCGACGAGGCGTGAACAGGGTGAGCGGCCCCAGGCCCCGCGGGTGGGCTTCGACGCCGGCAGGCAGCGGACCGAAGACGATCCCGCTATCGCCAAGGGGCTTCCCTCTGTGGGATCGTGTAGGCCGCGATGGTCGCCGGTGGCCAATTGGGATCCGGCACCACAAATCGGTAGCCCGCCGCAGGCGGGTACGAGAGTCTGGGTGATGGAGGGACCGTGCCGAGAGCCCCATGGCGCCGGCGCGCTACGGACAGCCCACGGCCCGCGGGCCGCCGCTGGGCGGGTCGGCTGCGCAACAGCGGTGCGTTTGCCAGGCAGGTGTTGCTGGTTCAGGTGGGGCGTCGCCGACACCGGTCGCCGGGGATGGCTGTCGGAAGCGAGTACCACCAACCGACGCTCACCAGTGGCGGCCACCCGTACGATCCGTACCGGGTACGGACCGCTGAGATCACCTCGGTCGCCTCGGAAGGCCCGGCCATGCAGCCGCCCGTCGAGGCGGAACCGCCCACAACGGTCACGCTGTTCCCCGGCCAGCGCACCCTGCCACAGATGATCAAATTCGGGCTGGTCAACGCGTGCACCATCGGTAGCCTCACCCTGGGCCTGTTCGCGATATTCCTGGCCATGCGCGGCGAGGTGCAGTACGCGGCCTTCTGCCTGATCGCGTGCGTGATATTCGACGGCCTCGACGGCGCTCTGGCGCGGAGGTTCGGGGTATCGAGCCCCTTCGGCGCGCAGATGGACTCGCTCGCCGACATGTGCTCCTTCGGCCTCGCCGCCCCGGTAGTGGTCTACGCCTCCCTGACCGGCTCGGTGCCGCCGGCGCTCGCCGCGGTCGCCTGCGCCCTGGTCGCAGCCTGCGCGGCGATCCGGCTGGCGCGGTTCAACATCTCACCCAAGGACGGGCGGTTCTTCTCCGGCGTGCCGACCACCATGGCGGCCGCGGTGCTCGCGCTCACCGTGGTGATCGGTCTGCCGGTGTCCGGCGGCGTGCAGATCGCCGGGATGGCGCTGCTGGCGGTGGCGATGGTGTCCAGCTTCCCGTACGCCAAGCTGGCTCGCCTGATCAAGCTGCCTCCGTGGGTCTGGCTGCTGCCGCTCGCCGGGCTGATGATCGACGTTCGGCTCACCTTCACCCTGATCGTCGCGGTGTACCTGGCCAGCGGGCCGGTGCTCTGGCTGCACCAGCGCCGCCTGGTCTAGCCCCGGTCTGGCCCCGCGGTCAGCGCCAGCGGGCGATCACCGAGGTGCCCCCGGTGACCCGATCGCCCGGGGCGACCAGCGGTTCGACTGCGTCGGCGGGCAGGTAGACGTCGGTGCGCGAGCCGAATCGGATCAGCCCGAAGCGCTCACCCCGGGCGAGGAGTGATCCGACCGGGGCACGGTGCACGATCCGCCGGGCGATCAGGCCGGTTCGTTGCGCCACCACCACCCGACCGCGATCCGTCTCCAGCACGGTGTAGGCGGCGACGTTGTGCTCCGCTTCCGGGTTCATGGCCGGGGCGTACCCGCCGTCCTCGACGAAGTAGTCGACCACCCGGCCGGCCACCGGCGAGCGGTTGACGTGCACGTCGAGTACCGACAGGAAGACCGCGACGCGGAGGAACTCCTCGTCGCCGAAGCGCTCATCGCGCAGGCGCTCCACAGACAGCACCCGGCCGTCGCTGGCCGCGACCACCGCGGTCTCGTCGGCCGGCACCTCGCGTACCGGATCCCGGAAGAACGCGGCCACCGGCACCGCGGCCAGGGCGGGCAGCAGCCACCGCTTGGACCTCGGCCACCGGAGGCGGCTCAGGGCCGCGACTCCCAGGGCGATCCCGGCCGCGGCGACGCCGTTCGAGTCGATGTGCATGCGCCCGGTCAACGGGACGCTGGACGGACGGTCGACCGGCACCAGCCGGGTCGCCGCCGCCGGATCGGCCGCGCTGAAGCGCAGCCGATGCACCCGCACGGGCGGCTGGTTTCGTAGCACCAGGTCGGTGCCGACCCCGAACAGGGCCGCCTGCCGGTCGAGTTCAGCCGCCGCTCCCGGCGTGGTACCGGGTGCCGCGGGCACGGCCACGCACAGCACCCCGCCCTCGTTCAGATACTTCGTCAGCTCGCTCAGCATGGCTCGGGCCTCGTCCGCCCCGCCGGTCATCGGTTCGGCGAGCACCGCGATGTCGGCCGGCTCCGCCTCGGCGAGTGTCTCGACCACCCGCATCTGCTCGGCCCTCGACGGGTAACGGGCGGCGATACGATCTCTCAGCTCGGCTGCGGACGCCGATTCGGCGGGTACGACGGTGAGCGTGTCATCCGGCGCCAGCGCGTCGACGGCTGCGGCGAGCACGGCGGAGTCAACGGCCGCACCGATCACCAGCCCGATCTTCGGGCCACGGTGCCGGGCCAGTTCGATGGTGAGGGTACGCGCGGCGCGCACACCGAGGCGTACCGTACCGCCCAGCGCAGCAGTACGTCCGATGAAAGAGCTGGCCATCTGGGGACTCCTCGCTGGTGAGCACGAACGGGCGCGTGCCCGCGGCACGATGCGCCCGGCGGGCGACTGTTTCCCGTCGCCAGCATAGGCGTCCTTGCTCGGGGATGGTGCTCCCACCATCCCGCGTGGCGCGTCGGTCGGCTACGGCCGCTGACCGCCTCGGCCCGGCTCACGGATCGATCGACTCGCCTGCGGCCGTCGGCCCGGCGGGCCCCGTGGTCGTCGCTTTCCCGGCAGTCGGCGGCTGCGGTGCCTCGGCCGGTGCGGCCTGGCTCGTGCGCACCGCGCCGACCAGACCGAGGACACCGAGCAGGATCAGCGCGGCCGCGACGAACCAGCCGATCCCCGGTAGCGTCAGGTGGACGACGCGGGCCAACAGCCACCACGCCGCGATGGCCAGGAAGAGCAGCGAAAAGGTGAGGGACACCCCGTCGGTGCGGTGCGGCTTCAACGGCGTACCTCCAGGTATCCGGCGTGGATTTTGAGCGCGAGTCGCAGGTTTCCGCCGCCCGGTCCGTCCGGGCCGACGTCGGTGACCCGGGTGGTGTTGCCGAGCCCGTTCCAAGGCGTGCCGAACAGTTGCGCCGAGCCGAGGTTCACCTCGGTCTGCGCGGTCACGTCCACGTCGGGCGGCACGATCACCGTCACGTGGCCGGCGGTGACCTCGACGGTGACGTGCGCCTCCCGGTCGGTGAAGTCGACCTGGGTCAGGTCGAGCGTGGCCTGGCCGAAGCTGCTCTTGTAATGCGCGGCCAGATCGTCGTACCCGGTCGGCTGCCACACGATCGGGCCCGGGCGGTAGCCCCGCGACTCGACTGCCGGGTGGTAGGCGTGCGACTCGACGACGGTGGCGACGCCCAGCCCGAACGACACCGCCAGGCCGAGGGCGATGAGCCACCGGGCCCGACCGAACCAACTGCCGACCAAGAGGCCGAACGCGATGACGAGCAGCGCCACGACGAAGTAGGCCGACACTCGTACGTCGATCACCGCGGCGAGGTCGAGCATCGCGACCACGCCGATGGCCACGAAGATCATCGAGACGGTGGCGGCACCGAGCGGGGAACGGTGGTGCGGTCGGGCGGCCGGGGTCGGCTGCGGCGGGACGGGTGGCGGGAATCGGGGCGGGTACGGACCCGGCGCGGCCTGCGGATGACCGGGTGGTGGTGCCGGATACGGGCCGTGGGGGGCGAACGGGGCGCGGTAGCCGCCGGTCTGCTGGGGCGGGCCGCTTGCCGTCCTGCTCGGGGGCGCGACAGTGGGATGTGTCGGGGAGCTGCGATTGACCAGGAGGATGCTGCCCGCGATGATCGCCGCCGCGAGCAGCACCACTCGGAACTGGTCGGTGAGGACGAACCCGAGCAGGATCGCCACGAGGATCCCGAGCAGGAGTGTGGTCACCGGGGACATGCTCGACCGGCCTCGTCCCAGCAGCGCCTCCACCGGCGAGGCGCTGTCGCCTTCGGCAGGTATGAGCAGCCAGGCGGCGAGATAGATGAGGACGCCGATGCCGCCGAGGAAGCCGAGCACGGCCAGCAGCACCCGCCAGAAGACGGGATCGGTGTTGGTGGCGCGCCCGATCGCCGCGCACACCCCGGCCAGATGGCGTCCCTCGATCGGTCGTACCAGGCCGTATCGGACGGCGAAGGCGCTGTCATCGGCCGGTGGCGGGCCGGCCGGGGGAGGGTCGGCCGCCGGTGGATTGCCGGGCGAGGTGCCAGCGGCGGTCTCCCGAGCATCGTCGGTCATGTTCAGATCCTGACCCGCCCGGCCGCCGGCGGCCTCCGGCACCGACCCTGAGCCCACCCTGAGATTCGCCGTCGCAAGGTCGGGGGATGATCCGTTGGTCATCCGGACCGGGAGGTGTGACGATCGAGTACGTGGTCAGCACCCCGACGGAGCCACCCCGCCTGTACCGGGCCCGCCGGCACCGGATGCTCGCCGGTGTCGCCGCCGGAATCGCCCAGCATCTGAACATCCCCGTACTGCTGGTGCGGATCGCCTTTGTGGTCCTGCTGGGGGTGAGTGGCCTCGGACTGCTGCTCTACGCCGCGTTCTGGGCGGTCCTGCCGGCCCAGCCGGACGACGGGGCGGAACCGCTGCCGCAGCGGGACATCTACCAGCTGCTGCCGTTCGTGGCCATCGGGGTCGGGGTGATCCTGCTGCAGGCGTTGCTGTTCGGTGCCGACGGACTCGCCGGGACCGCCGGCTGGCTGGTGGCGATCATCGCCGTCGGAGCCGGGGTGATCTGGCACGAAGCCACGCCGGAGCGACGCCAGCGGTGGAACTCGTCACGGTTGCCGTGGTTGAGCGTCCTGCTGGAGGAAAGCGACCGGCGGGCCTTCGTGCTGCGCTTCATCGGCGGCGGACTGCTGGTCGCCGTCGGCATCATCGGCGCGGTCGCCGTCCTCGCCCCGCAGAACGATCTCGATGCGGTCATCAACGGTGTGGTCTTCGCCCTCGTGGGGCTCGCCGGAGTGGCGGTGGTCACCGCTCCGGTCTTCTGGCGAACCTACAACCAGCTGCGGGCCGAACGGGAGGGACGCATCCGCGAGCAGGAACGCGCGGAGCTGGCGGCCATGGTGCACGACCAGGTGCTGCACACCCTCGCCCTGATCCAGCGCAACGCCACGGACGCCAAGACCGTGCAGCGCCTGGCCCGCGGACAGGAACGCTCGTTGCGTAACTGGCTCTACAAGCCCACCGCCTCGCCGAGCGAGCGATTCGCCGCGGCGCTGGAGGAAGCTGCGGCCGAGGTGGAGGACACGTACGCGATCACGGTTGAGACGGTGATCGTCGGCGACCGGGAGACCGACGAGCGGGTTGCCGCCCTGATCGCGGCGGCCCGCGAGGCGCTGGTGAACGCCGCGCGTCACGCGGGGGTGAGCATGGTCTCCCTGTACGCCGAGGTGGAGCCGGAGCAGCTTAGCGTGTTCGTACGCGACCGTGGGGCGGGATTCGATCTCGCCGCGGTAGGCGACCACCGGCACGGGGTGCGCGGGTCCATCATCGGACGCATGCGCCGACACGGTGGACGGGCGGAGATCATCAGTGCACCGGGCGAAGGCACCGAGGTGCGGCTGACGCTACCGGTCGCGCCGGCGAGTCAAGGGAAGGGGCAGATGGCGTCATGACGGACCGGCCCAGCGGCGACGGCGTGGCGGCGACCCGTCGGCTGCGTGTGTTCCTGGTGGACGACCACGCGATGTTCCGGGCCGGAGTGCGGGCCGAACTCGGTGCCCACGTGGACGTGGTCGGAGAGGCCGGTACGGTGGCCGAGGCGATCAGTCGGATCTCCGCGGTCGAGCCGGACGTGGTGCTCCTGGACGTGCACATGCCGGACGGTGGTGGGCGCGCGGTGCTTGAGGCGGTGCGCCGCACCCACCCACAGGTGCGCTTCCTCGCGCTCAGCGTCTCGGACGCGGCCGAGGACGTGAT
>DASVCA010000124.1:0-3227 GCA_036381835.1 Micromonosporaceae bacterium
CCCCCCCCCCCCCCCCCCCCCCCCCACGTGTCGTCATCGCCCTTATGCCTGGTCGGACCGGCGATTCGGCGACCAGCCGGACCGGTAGGCGCTATCGGGGTGGGCAGCGCAGCCCGTCGCGGGGAAGCCGCAGGTCGATCAGGTAGTCGTTGACCGCGTCTGTGACGCATCGGGTCTGTGGGTAGGCGGTGTGTCCCTCGCCCTCCCAGGTCAACACCCGCCCCACACCGAGCAGGTCGGCCAGCTTCTGCGTGTTCTCGTACGGGGTCGCGGGATCACCGGTCGTGCCGACCACCAGAATCGGCGGTGCGCCGTCGGCCGCTCCGATCGGATACGGGTCCGACGGTGCGGGCCAGACCGCGCAGGTGACCAGCCCCGTCGCCAGCGGCGCGCCGAACATCGGATACCGCTGTCGCCACTGTTCCTGGAGCCGACGAATCTCCGCCAGGCTCGGCCTCCGTTCCGAATCCGCGCAGTTCACCGCCAAGTTCGCATCGAAAAGGTTGGAGTAGCGGCCGGTCTCGTCCCGATCGGTGTACGCGTCGGCCAGCGCGAACATCCCGGCGGCATCGCCCGCGGCCAGGTCGTCGATCGCCTCGGCGAGCTGCGTCCAGCCCGTCTCCGTGTAGAGCGATGAGACGACGGCGTAGAGAATCCAGCCCGGGGTGGCCTTGCGCCCGTCCGCCCCCTGGACCGGCGACACCCGAGCCTTCGCCATCGCGTCGGTCACCGCGGCCCGGGCATCCGGCGCGATCGGACAGTCCGCCGCATTCTGCCGACACCAGTCCGTGAAGTTCGTGAACGCCCGCTCGAATCCGCGGGCCTGGCTCTGCGACCCGGCCACCGTGTCCTGCCGCGGGTCGACCGCGCCGTCCAGCACCAGCGCCCGCACATTTCCGGGGAAGAGCCGGGCGTAGGTGGCGCCGAGGAGAGTCCCGTACGAGTAGCCGAGGTAGGTCAGCTTCTCGTCGCCGACCGCAGCGCGGATCGCATCCATGTCCCGCGCCGCCTGCCGGGTCGAATACAGGCGCAGCTCATCCCCGTACTTGGCGGCGCAGCCTTCGGCGATCTTGCGGTTGAGCGTCACGAGTTCGTCGAACTCGTCCCGGTCGACCGGGTCGGGCTCGAAACCGAACATGGCGTCCAAGTCGTCGTCGGAGATGCACTTGACCGGACTGGACCGGGCCACCCCGCGCGGGTCGAAGCCGACGATGTCGAAGCGGTTCGTCACCGCCTCGGGCAATCCGCCGAACGCCTCGCCGAAGGACAGGTAGACCGCCGTGTCGATGCCGGATCCGCCCGGCCCGCCGGGGTTGATCAGCAAGGAACCGATACGGTCCCGCTGTTCCGTGGAGCGGATCCGGATCAGCGCGATCTCGAACGTGTCGGCCCCGGTGGCGTCCCAGTCCTTGGGCACGGGTATCGACGCGCAGTCGTACCGCATGTCGCGCGCACCCCGCCCGACCAACTCCTTCGGCACCTCGGGACAGGGCCGCCAGGCCACCGATCCGGTCGTCGCGCCGTCCGCCTCGGTACGGGGCACGACAGCGGGCAGGGTGCAACCGGCTGCTACGAGTGCGGCGACGACGATGCCGGCGATCGGTCCTCGGTGGCGACGGGACACAGGCTCCTCCGGTGATCTTTTCGTCAGGCTACGCCGTTCCGAAGCCGATCCGCCGTCGGTGTCCGAAACGCGGCGTGGCGTCCGAGAAGGCGGGGCCCCTCCGAGAAGGCGGGGCACAATTTCGGTTCGCGGATCTAGTGATCGCGGTCAGAGACGTACTACCGTCTGGGTCGTCATCCGCGGATGGGAGGCCCCCAATGCCCGATCGCACTTCCCGCCCTGCAATCTTCGAGACGCCCCAGACGCGCCGTCGCCTGCTCCGCACCAGCGGCGGACTGCTGCTGGGCGCGTCACTCGCCTCGCTCGGTGCCTGCGCCAGCGAGGAGGACGCCGGACCCGGCGGCCCGGCAGCCGTCCCCGGCGGCGCTCCCCAGGAGACCTTCACCGAGCCGAGCAGCAAGCTCTCCGGTGATCTGAAGATCTTGCTGTGGAGCCATTTCGTGCCGAGCCACGACACCTGGTTCGACCGGTTCGCCAAGGAGTGGGGCAGCAAGGTCGGCGTCAATGTCGTCGTCGACCACATCGACCAAGCCACGATCACCACGCGTATCGCCGCCGAGATCCAGGCCGGGCAGGGACACGACCTGATTCAGTTCATCGCCCCGCTGTCCCAGTTCGAGCCCGGCGTGTTGGACCTCAAGGACGTCACCGAAGAAGCGGTACGTCGCTGGGGCCCGCAGTTGGAGCTGTGCCGCAAGTCCAGCTTCAACCCGTCGACCGGAAAGTTCTACGCGTACTCACCGGGTTGGGTGCCCGACCCCGGTAACTACCGCAAGTCCCTGTGGGAGTCGGTGGGCATGCCGAACGGTCCCACCACCTGGGACGAACTGCTTCAGGGCGGTGCGGAGATCAAGAAGTCCAAGGGCGTGCAGCTCGGCCTGGGCATGTCCCAGGAGATCGACTCCAATATGGTGTTGCGCGGACTCATGTGGTGCTTCGGCGCCTCCATCCAGGACGCCAACGAGAACGTGGTCATCAACTCCGATCAGACCGTGGCCGCGGTGGAGTTCATGACCAGGTTGTTCAAGGAGACGATGACCGACGAGGTCTTCTCCTGGAACGCGGCCAGCAACAACCAGGGCCTGGTCGCCGGCAAGCTGTCGTACGCGGTGAACTCGATCTCCGCGTACCGCACGGCACAGGGCACCACGCCGCAGGTCGCCGACGACATCTTCTTCGTCCCGGCGCTGAAGGGGCCGCAAGGGGCGCTCGCGGCACAGCACGTGCTCTACAACTGGATCGTGCCGAAGCACGCCCGGAACGCCGACGCGGCAAAGGAGTTCCTGCTGCACTACACCGCGAACTTCGCGTCGGCGACCTACGCCAGCAAGCTCTACGACTTCTGCGCCTGGAGCGGGCTCACCCCGCAGTTGAAGGGCTGGCTGGCCGACGACCCGTTCGAGTCGAAGCCGGCGGACAAGATGGCATTCCTCAGCGAGGCCGCCGACTGGAGCGTGAACATCGGTCACCCCGGCCCGGCCAACACCGCCGAGGGCGAGGTCTACAACACCTTCATCATCCCGAACATGTTCGCCCGGGCGGCACGGGGCGAGGTCAGCGCGCGTCAGGCGGTCATCGACGCGGAGGCGCAGATCCGGCCGAT
>DASVCA010000125.1:0-9886 GCA_036381835.1 Micromonosporaceae bacterium
AAATGCTCGACGACGTACACGACCTACCTGCCGGACGACACCAGCGCGCAACTGACGCCCGATCCGAAGAACGACCTGGTCGCCACCGTGCGGGACGGCCGCTCGTCGGGGCCGTCCGACGACAGGTACAAGACGTCCTACACCTACGACGACGCCGGCAACCGCACCGCGGTGACGACACCGCCGGTGGCCGGCTTCCCGAACGGCCGCACCACCAAGATCTCCTACACCGACGGCACCACCGTCGCCGCCGCCGACTCCGGCCTCGCGCCCGCCGGGCTGCCCTACAAGACCGTCTCGCCGGGCGGAGCCGTCAACACCATCGGCTACTTCCACACCGGCGACGTCGCCTCGGTCACCGACGCCGCAGGGAAGATCACCCGGTTCACGTACGACGGCCTCGGGCGGGTGCTCACCAGCACCGAGGTGTCCGACACCTATCCGGCCGGGCTGACGACGTCCTACACCTACAACAAGATGGGCCAGGTCCTCACAAAGACCGATCCGCCGGTCACCAACCGGGTCACCGGCGCCGTCCACACGGCGAAGACCACCAATGCCTACAACGCCAACGGCGACGTCACGTCGACGACCGTCGCCGACACGACCGGCGGGGACGCCTCACGCACCACCCACACCGGCTACAACGAGCACGGCCAGATCACTTCTCGCACCGACCCCCTGGGCAGGGTCACCGAATTCACCTACGACGCCTACGGCAACAAGGCGACGGAGAAGAGCCCAGGCGGCATCACCGTCGCCTACACCTACGACCCCAGCGGCCAGCAGCTGACCCAGACCCTCAAGAACTACACCGGCGACCCGAACGACCCCCAGGACGCGACGGACCTCGTCGAGTCCTCCCGCGCCTACGACCCGGCCGGCCGCCTCGCCACGCTGACCGACTCGATGGGCAACACCACGTCCTACACCTACACCGACAACGACCTGGTCGCGACGGTCACGCGCACCGACTCCACCGGGGCGAACCCCTTCGTCGAGCGGTCCACCACCTACGACGCCGCGGGCAACCCGGTCCAGCAGGTGACGAACAACGGGGCGACGGTCACCACCGCCACCCTGGACGCCGCCGACCGTCCCACCAGGACCGTCGTCGACCCGGACAAGGAACGCCGCACCACCACCATCTCCTACACCCCGGACGACCAGGTGGCGCGGCGCGTCCAGACCGACATCGACGGCTGGTGGTACTCGACGTCCTTCACCTATGACCCGATGGGGCGGATGACCAGCCGCGTCCTCGGCGGCGACCATCCCGACCACCCTGTCGCCTGGTGGAAGCTCGACCAGACGTCCGGTGAATCCGTGCCCGACTCCTCCGGTGTCGGCAACGACGCCCACGTCGGAACCGGCGTCACCTGGGCCGACCAGGCCGCGGTGCTCCCGGGGACGTCCGGCCAGGACATCGCCACCAACGGCCCCGTAGTGGACACATCGCAGAGCTTCTCGGTGTCGGCCTGGGTGAAACTCGCCGCCACACCGTCCACCGGGTTCCAGACCGCGGTCAGCCAGGACGGGGAGCACGCCAGCGGCTTCTTCCTCCAGTACGACGGGGCCGACGGCAAATGGTCCTTCAGCCGGGTCGCGACCGACACCGACGGCGCGGCCGGCATGCGCGCCCTGTCCACCACCAAGACGCCGTCCGCCGGCACCTGGACGCACCTGGTCGGCGTCTTCGACGCCGAAGACGGCTCGATGACCCTCTACGTCGACGGCGCCGCGGACGGCTCGGCCGTCGACTCCACGCCGTTCAACGCGCCCGGCCCGCTGGTCATCGGCCGCGCCCAGTACAACAGCGCCGTGACGGACCTGTTCAACGGGTCGGTCTCCAACGTCCAGGTCTACGACCGCATCCTCACCGCGGACGAGGTGTCCTCGCTTTACGGCAAGGGCCGCGACGGCGGCACCGTCCACTCCTGGCACACCGCCACCACCACCTGGGAGCTCGACCAGCGCGGGCTGCCCACGAAGATGACCGACCCGAAGAGCCGCAACACCCACTACACCTACGACGAGGCGGGCCGCCTCGCGGTCACCAGCCTGCCGACCGTCAACACCGAGACCGGCGGCGGCACCCCCGTGGTCGCGCATCCGATCATGACGACGGGCTACGACACGTTCGGCGAGACGACCGAACTCCAGGATCCCAACGGCAACGTCAGCACCATCGCCTATGACGCCGCCAGGCAGCAGGTCAGCACGACCCTGCCGGGATACACCCCGCCGGGCGGGACCAGCGAGATCACCGCGGTCACCAGCCGGGCCTACGACCTCGACGGCAACCCCACCGACGTCACCGACCCGCTCGGCAAGACCACCCACTACGACTACACGCAGCTCGGAGACGTCGCCACGGTCACCGACGCGTCCGGCGGCGTCACCAAGACGGTGTACGACACCAACGGCGAGGCGCTGTCGGTCACGACGCCGACCGGGGCGCAGACCCGGCAGACCTACGACCACCTCGGACGGCCCCTCACCAGGACGGTGCTGGAACGCCGCCCCTCGCCGACCGCCGCCACGACGACGTACAGCTACGCCGCCTCCAACGACAACCGGGGCGGGACGTGGCTGGCGGCCGAGACAACGCCCGACGGGGCCACGACCTCCTACGGCTACGACCACATGGGCGAACTGGTCAAGGTCACCGACCCGGCCGGAGCCCTCACCCAGTACCGCCGCAACCTGCTCGGCCAGGTGACGAAGAAGATCCGCGACGACGGCACCGCCACCAGGTACACGCTCAACCAGTACGGCGAGCCGACCACGACCCAGGAACTCGACACCGACGGAAGCACGCTGGCCGCCGTGTCCGCCGCCTATGACTCGAACGGGCAGCTGGTCTCCACCACGGACGCACGCGGCCACACCACGACCTTCACCCGCGACGGCGTCGGCAACATCACCTCCGAGGTGCAGCCGGTCGACGCCACCCACTCGATCACGACCTCGTTCGGCTACGACGCGGCAGGGAACCGCACCCGCTTCACCGACGGGCGCGGCAACTCGTGGATCTACGGCTACAACACCTGGAACAAACCCGAATCGGTTCTCGAACCGGCCACCGCGACCTACACCTCCGCCGGCGACCGCACGTCCACCGTCGCCTACGACGCAGCGGGGCGTCCCGTCACGAACACGCTGCCCGGAGGCGTGACCGTCACCACCGGCTACGACGACCTCGGAAGGGTCACCAGCCAATCGGGAAGCGGAGCCGACGCTCCCACACCCGACCGGACGTTCACCTACGACGACGACGGGCGCATGCTCACCGCCGCGACCTCGGCCGCGGGGACCGCGCCCGCCACCAGCGAGACGTTCACCTACAACGACCGCGGCCTGCTGCTCACCGCGTCCGGCTCCGCCGGCGCCAGCTCGTTCGCCTACAACGACGACGGCCTGCCCACGTCCCGCACCGACGCCGCCGGGACGACCACCTACACCTACGACGTCGCCGACCGGCTGTCCACGCTCGCGGACCCGGCCACCGGCACGACCCTCACCTACGGCTACGACGATCTCTCGCAGCTCACCTCGATCGCCTACGGCTCGGGCGGCAACACCCGCACCTACACCTACGACCACCTGCACCGGCTCACCGGCGACGCCCTGAAGACACCGGACGGCGCCACCATCGCGTCGATCGCCTACGGCTACGACGACAACGGGAACGAGACGTCCAAGACCACGACCGGATTCGGCGGCACAGTTCAGAACACCTACGCCTACGACTGGGCGAACCGCCTCACGAGCTGGGACGACGGAACCACCGTCACGCCCTACGAGTACGACGACTCCGGCAACCGCACCCGGGTCGGGGCCGACGTCTACACCTACGACGCCCGGGACCAGCTCACCTCCGACGGCACGAACACCTACACCTACACCGCGCGGGGAACCCTCTCCGCGCAGACCACGCCCACCCAGACCCTCACCGCCACCAGCGACGCCTACGGGCAGCAGGTCACCGTCGCCGCCACCGCCGGCACCCAGACCTACGTCACCGACGCGCTCGGACGCGTCATCACCGCCAACTCGACCGCAGGCCCCGACCGCACCTTCGCCTACTCCGGCACCGGCAACACTCTCGCGTCCGACGGCACCAGCACCTACACCTGGACGCCGGACGACTCCCTGGTCGGCATCGGCACGCCCGCGGGCGGCAGCGGCGTCCTGGCCTACCTGGACCAGCACGACGACGTCGTCGGCGACTTCACCGCGACCGGTACCGCCCTCGCCGGCTCGGCCACCTACGACCCGCTCGGCAACGTCACCGACAGCACCACCATGTCCGGGCGGCTCGGCTACCAGTCCGGCTGGACCGACGACACCACCGGCAAGGTCAACATGGCCGCCCGCTGGTACAACCCGGCCGTCGGCCAGTTCCAGAACAAGGACACCGTCGCCCTCAACCCGATCCCCGACCCGGCGCAGGCGAACCCGTTCGCCTACGTCGGCGACAACCCGCTGCTCGGCACCGACCCGACCGGTCACTGCTGGAGCGGTTTCGGCCTGGTCTGCAAGGCGGCGAGCGCCGTCAACCGCTATGTCGTCCAGCCGGTATGGCATTTCATCAAGTGGGGCGCCCACAAGGTGCAGCAAGGGGTCTCCTGGACCGTCAGCCACGCCGCGCACGCCCTCAGCGACGCCGTCGCGTCCCTGGGACACCAGCTCCAGGTCCTGGCCCAGGAGATCAGGGACCTGAAACGCGAGCTGCACCAGCAGATCGTGCGTGCGAAAGCCGCGGCCAAACGCGCCGCCGAACGAGCACGAAAAGCCGCGGCACGAGCCAAGAAACGCGCGATCGACGCCTACAACAAGGCGTACAACCTGGGGAAGTACTCCGTCAGCAAACTCCAGAAGGCGGTGAACACCACCGCCACCTTCGTCAAGCACCACGGCGCCGCCATAGCGTCCATCGCCTTGGCGACCGCGACATTCGTCGGCTGCGAGGCCGTGCTCGGAGCCACCACCGCGGGCGTGGGCGCCGTGGCGGGCGCGGCGGGCTGCGGGATGCTCGCCGGCATGGTCGGCGGCGCCATCGACCAGGGCTCCAAGTGCATGAAGGGCCAGAAGGGCGCCTGCTCCGCGGGCTCGTTCGGCAAGTCGATCCTGATCGGCGGCGTAGGCGGCGCCATCGGCGGCGCGCTCGGCGGAAGCCTGGGCGGCAAACTAGCCCAGTCCGCTCTGGGCAGGATCCTCCCCAGTCTGGCCACCGACGCCCTGGAAGGCGCCACCATCGGCGGCCTGTCCGGCGGCGCGACCGGTGCCCTCGACTACGGCCTGAACTGCCAGGAACGCTCAGGCGGCTGCACCTGGTCCGGCGCCGTGAGCGCCGCCGGCAAGGGCGCCGCGATCGGCGCCGTAAGCGGAGCCGCGTTCGGCGCCGCAGGCGGCCGCCTGTTGCGCTCCAAGTGCCACAGCTTCACCGCGGCCACCCCCGTCCTGATGGCCGACGGCTCGGCCAAGCCGATCAGCAAGATCAAGGTCGGCGACAAGGTCCTAGCCTCCGTCCCCGGCGGCCACACCGAAACCCACAAGGTCGAACGCGTCATCGTCACCCGCACCGACCACGACTTCGTCGACCTGACCATCGCAACAAGCCACCCGGGCCGCGGCCCTCCCGCCACCCTCACCACCACCGCGACCCACCCCTTCTACGACATCACGCAGTCGGCCTTCGCAGACGCGGCCGACATCAAGCCGGGCGACAAACTCCAACAGCCCGACGGCACCACCGCCACGGTCAAGAAGGTCCACCGCCACACCGCAACACAGGTCACCTACGACCTGACCATCAACGGCCTCCACACCTACTATGTAGAAGCCGGCACCACCCCCGTCCTCGTCCACAACTGCCCGCCGTATCCCAACCGCGAATACGATGACGCAAAGGTACTCGACATCGCAGATATGGAAGCTTCTGGATTCAGTCCGGCCACTCCTGGATCCGCCGAATTCGATCGCCAGATTGCCGATGGTGGCAGGGTGCTTTTCGGAGTGCGAACCGATGGCAATTTGGTGACGCTCCCCCAGTACTCGGTCCCGAACGATCCGAATTCCATGCCGCTCAGCCATGGGGCGCTCAACGGAATGGTGAGCAAGGAAGAGGATTATTTGAACGCCGCAGGTGTGGCTGCGATACGGAAGGTTGCAGGTGGGTATGTGGGAGAGTATCTGGACAACTTCAGCGGTCATTTCTGGCCGAAACCGGAATCTCTCGCCCTGGCACGTGCGAAGTTTGCAGAATACGGCATAGTCTTCCCGGATTCGGTCGTTCATCCGAAAACCTTCGGCCGGTAGCCGGGCCATCGAGGTGAGGTGGCATGAATAATCCCACCGCTATTGCCCAGTGGGGCCCACAGTTCGAGGACTTGCTGGACGCTGCGCTCGCCACGTTCTCCTCGCAGTGGCGGCTGCCGGACGCGCCGGCCCGAATCGCCGACAGTCCCGATCATCACCTCGGCTGGAGATGCAATCGCAAGCGAATGGCTCTGGTGGCCGAACTTGCCGTAAATTCTGCGGCGATACGTGTGAACAGATCCCTATTCCTCCGGCTCATCGTGCATGATCTCAATCCAAGCTTCAACCGCTTTCTGATCGAGCCCATAGCGAGTGCGCTTGGAGTCGCTGACGTGCATGACGCGCTAATCCACTATGTGGAGAACGGCACGATCGTGGAGCAGTTCGGTGCGGTGAGAGCCTGGTATTCGGCGCAGCCGGGCCTGCATTACCCGACCACGCAGGCCCATGACAGTGGGGATCCTTCGTTGGGCAGTTCCTTGGCCTATTCTGATTGGATGGCCTTGTGGCCCAGATACGAAGAGGCGTGCCGACGCGCTGTGCGTTCTTGCAGGGACCCTGCGGTGCGAGCCCAACTGGTTGACGAGATGAACGCCTTTTCTGAGGTCAGGAAGATCGGTAACGAGTAGGTGCTCCTAGCGGTTGCGCCGACCTGACGCCAAGGCCTCCACGTCAACGCAGTGCTGCGAGTCGGCCATCCGAGCGGGGGACGGCAGTCGAGTTGCCCGATCTACCAAGACCTTTCCACCGTGCTGCAGCCTGCCGTCGGCTATGACCCTCGGCAGCCAGAACAGTGCAAAGAGGCGTCGGGGTGTCTTGAGCCTGCTGATCTCGGCCGAGTTCAGGTCGAAGCGGTCCAGTAGGTGGGTGCTGCGTCGAGATCCATCTATGTAGGCAGGTGGGTTTCAGTGCGGCGTCGCCGTCACCTGCGATGTCGGCTGCGATGGCCGCCGGCATGTAGGGCCCGTCCTGGACGATCCGCACACTCCTGCTCTCGGGGCTGTGAGCGGCGCATATCGTCGGCGTATCGAAAACCGCATACGTGCCGGTAACACCCCGTCGCCTTGACTGGCGGTATGACTCGTCCTCCGCCATCGGCGCGGACCCTGGCCCGCCGGACTCGCGGTTTCCTCATCGCAAGGATGACAGTCGCCACGGCGGCGATGGCCGCGGCTATCGGCCACCAGCCGCGAAACCATGTCAACAGGGGTTGGCGTTCCCGCAGCGCCAGGACCGGCTTCTCGGCGACGCGGTCGATATCGGGCATTCCGATGCGGCGTTGTGGCCGGGCCGACATGGTGCTGAGTGCGGGCTGTGCAAGATCTACAGGAACGAGTCCTGGCATTAGAACTGGGTCGCCAGGCGATCGATCGTGGTTGCCCGTATGTGTACGCCGACCCGGCTACGACCCGAGGATGCAGCAGTGACCGGTAGTGAACGAGTTCAGACGATGGCGCCGGCGGAGACGGTGGAGACCGAACAAGCCGGTGCCGAGACCTGGCGTGCGGGCGTGCGCCGGGTGATTCGCCTCGCGTCGCGGCCGGGGCCTTGGAAGCGTGGTCGGGTCCTTGCGGTGCTGGCGCTGCTGCTCGGCTTGTTCATGCTGCTGCACGCGTGGATCCCGAACCGGGTCGGCAACCTCGGAAGCCTTGTGGAGACGTTCCTGCCGTGGTTCGGCCTGCTCGTCCCGGTGCTGCTGGCCGGGGCGCTGTGGCGCCGTTCCGCCTCTGCCGTGGCCGCGCTGCTGGTGCCGGTCGTGGTGTGGCTGCACCTTTTCGGCGGGTTGCTCGGCGACAAGTCCGGCTCGGGCGGCGATCTCACCGTGGCCAGTCACAATGTCGGCGCCGACAACTCCGACCCGTCCGGCACCGCCCGTGCCCTGGTCGCGTCCGGCGCGGACGTGCTGGCGCTGGAAGAGCTGACCCAGCAGGCTCAAGGCACCTATGAGAGGGAACTGGCGAAGACGTACCCTCACCACACGGTGCTGGGCACGGTCGGACTGTGGAGCCGGCTCCCGCTGTCGGACACCCGGCCGGTCGACATCCAGACGGACTACGGGCCGCTGGCGGCCACCAAGCCTGCCGATGTTCAGGCGAGCTACGCCAGGGCGTTGCGCGCCACTGTGGCCACGGACCATGGGCCGCTGGCGGTGTATGTGGCTCACCTGGGGTCCGCACGGGTGAATCCTCGGGCGGGCTTTTGGACGGTCCATCGTGACAGGAACGCGCGGGTGCTCGGGAAGGCCATCGCCGCCGACCAGAACAAGCGGGTGGTGCTGCTCGGCGACTTGAACGGCACCATGGACGACCGCGCGTTCGCCGGCCTCACCTCGCAGATGCGCTCGACGCAGGAGACGGCCGGGCGCGGCTTCGGGTTCACCTGGCCGGCGGAGTTCCCGGTGGCGCGCATCGACCAGATCCTGGTCAAAGGCGTCGGGCCGGTGAAGTCGTGGTCGCTGCCCGCCACCGGCAGCGACCACCTACCCGTCGCGGCTGCGATCAACTTCTGACGGTCAGGGATCCCGCGTTTCGAGCAAGGTCAGCAGCCGGGTCGCCTGGCCCGTCAGAACCTCCGCGCGGATCCGCGGATCGCCCCTGCCGTCGCCCATGATCCGCAGCAGCCAGAACGCTGCGAGAAGGCGCCGGCAGTTCTTGAGCTTGCCGACTTCCGCTGAGTCCAGGTCGAAACGGTCCAGGACGTCGTCCATGCCGGGCCCGTTCGCCGTCCGTACCGAAATGTGCTCGGCCAGTTCCGCCAGCTCGTAGGGACGGTCACTGCGGCCGGAGTACTCGAAGTCCACGAGGTAGACTTCGGTGCCGTCCCAGAGGAAGTTGGCCAAGTTTCCATCTCCCGTGCCGAAGACGGGCCGTGTCGGGCGTTCGAGCACGGCCTCCAGTGCGGGCTGCCGGAGCCAGGCGTCCGTCCTGCGGAACGCCTCGATCACCGTCGGGTTGTTGGCAGGACGTGGAACTGCCGCGCACCACGTCCGAACCTGTTGCAGGAGTTCCAGCGGGTGCCCTGCGCGGGCCGGCAAATCCGTAAGCGTGCGCGAGGGGATCGCCTCCTGGACGCGCGCGACGGCGTTGGCCACCGCCACGGCCAAGTCCGCGGCGGGCCCGCATTCCAGCGGAATGCCGCTCAAGCGGGACATGATCACGGTCGGCGGGTCTGCGTCCAGGTCGGCACCGAGCGGTGCGGGCGCGACGCCCTGGGCGTGTTCGTGGAGCAGAGTCAAGGCACGCCACTCGCGTTGAGGCTCGTCGTTGCCGCCCGAGCGGTATCGCTTGATCACCGTGTGGGGTCGTATCTCGATGTCGTGTGTGCTCGACCGCCCGTTCACGTACACCTCCCCGATCTTTCATTCACACCGCCTCAAGGTCCCACGGATGGGGTGCGGCCCCAGGCGTTCGTCCAGCAGCCCGGCCCCGGAGGTGTGCGGTGTGGTTCGCGCGCCGTCGAAGACGGAGGCCAGGCGCGGCGGGGAGGCAGGTCGGGTGTCGGTGCACAGCAACTGATGCACCGGTCTTCGGGCTGGACGGAGAATCCCAGTGTCTGTGTCTTG
>DASVCA010000126.1:0-17023 GCA_036381835.1 Micromonosporaceae bacterium
TTGCTGATCATCGGCAGCCGGACGGCGGCCTCATCGTGCGAAGATGCGCCCGCCGGAAAGGTATCCTTTGACAATTCTTGCCGATCCCAGCATGCTGACGACCGTTTCAACCCGTCCCGTCGACCCGGGCCGACAGCCGACCCCATCGGCGGACGAGGTCCGTGACTTCTCCTCCTTCGGCCTGCCCGACGCGCTCGTACGCGCACTCGCCCGCCAGGGCATCACCACACCCTTCGAGATTCAACGGGCTACCCTGCCGGACGCCCTCGCCGGCCGCGACGTGCTGGGCCGTGGGCAGACCGGATCCGGAAAGACCCTGGCCTTCGGCCTCCCCGTACTCGCCCGGGTCGCGGCCGGGAGGCGCGCCCGCCCCCGCCACCCGAAGGCGCTCGTCCTAGTGCCGACCCGGGAACTCGCGATGCAGGTCAGCGACGCACTCCTACCGCTCGGCAAAGCGCTGCGGGTGTTCGTCAAGACCGCCTTCGGCGGGGTGCCGTACGACCGCCAGATCGACGCGCTGCGCCGCGGCGTGGAGGTCCTGGTCGCCACGCCCGGACGGCTCGGCGACTTGATCGCACGTGGCGTCTGCCGCCTCGACAACGTCGAGGTGACGGTGCTCGACGAGGCCGACCAGATGGCCGACATGGGCTTCCTGCCCGAGGTCACCGAGCTGCTGGCCCAGACTCCGGCCGACGCCCAGCGGCTGCTGTTCTCGGCGACGCTGGACAACGACGTCGCCGCGCTGGTCGAGCGGTTCATGACCGATCCGGTCACGCACTCGACGGCCCCGCCCACCGCGTCCGTGGCCACCATGGATCACCACCTGTTCCTGATCCCGCCGAAAGAGAAGTTCGCGGTCACCGCGGCCATCGCCGCCCGGCCCGGTCGGACGATGATGTTCGCCCGTACTCAGGTGGGCGTCGATCAGTTGGTCGAACAGCTCGCGGCGGTCGGCGTCCGCGCCGGCGGACTGCACGGCGGGAAGAGTCAGCGGGTACGCACCCGCACCCTCGCCGAGTTCCGTGAGGGCCGGGTGAGTGTGCTGGTCGCCACGGATGTGGCGGCTCGGGGAATCCACGTCGACGGGGTCAGCCTCGTCGTGCACGTCGACCCGCCCCGGGACCCGAAGGACTACCTGCACCGAGCGGGCCGTACCGCGCGGGCGGGCGAGACCGGTGCGGTGGCCACCCTGGTGCTGCCGAAACAGCGTCGCAGCGCCCTGGCGGTGTTGGAGCGGGCCGGCGTCCGGCCGGTGCAGACCTGGGTACGGGCGGACGCTCCCGTGCTGGGCGAGCTGACCGGGGCGCGCCCGCCGAGCGGGATGCCGGCGGTGGTCGCCGAGGCTGGCCCGACGGGCTACAACGAGCGCCGGGAACGCCCCCGCGGCAACCGTCCCTACAGCAAGCGCGGGTTCCGCGTACCGGTTCGTTCCGGCGGCAGAGCACGCTGACGGCCGGTAACGTCCGACCCATGTCGACGCTGCCGAAGTCGCTCCTGTGGGTCCGCATCGACACCGCCGGCGTCGAGCACACCCTGCTCGACGACCGGCGTGGGCTGTACGCCCGGGGCACGGCGCAAGCCGCGACACCGGTGCCGTACACCTGCCGGTACGAGTTGCGCACCGACGACACCTGGGGATCGGTTCAGCTCGATGTGACCGTCGAGGGGGCCGGCTGGCTGCGCATGGTCCGACTGGAGCGGGCTGCCGGGTGGCGGGTAACCACGTCCGAGCAGGGTGATCTGGACGCGGCGCTGGCCGAGGTCGGGCTGCCCGCGGCCGGTCTGCCCGGGATCGACGATCCGACCCGACTCGGGGATGCGATGGACGTCGATCTCGGCAGTTCTCCGCTGACCAACACCCTGCCGGTGCGGCGACTCGGTCTGCAGGACGCCGAGCCGGGCACCACCCGGCAGCTGGACGTGGTGTGGGTGCTGGTACCGAGCCTGACCGTGGTGCCGGCGAGCCAGAGCTACACGACCCTGGAAGGCGGAAACGTCCGTTACGCCAGCGAGGGTTTCAGCGCCGATCTGCAACTCGACGCCGACGGCTACGTGATCAAGTACCCGGGGCTGGCCGAACGTACGCAGCGGTAGGTCATCGTGCGGCGGGGTCGGCCGGCTCCGTCCATCGTCCGGTGGCGAGGAACCGGTCGATCGCCTCGAGGTACGGGACAAGGTTCATGCCCTGGGCGGCCACCCACTCATCCGAGTAGTACGAGTCGGCGTAGCGCTCCCCGCTGTCGCACAGCAGCGTCACGACCGATCCGGTCTGCCCGGCGGCGAGCATCTCGGCGACGAGTCCGAACGCCCCCCACAGGTTCGTGCCGGTCGATCCCCCGACCTTGCGGCCGAGCAGGCGGCTCGCCGCCCGCATGGCGGCGAGCGACGCCGCGTCCGGAACGCGGACCATGCGGTCGACCACGAACGGCTGGAAGGAGGGTTCGACGCTGGGCCGGCCGATCCCCTCGATCCGCGATCCTCGGCCGGTCGTCACCGACCAGTCCTCGGCTTCCCATGCGGGGTAGAACGCGGAGTTCTCCGGGTCGACCACGCAGAGTTTGGTGCGGTGCCGGCGGTAGCGTGCGTACCGGCCGATGGTGGCGCTCGTCCCGCCGGTACCGGCCCCGACCACGATCCACGCCGGTACCGGGTGTCGTTCCAACGCCATCTGCGCGAAGATCGACTCGGCGATGTTGTTGTTGCCTCGCCAGTCGGTCGCGCGTTCGGCGTACGTGAACTGGTCCATGTAGTGACCGCCCAGATCTTCGGCGAGCCACCGGGCTTCGACCACCACCCGGGCCGGGTCGTCCACCAGGTGGCACCGGCCGCCGTGGAACTCGATGAGGGCGATCTTCTCCGGGGAGGTCGACGCAGGCATCACCGCGATGAAGGGCAGGCCGAGCATGCGGGCGAAGTACGCCTCCGACACGGCGGTCGAGCCGGATGACGCCTCCACGATGGTGGTGCCCGGCCCGATCCAGCCGTTGCACAGCCCGTAGAGGAACAGCGATCGAGCCAACCGGTGTTTGAGGGAGCCGGTCGGATGCACCGACTCGTCTTTCAGGTACAGGTCGATGCCCCACTCCCGCGGCAGCGGGAAACAGAGCAGGTGGGTGTCCGCGGAGCGGTTGGCGTCCGCTTCGACGGTGGCGATGGCCCAGTTGACCCAGGCGCGCTCGTCGTCGTCACACCGATCCAACTGTTCCATGGGCGGACGCTAACAGGCACGCTCAGGCGGATGGCGGGGTGAGCGGTTGCGGCCGATCCTCCCACTTGGTGGAGAGCGCGATCGTGGTACGGGTGGACGCGACACCGGGCGTCCGGTTCAACCGCACGATCAATTGCTCCAGTTCGGCGATGGTGCCGACCCGGGCCTTGAGCAGGAACGATTCGACCCCGGCGGTGAAGTAGCAGGACTCGATCTCCGGCATCTCGCGGAACGCGGCGAGGACGTCGTCGGTGTCGCCGCCGGAGTCTTCCACCACTCCGATCAGCGCGGTTACCCCGAGGCCGACCGTCTCGGGCGCAACGTCCGCCCGGTATGCCCGGATCACCCCGCCAGCCTCCAGCTTGCCCACCCGTTCGTGCACGGCGGGAGCGGAGAGTCCGACCTGTCGGCCGAGTTCGGCGTACGACAGTCGGGCGTTGGCGCGCAGGAGCTCCAGCAGGCGTACGTCGATCGCGTCCACGGGGTGTGACCCTATCCGGGGCGGGGAAGGTGAGGCAGGCGAGGGCAATGATACCGGCTACCGGGGCAAATGCCGGGTTTTCCATTTTTGCCGGACATGCCGTTTCCCCCGGTGCTCTAATGACCACGTGGCCGCGTACAGGTCGGGCTGCGTTTCCGACGGGCCGACGAACCGGGATGGCCTGCGGGGAGGCTTCGAAGGCTGGTCGACGCGAGGAGGGGGTTTGTGGACACTGGAGACCGTCTGCTGACGCCGGGCGAGGTGGCCGCATTGTTTCGCGTCGATCCAAAAACGGTTACCCGCTGGGCGGCAGCCGGACGCATCGGCAGCATCCGCACCCCGGGCGGGCACCGCAGGTTCCGCGAGTCCGAGGTACGCGCGCTGCTCGAGGGCGAGGGGGCGCTGGCGGAGGGCGAAGAGACCGGAGAACAGACCGCTGAGCGGCCGCGCAACACCGGGCCGCAGCAGGAGAGCGCGGGCCCCGGCCAGCGGAACGGCCCACCCGGGCCGGTCTTCGGCGCGCACTGAGCGCCCCGGCGACCGTCACCACCCGGGCCGATGGCGGGGAAGCGAAGGCCGGTCACCCGCCGATCTCGGATCCCACCCCGCGACCGGAGCGGCGGCCGGCACCCAACTCACCGGCCCATCGGCTGAACAGGCTGTGCGGTACGCCCAGGGCGTCCAGCACCTTCCCCGCGACGAAATCCACCAGTTGCGCGGCCGTGGCCGACGCCCCCGCACCGTAGAACCCCGGGCTCGCCGGCAGCACCACCGCGCCCGCATCGTGCAACGCGATCAGGTGCTCCAGGTGGCTGCGGGTCACCGGCGTCTCGCGGGGCACCACCACCATCGGCCGGCGCTCCTTCAGGTTGACCTCCGCGGCCCGTTGCAACAGATCCTTCGACAAGCCGATCGCGATGCCGGCGCACGCGGCCGTGCTCGCCGGCACCACCACCATGCCCCGTGCCGGATAGGAGCCGCTGCTAGGTCCGGCGGCCAGATCACCGGCGGGCCAGTGACACACGTCGGCATCGTCGAGCGACCGACCCAGCCAGGTCGCCAGATCCTCCCGCCAGTGGGTGTCCCGGAATGCATGGCCGGTCTCGTCGAGGATGGTCAGCCGGGCGGCACGGGACACCACCAGGTCGATCGACTCACCGGCGTCGAGCAGCCCGCGCAGCACCGCCGCCGCGTAGGGGGTGCCGGACGCCCCGGACACCCCGACGATCCACGGCCTGCGCATCACACACCCAGATCGAGACGGATCACGAGGTCGAGCAGCGCGAAGAGGAACAGCGCGATCCCGACGAACCCGTTCGCGGTGAAGAACGCCCGATTGACCCGGGACAGGTCGGTCGGGGTGACCACGATGTGCTGATAAGCGAATGCGACCGCCGCCAGCCCGAGGCCGACCAGCCACAGCCAGCCGAAGCCGATCAGCACACCGAACCAGCCGAACAGCAGGAAGGTGATCACGTGCGTGATCGTCGAGGCGTGCAGCGCGAACGCCAGCCCGTACCGCGCCGGCACGGACCGCACGCCGATCCGCCGGTCTACCTCCGCGTCCTGACAGGCGTAGATCAGATCAAACCCGCCGATCCACAGCCCGACCGCGACGCCGAGCACCCAGGCCGGCCCGGACCCGGCCAGCGTGCCGGTCACGGCGAGCCACGCCCCGACCGGCCCGGCCAGCTGGGCCAGCCCCAGGATCGCGTGCGGCCAGTCGGTGAACCTTTTCGCGTATGGGTAGGTGATCAGGGGTGCGACCGCGAGCGGGGCGAGCGCCAGGCAGAGCGGGTTGAGCGCCGCCGCCGCGGCGAGGAAGATCGCGAGTGCGACCAACGCCCCGGTCCAGGCCGTGCGCACGCTCACCGCCCCGGTCACCAGCTCCCGGCCGGCGGTACGCGGGTTCCGGGCGTCGATGTGGCGATCGATGATCCGGTTCGCGGCCATGGCGAAGGTACGGGCACCCACCATCGCCACGGTGATCAGTGCGAGGTCGGCCCAGCGGATCCGCCCACCGCTTTGCTCCATCGCGGTCAGCGCGGCCAGATAGGCGAAGGGGAGCGCGAAGATCGAGTGCTCGATCGTGACGAGCCGCAGGAACGCCCGCACCCTCCCCGCCGATCTTGCACTTTTGGGGGCGATATTTGCCCCCGAATCGGGCATATCCCCAACCACAACTGCAAGATCGCGGGGATTGTCAGGCGTGGTCACGAGATGCCGTACTCCTTCCAGCGCCGATCCACCTTCTCCACGATCTCCGGCGCCATCGTCATCTCCTCCGGCCAGCCGCGGGTGTAGCCCTCGGTCGGCAGCTTCCGGGTCGCGTCCACCCCCAGCTTGCCACCCCAGAATTGCTGATAGGACGAGTGATCCAGGTGATCCACCGGCCCCTCGGTGAGCAGGATGTCGTGGCCGTAGTCGACATTGCCGAACGCCCGGAACGCCACCTCGTGGTAGTCGCGGACATCGCAGTCCTCGTCCACGACCACGATGAGTTTGGTCAGCGACATCAGATGGGCGCCCCAGATCGCGTTCATCACCTTCTGCGCGTGCTTCGGATAGCGCTTGCGGATCGACACGATCAGGCAGTTGTGGAACACCCCGGCCGCGGGCATGTGGTAATCGACGATGTCCGGGATCAGCAGCCGCAGCAGCGGCCGGAAGATGTGCTCGGTGGCTGTCCCGAGGCCGTGATCCTCCTGCGGCGGCTTGGACGTGATGATCGAATGGTAGATCGGATCGCGCTGCATGGTCATGCACTCGACGTGCATCACCGGAAACGGCTCGACCGGCGTGTAGAACCCGGTGTGATCCCCGAACGGGCCCTCCGGTAGCCGCTCACCCGGCTCGAGGTAGCCCTCCAACACGATCTGGGCGTGCGCCGGCACCTGCAACGGCACGGTCAGGCAGTCGACCAGCTCCACCCGCTCGCCCCGCAGGAACCCCGCGAACAGGTATTCGTCGATGTCCGCGGGCAGCGGGGCACTCGCCGCGTACGAGATCACCGGGTCGCAGCCGATCGCGATCGCCACCGGCAGCCGCTCCCCGCGCCGCTCCGCGACAGCGTGATGCGCGGTCGAGTCCTTGTGGATCTGCCAGTGCATGCCCAAGGTGTTGCGGGAGTGCTGCTGGAGGCGGTAGAGGCCGAGGTTCCGCTTGCCGGTCTCCGGGTGCCTGGTGTGCGTGAGCCCGAAGTTGTGGTAGATCCCGCCGTCGCCCGGCCACACCTTCAACCCCGGCAGCCGGTTCAGGTCGACCTCGTCCCCCCGGTAGACGACCTCCTGGCAGGACCCGGACCTCACCTTCTTCGGCGGCACCGACTTGAGTTGCAGAACCTTGCCCAGGCCCTCCCGGATCCCCGACCAGCCCACCGGCAGCTCCGGCTTGGCCAGTTCACCGATCCGGTCGGCGATCTCACGCAGGTCGCCCACCCCGAGCGCCATCGCCATCCGCCGCTCGGTGCCGAACAGGTTGATCGCCACCGGCATCTCGCCCCTGGTGGGGCGTTCGAAGAGCAGCGCTGGTCCGCCTGCCCGTACCGTCCGGGTGACGATCTCGCTGATCTCCAGCGTCGGATCCACCGGCGCGGTCACCCGCCGCAGCTCACCGGCAGCCTCCAGCGCGGCGAGGAAGTCCTTCAGGTCCTGGTAGGGGAAACCACGAGAGGCCATGCCTAGCAGTCTCCCCTAATCCGCCCGCCGACCGTCGCGCCGGGGTGATCGACGGTCAGTCGACCTCGGCGTACGAGTGCAGACTGTTGTCGAAGAACAGGTTCACACCGAACAGATTCATCAGCATGGTGAGGAAGCCGAGCACCGCGATCCAGGTCGCCGTGCTGCGACGCACGCTCGGGGTGGCCCGGGCGTGCAGGTAGCCGGCGTACACCACCCAGGAGATGAACGCCCAGGTCTCCTTCGGGTCCCAACCCCAGTAGCGGCCCCACGCCGCCTCGGCCCAGATCGCCCCGCCCACGATGGCGAAGGTCCAGATCGGGAAGGCGAAGGCGTGTATCCGGAAGGCGAAGCGCTCCAACACGCCGGCGTCGGGCAGACCGCGGGCGAGATCGTACGGGAAGCCACGCCTGCCCTGCTCCCAGCCGGAACGGAGCAGGTAGAGCGCCGCGGGCACGAAGCCGAACAGCAGGATCCCGGACGAGAGCACGGCCGCCGAGATGTGGATGACGAACCAGTACGAGCGCAGGGCGGGCTGCAACGGGCCGACCGGGGTGTAGATCACCGTCCCCGCCAGGCCGAGCAGCAGCACCATCACCAGCGTGACGTACAGGCCGAGGTGGCGAAGGGCGGACCGGCGGGCCAACACGCCCAACCAGACCGCGACCCCGACGAAGGTGAGCGCCAGCAGGTACTCGTACATGTTGCCGAACGGGATGCGCTCGGCGGCCACGCCGCGGGTCACCAGCGAACCGAGATGAACGACGGCGCCGAGCCCGGTGAGCGCCACCGCGACACGCCCGGCCAGGACGCTGCGGGCGACCCGCCCGGGCGCGCGAGCCGGCCCCGACGGGACCTCATCCACCGGCTTCGGCGGCTTCGCCGGATCCCCGCCCACCGCCGCACCGACCAGTTGCCGCTCGGGACGGGCGACGGCACGACTGACCGCCCCCCGTTGACCGAAGGCGTACTCGACCGCGTGGCAGACCATCGCCACCAGGTAGGCCAGGATCGCGACCACCAGCAGCTGATCGGAGAGCTCGGCCATCACGGAGTCCCTTCTCGCACGCCGGCCGCGTCTCGGTCCGACGTCTCACCGCGGTCGTCGGCCGCGTTGCCCCCACCCTGCACCACGGCGACGAGTTCCCGGAACTCATCGGCGAAACCAGGGTAGTCGGTACGCGGCAGCCCACCCGCCTCGACGAAACTACTACCGCTCGTCGTTGACTCGTCGGACGGGGTCGTCCGGAACCACACCCGGCGCCGACGACCGAGCAGCATCGTGGTCAGCCCGAGGATGAGCAGCCCCGCGCCGACCAACACGATCAACTGGCCCGGGTCATGGCGCACGGAAAGGGTGACGTACGGGCGGGTGCCCACGAACTCGACCGTGCTGCCGTCGTCGAGCGTCCACGTCTCACCCGGGCGCAGCAGCTTGCCCGTGTCGATCTGGGTGAGCTTGCCGGAACGCACCTGCCGTTGATCGAGCTGGTAGACCGATCCGGGGATGCCCGCGTCCAGCCCCAGGTTCCCGCGGTAGGGGATCAGCAGCACGGCCGGCGCCCGCTCTTCGGGATGCTGCGACCGGATGAACGGAGGCTCCTCCGGCGCGGTCGGCAGGTAGAGGCCCTCGAAGGCGACCTGCAGACTCGGATCGCGCTCCCCGGTCCGCGGGTCGACGTTGGCGTCCGGGAAAGCGGCCACCCCCTCGCTGGTGAGGTTCGCGTCGCGGGTGAGGAACGGCGCGACCGTCGTCTGCGTCTGCCCGTACCGGTCGGTGTAGCGGATCACCGGGGCGTATCCGTGGCCGAGCAGGTAGACGTTGGCCCCGTCCAGGCGCAACGGCGAGTTGACCGAGAAGTCGGCGTGCCGCGGCGCGCCGCCGGCCTCGTCCACCAGGACGGTCGCCCGGTACGACTGCGCCTGGCCGCCGTCCGTGAACGTGGCCGCGAAGTCGGTCAGCTCCAGGCAGAACCGGGGCAGCTTCGCGGAGTCCACCCTCGGCCCGAGCCCCGACTCGTCGTACTGCAGCAACGTGTTGCAGAACGCGCTGTCCGGGCCCGCCACCACGATCCGGTTGCCGTGCCACCCGTACCAGGAACCGATCGCCATTCCGATGAGGACGACGACCAAGGAGAGGTGGAAGAGGAGGTTGCCGGTCTCCTTCAGATACCCCTTCTCGGCCGAAACCGCGTCGCCGCGCACCACGACCCGCCAGCCCCGGCGACGCAACACCGCGGCGATCGCCCGCGGGTCCGGGTCGCGGGCGGGTATCACGGCGTGCTGCGGCAACCGGTCGAGCCGCTTCGGTGCGGCGGGCGGCGGCGTACGCAGCGCGCGCAGGTGGTCGCGGAGCCGGGGCACGATGCAGCCGACCAGGGACGTGAACAGCAGCAGGTAGATCGCGGAGAACCAGACCGAGCCGAACACGTCGAACCCGCCGAGCCGGTCGAGCACCGGGGCGAGCTCGGGATGCTCGCGGAAGTACTCGTTGACGTCCTCGATGCTGACCGTCCGCTGCGGCAGCACCGACCCGGGAACCGCGGCGACGGCGAGCAGGAAGAGCAGCACCAGCGCGGTTCGCATGCTGGTGAGCTGCCGCCAGGAGTTACGCAGCAGGGCGATCGTGCGGCTGACCGGCGACCGTCGGCCCGACGGGGCAGGCCCGGTGGACGACATCAGATGCTCACCTCGCCCACGCCGACGTTCGTCTGCAGCCAGATCAGGAAGCTCTGCCAGCCGCCGGTGACCAGGGCGAGCCCGACCAGAATCAGCAGCGCCGCGCCGACCCGCGTGACCCAACGGCCGTTGCGGCGGACGGCCCGGAAGACCCCGAGAAATCGCTGGAAGCCGAGCCCGAAGACGATGAACGGCAGGCCGAGCCCGAGACAGTAGGCGACGGCGAGCACGGCAGCCCGGTCGGTCTGCCCGCTCACCGTGGCCATGCCGAGCACCGCGCCGAGGGTGGGTCCGACACACGGCACCCAGGAGAGGGCGAACACGGCACCGAAGACGGGCGCCCCGAGCAGCCCGGCGGCGGGTAGCCGGTGCAGGCGGAACTCCCGCTGCAGGCCGGGCACCAAGCCGAGGAAGGCCAGCCCGAGCACGATGATCAGAACGCCGACCCCGATCTCAAGGGCCCGCTGGTGGGCGAGGAACACCTTGCCGATGCTCGCGAACAGAATCGCCGTGGCCACGAACACGATGGTGAACCCGCCGATGAAGAGGAGAGTTCCCGCCAGCACCCGTCCCTTCACCACGGCCCGCGACCGGGTCGCCACGGCCGTTCGGGCGCCGGTCGAACCGCCGGCCGCGGACTGCGCGTCGAGCTGCACCCCGGCGAGCCCGGTCACGTACGACAGGTAGCCGGGCACGAGCGGCAGCACGCAGGGGGACAGGAAGCTCACCAGGCCGGCGAGCGCGGCCGCCGCCACCGCCAGCAGCAGCGGTCCGGTCCGGGCGACTTCGGCGAACGTCTCACCCATCAGGTGCCACCCTGCTCGGCCGCCACCCGTTCCACCAGGGGGCGCAACTCGTCCACCACGGTCGCCCTACGTATCACCACCGCGATCCGTCCCTCGCGGTCGAGGATGATCGTGGCCGGGATCGAGTTCGGCGGAACATCGAAGTCCAGGGCGGTACGGCCGCCCGGATCGAAGATGCTCGGATAGCTGGTTCGGCCCTCGTGGAACGCCCGCGCCTTGTCCAGGTCGTCGCGCACGTTGATGCCGAGGAAGACCACCCCCCGGTCCCGGGTGGCCTGATAGGTCTCCTCCAGGTCGTCGACCTCCGCCCGGCACGGCGCACACCAGGAACCCCAGAAGTTGATCACCACGACCTGGCCGCGGTCCCGGCTCAGCTCGTACCGCGTCCCGTCCAGCAGCTCGCCGGTCAGCGCGGGCGCCGCCGGACGCTTGCCCGGGGCACACTCGATCACGCCCTGCGGGCTGGTCGTGCACTCGTCCTCCCAGCCGCCCTCGGCACAGGCGGCGAGGAACGGCACCGCGAGTACGGCGGCGAGCAGCCCGGTGACCCAGGTGCGGCGACGCATGATCATGCCCCCTTGGCCGTCCGAGCGCCGGGTGACAGGGCGACCAGGTGGGCCGCCGGTTCGGAGTAGGTGATGTCCACGATCCGGGCGTCGTCGAAATGGAACGAGGTCAAACTGGCCAACCCGCACTGGCGCCGCCGTGGATCGTGCCAGAGCCGCTTGCCTTCCACATGCCGGCGCAGCGTCCAGATCGGCAGTTGATGCGAGACGCAGACCGCCTCGCGGCCCTCGGCGGCCTGCCGCGCGTCCTGTACGGCGGCGAGCATGCGGGCCGCGATCATCCGGTAGGCCTCACCCCAGGACGGGGTGAACGGGTCGCGTAGCACCCACCAGTTGCGCGGGTCCCGCAGCGATCCGCTGCCGGGCGACACCCGCTTACCCTCGAACCAGTTGGCGCTTTCGATCAGTCGCTCGTCAACCTCGACGGGGAGCCGGAAGCGGGCCGCGATGGGTACCGCCGTCTCCTGAGCCCGCTCCAGTGGGCTGGCCACCACGTAGGCGATGTCCCGTTCGGCCAGCGCGTCGGCGGCCGCCTGGGCCATCTGGGCACCCAGCTCGGAGAGGTGGAATCCGGGCAGCCGGCCGTACAGGATTCCGTCCGGGTTGTGCACCTCCCCGTGCCGCAGCACGTGTACGACCGTCCTGCTCACCGCTAACCTCCGTCACTCACCGCCGCCGCTGCCGCAGCCGCCGCGGGCAGGGCCGCGGCGATCTGCTCCAGCGCGGCGTCGTCCAGGGCGGTCGACACGAACCACGCCTCGAACGCGCTGGGCGGCAGATACACGCCGCGCGCGAGCATGGCGTGGAAGAAGGCCCGGAACGCGGCGACGTTCTGGGTGCGGGCGCTGTCGTAGTCGACGACGTCGGCTTCCGTGAAGAAGATCGAGAACATGTTGCCCGCGTACGACAGCCGGTGCGGCACGCCGGCGGCGCTGAGCGCGTCGGCGGCGAGGCGGCCGACCGTGGCGGCGAGCTCGTCGAGCCGGCGGTAGACGGACTCGTCGGCAAGTCGCAGCGACGCCAGGCCGGCGGCGCAGGCAAGCGGGTTCCCGGAGAGGGTGCCGGCCTGGTAGACGGGGCCGGCGGGCGCGAGCTGAGACATGAGGTCCGCTCGACCGCCGAACGCGGCGGCCGGCAGTCCGCCGCCCATCACCTTGCCGAAGGTGAACAGGTCGGCGTCGACCGGATCGAGGCCGTGCCAACCGGAGCGGGAGACCCGGAACCCGGTCATCACCTCGTCGAGGATGAGCAGCGCTCCGTGTGCGTGGGCGATGCGGGCCAACGCCTGGTTGAAGCCGTCCCGGGGCGCGATCACACCCATGTTCCCGGGCGCCGCTTCGGTGATGATCGCCGCGATGTGCTGCCCCTCGGCGGCGAAGACCTCTTCTACCGCCCGCAGGTCGTGGTAGGGAAGCACGATCGTCTCCCCGGCCGCGGCACCGGTCACTCCCGGCGAGTCGGGCAGACCGAGGGTGGCCACGCCCGATCCGGCCGAAGCCAGCAGGGCGTCCACGTGGCCGTGGTAGCAGCCGGCGAACTTCACGATCTTCGGGCGGCCGGTGCAGCCGCGGGCCAGTCGGATCGCCGACATGGTGGCCTCGGTGCCCGAGTTGACCAACCGCACCTGGTCGACCGCGGTGCGGGCGACGATCTCTGTGGCGAGGTCCACTTCCCCGGGGGTGGGCGTGCCGAAGCTCGTACCGCGGGCCGCGGCGGCCTGGATCGCGGCCACCACCTCTGGATGCGCGTGCCCGTGGATCAACGGGCCCCACGAGCAGACCAGGTCGACGTACCGGCGTCCGTCCGCGTCGAACAGCCATGGCCCCTCACCCCGGATCATGAACCGGGGTGTGCCACCGACCGCACGGAAGGCGCGTACCGGCGAATTGACCCCGCCGGGCACGATGGCGCGGGCGCGGTCGAACAGATTCTCGGAGGCCGGCGCGGTGTCCGGGTATGGCCCGGTGCCGGCGGGGTTCGTCTCGGTCACGGTGCGTCCATTCTGACAGGGACGCCCGCCCGGCCGTCGGCCCCCCCCTCGATCGGACCGCGCCTCACCTGCGGCGACGTTCAGCGGGAAGATCGGGTTCTCGGATTCACGCTAGGCTGGCTCGTTGTGGAGCGCCCGGACCTGTCCATCGCGGTTCGTCGTACCGCCGACGAGGCGGTGCTGATCCTCGCCGGCGAGATCGACATGGCCACGGCCGGCCGGCTCTCGGAGGCGGTCAACCAGGCTCTCAGCGACCGGCCACCCCGGATCGTGCTGGATCTCGGCGGGGTGACCTTCTGCGATTCGCAGGGCCTCGGAACGTTGATCGTGCTCAGCCGCAAGGCGAGTCACGCGCAGAGCCTGCTGCTGCTCACCAACGTGAACGAGTTCCTGCTCCGGGTGCTCGACATCACCGGGTTGCGGTCGGCGCTGACGATCCGCGACGGCGAGGCCTAAGGCCACCACCCTACGGGTGGGGGCGAGGGTCAGGGTTCGGCTCCCCAGCGGGCCCTCTCCAGCACCTCGACCGCCCGGACACGGTCCTGCGGGTCGCCCGTTTCCAGCAGCCCGGCCGCCTCGTCGATCGCGCTCGTCAGCAGCCGCACCTGCGCCTCCTGTTCCCGCAGCTGCTCGTCCAACGCGGCGAGCTGCCGGTTCTTGCCCCACAGTTCGACGAAGACCGCGACCTTGGCCCGCAGCACCCACGGGTCGAAGGGTTTCGTCAGATAGTCGACGGCTCCGGCGGCGTAGCCGCGTACGGCGAGTTGGGCGTCCCGGTCGGCAGCGGTGAGGAAGATGATCGGCAGATTACGGGTGCGCTCGCGCCGTTTGACGTGACTGGCGGTTTCGAAGCCGTCCATATCCGGCATCTGCGCGTCGAGCAGCAGCACCGCGAAGTCGTCGATGAGCAGCTGCTTGAGCGCCGCCTCGCCGCTTTCCACGGAGACCGTTTGCACCGGCAGCCCCTGGAGAATGGCCTCCAGCGCCAACAGGTTCTCCCGCCGGTCGTCTACCAGCAGGACCTTGGCCACCTCGCTCACGCCTGGGTACCCCCGTGTTTGCGCCCGCCGCCGCGGATCCAGCTCGCCATCAGTTCCAGCAGTTCGTCCAGGTCGACCGGCTTGGTGATGTAGTCGCTGGCCCCCGCGTTCAGCGCCGACTCACGATCGCCCGGCATCGCCTTGGCGGTCAGGAACACCACAGGCAGGTCGGCGAACCGCTGATTGCGGCGGATCGCCCGAGTGGTCTCGTATCCGTCCTGATCTGGCATCATCGCGTCCATGAGGACGATGTTCACCTCAGGATGCTCGGCGAGCATCCGGATGCCGTCCGCCCCGTTGTCCGCGTAGTAGACGGTCATGCCGTGCAGCTCCAGGGCGCTGGTCAGGGCGAATACGTTGCGGACGTCGTCGTCGACGATCAGCACGTGGGCACCCGCCAGGTCGGCGGCCGCCGGAGCCGAGGGATGCTCGGCCGGATCGGGCGCGAGCAGCGGCGGCGTGTCCGTCGAGGAGTCGGCGGGCGGCGTCGAGACCACCGAATCGGGCATCAGCGCGTCCGGCAGGAAGAGCGTGAACGTGGATCCCGATCCGGGTGTCGACGACACGGTGATCGTGCCGCCGAGCAGGTGGGCGAGGTTGCGGCTGATCGACAGGCCGAGCCCGGTGCCGCCGTAGCGCCGGCTCGTCGTGCCATCGGCCTGCTGGAACGCCTCGAAGATCAGCGACAGTTTGTCGTCGGGGATGCCGATCCCGGTGTCCGTGACCCGGAAGGCCACCACCTGTCGGGCGGCCGCGAGTGAGGGTACGTCGAACAGCATGTCCGCCGATGCGGGCTCGATCCGCAGCGCCACGCTCCCCTGATCCGTGAACTTGATCGCGTTGGAGAGCAGGTTCCGCAGGATCTGCTGCAACCGCTGCGCGTCGGTGTGAATCGTGTCGGGCAGGTTCTCGGCCAGGCTCACCCGCAGGTCCAGGCCCTTCTCCTCGACCTGCGGGCCGAACGCCTGTTCCACGTAGCCGGCGATCTCGGGGAAGGCGACCTCGCGGGGCGAGACGTCCATCCGACCCGCCTCGATCTTGGAAAGGTCGAGGATGTCGTCGATCAGCGAGAGGAGATCCGAGCCGGCGCTGTAGATCGTGCTGGCGAACTCGACCTGCCGGCCGGTCAGGTTCGCCTCCGGATTCTCGGCCAAGAGGCGAGCGAGCAGCAGAATCGAGTTCAGCGGCGTGCGCAGCTCGTGGCTCATGTTCGCCAGGAACTCCGACTTGTAGGCGGACGCCCGGGACAGCTGCTGGGCCTTCTCTTCCAGCCCGAGACGCGCCAGCTCGATCTCCCGGTTCTTCAGTTCGATGTTGCCCTTCTGCTCGGACAGCAGCCGAGCCTTGTCCTCCAATTCCGCGTTGGTCCGCTGCAGTTCCGCGGACTGTTCCTGCAGTTCCTGGGCCAGTCGCTGAGACTGTGCCAGGAGTTCCTCGGTACGCCGGTTCGCCTGGATGGCGTTCACCGCGCTGCCGATGGTGAGCACCAGCCGCTCCAGGAACGCCAGGTGAAGTTCGGAGAAGACCGTGACGCTGGCGAACTCGATGACGCCGAGGAGGTCACCCTCGTACAGGACGGGCAACACGACGTGGTCGCGGGGCGAGACGTCGAGCAGGCCCGACCGGACGCTCAGCGAACCGTGGTCGCCCGTGCCGATCCGGATGGTCCGGCGCGAGACCGCGGCCTGGCCGACCAGGCCCTCGCCGGGGACGAAGGTGATCTGATGCTGCGGCGTGGGGTAGCCGTAGGAGGCGGTCAATCGCAGCGGGCGCCGCGGGTCGCCGTTGTCGGCCAGGAAGAACGCGCCGATCTGCGCCTCGACCAGCGGAGTCACCTCCGTCATGATCATGCGACAGACTTCGCCGAGATCGCGCTGGCCCTGCAGCAGGCTGCCGATGCGGGCCAGGTTGGAGTCCAGCCAGCCCTGCTCGGCGTTCTTCTTCGTCGTCTCGCGCAGGGTGACGATCATCTGGTTGATGTTGTCCTTCAGCTCGGCGATCTCACCCTGCGCCTCGACGTTGATCCGCTGGGTGAGGTCCCCCCGAGCGACGGCGGTGGACACCTGGGAGATGGCCCGCAGCTGGGTGGTGAGGGTGGAGGCCAGCTGGTTCACGTTCTCGGTGAGGTCTTTCCAGGTGCCGGCCACACCGGGCACCTGGGCCTGACCGCCCAGCTTCCCCTCGGTGCCCACCTCCCGAGCAACCCGAGTCACCTCATCCGCAAACGACGACAACTGGTCAACCATCGTGTTGACCGTGTTCTTCAACTCCAGAATCTCACCCTGCGCATCAACCGTGATCTTCTGCGACAGATCACCCCGCGCCACCGCCGTCGTCACCTGCGCGATATTGCGCACCTGCGCCGTCAGGTTCGACGCCATCGAGTTCACATTGTCCGTCAGATCCCGCCACGTCCCCGCGACGCCTCGGACCTGGGCCTGACCGCCCAACTTCCCCTCGGTGCCCACCTCCCGAGCAACCCGAGTCACCTCATCCGCAAACGACGACAACTGGTCAACCATCGTGTTGACCGTGTTCTTCAACTCCAGAATCTCACCCTGCGCATCAACCGTGAT
>DASVCA010000127.1:0-18458 GCA_036381835.1 Micromonosporaceae bacterium
CCCCTAGGGTCCGGATCAAGCTCGAAGGGTCCAACCATGCCTCCTGCGAAGAAGGAACAGCCCAGCCTCGTCGACCAGCTCGCTGAGGACGCCGTCCCCACCGAGTACCCGGAGGGCGCTCCCGAACTGCTGCCGTTCCTGCAGCTGCGGCCTCGCTCGCGCCGCGCGGCGTTCAAGCGGCAGTACGCCGAGGTCATCGATCTCCAGAAGGAAGTCACCTCCCGAAGCAAGGGCGTCACCGAGAAGTCGTCCCCGTCCGCGCAGATGCGACTGGCCGCCGACCTCGACGACCTGTACGAGCAGATCGACCAGCTGATGCAGTTGGCCGCCGTCGACGAGGCCGCGTACCGGAAGTGGGCGGACGAAGTCGACGACGAGACCTTGCTCGTCACGTTCAACGTGTACGCGGCCAGGAGCCAGCCGGGGGAAGCGTCCAGCTCGGCGAGCTGATCGAGGAGCACGGGCAGGCGCTGCTGTACGACCTGGCCGCCCTGGGTGTGGACCTGCGCGACCTGTGGCGGCCGGGGAGCACGGTGACGCCGCGCTATGTGCTCTGGCTCGTCGGGCAGCTGCCCCCGGATTCGGCGCTCGGCGCCGCACACCAGGGCGGGCCTGAGTTCCGCTCCTGGACACCACAGAACTACCTGCTGGCCGCCGCGGTGAACCTGCTCGCCGCGGCGAACAGGCAGAGGGCCGGGAAGCGGTCGAGCAAACCGCTGGTCACCCCGCCGAGGCGGAAGCAGAAGGCCCGCGTGATCCCGCTCGACCAGATCGCGCGCCGGCAGCGCGAGCAGGGCATGTTCCGCGCGGCCGCCGAGCAGTCCACGCAGGAACCCAACACCGACAGCTGAACAGCGAACCGGAGGTGATCGCGTGGCGGGCGCTGGCGGTGGTGGGCGTGAAGTCGGGCGCGTCTACGTCAAGGTCGTCCCGGACACCGACGGCTTCCGGCGGGACCTCGCGGCCGAGCTCGAGGCGATCGAGAACTCGCTGAAGGTCATCATCCCGGTCGAGTTCGACGTCGACACCGCGGGGCTGAAGACGCAGCTGGCCGCCCTCGAACGCTCGAAGATCACCATCCCGGTCGACATCGGCGACGGCACCGAGATCGAGCGCCTCCGCGCCCGCATCGAGGCGCTCGACCACGCCCAGGTCACGATCCCGGTTGACATCGGCGACGGCACTGAGATCGAGCGCCTCCGGGAGCGCGTTGAGGCGCTCGACGGGACCCGTATCCAGCTCGCGGTGTCGCTGCGCGGCGCCACCCGCGCGCTCAAGCAGCTTGCCACCCTCGAGGCGGCGGTCGCGAAGCTGGACGGCCGCAACATCAACATCAGGATCGATGTTGATGGCCTTGCCGGCGCGCTCACCCAGCTGGTCACGTTCGGCGGGCTTATCAAGGCGCTCCCCACTGGGAGCGGCGGCCCGATCGGCAGGCTGAATAGGAACTTCCTGAGGATGGCCACCCGCATCGGCGGCGCCGTCGTCCAGGTCGGGCAGCTCGCGGTGAGCATGCTGCGGGTCACGGGGATGGCCACTGGGATTGCCATTGCCGGGGCTGCCATCACCGCGGCGTGGGGTGGGATCTCAGCCCTCATCGCCACGATCCCGGCCGCGATCGCCCTCATCGGTGTGCCGTTGGCGCTTGTGCTGGCCGACACCGAAGAGCTCGGCAAGCGCATCGGCGACCTGTCGCCGAAGTTCCAGCAGCTGCGCAAGGACATCGCCGGCGCCCTCGCCGAGGGGCTCGCCCCCGCCCTCGAGACCCTCGCTGGTCAGGTGTTGCCGAAGGTCGGCGAGAACCTGACCGGCATCGCTCGAACGATGGGCGAGCTGGCCCAGCAGGCGGCCGCCTGGCTGGCCACCACCGAGGGCGTCAACCTGCTCAACGGTGTTCTCACGAACGTCAAGACCACCATCGAGGGGATGAAGCCGGGCCTGGCCGACATCGGCCGGGCCTTCCTCGAACTGGCCAACCAGGCGTCCGCGTTCGACGTGCTCTCCGGAGCCGTGAACGCGTTCGGTGAGTCGTTCCGCGCGAACGTCACCTCCCTGATCGCCGACGGTCGCCTGCAGTCGGCGTTCGAGGGGCTGAAGGGTGTCCTCTCCGAGCTCGCCCGCGGCTTCTCCGACCTGGTGCACAACGGCATCCGGGTGTTCGCCGCCGCCGCTCCCGGTATCGAGAACTTCCTGAACAAGCTGCGGGACTTCTTCAACCGGTTCGACTGGGAGCGCATCGGCGCCGCGGTCGGCGGCGTGTTCGACGGTCTCGCCGAGACGCTCAGCAAGATCCCGCAGGGGACGATCGACAACATCACCGCGGCGTTCGAACGGCTGTCGCAGACCTTCCAGAACCCTGCGATCCAGCAGATGTTCGTCAACATCATCTCCGCGGCGCCGATGGCGATCAACGCCATCAACAACATGGTGCAGGCGTTCGCCCGCGCGGGTTCTTTCCTCACCGGCCTGGCCAACGCCATCCAGGGCACCATCAACGTCATCGGGACCGCCATCCAGGCTGCGGGTGACCCGGTCGGACTGTTGGCGGGCAAGTACAGCCAGGCGTTCTCGGAGGCGCAGGCGCAGATCGCGCTTGGGTCCACCCAGATCCAGCAGGCCTTCGCCTCCCTGGGTGAGGGCGTTCAGGGCCAGATCGAACCGATTCCCGGCCAGGTCGGCACCACGCTCGGCCAGGTCGGACCCGTGGTCGCTGGCGCGGGGAACCAGGCAGCGAACGCGGCAGGCACCGCGTTCGGCCAGGTCGGACCCGCGGTCGATTCGGCGCTGCAGAACGTCCCGCACTCGGTGGCCGGGCAGATGGACCCGGTGCCGTTGGCGGTGCGCGACACCCTCGGCCAGACCCCGCCGATGGTGGACTCGGCGCTCGGCCCGGTGCCCGCGCACGTGGCTGCCGCGCTGGCGAACATGTCGCCAGAGGTGGCGGCGGCGCTGGTGTCGGTGACCGACGCCTTCCAGACCGGGCTGACCCGGATGCCCGAGATCGTCAACGCTGCGTTCACCGACCTGAACGGGCCGATCACGCAGGGCATGACGGGTCTCGCCCAGGCCGTGACTGACGGGTTCCCCGGCCTCGAGGGATCGATGAAGGCTGGGATGGCGAACTTCGGCGCCGCGTTGGCGACGGAGTTCACGAACCTGCAGCCGGCCATCACCACCGGCATGGCCGGGTTGAACACCGCGGTTGAGGTCGGCTTCCAGTCGATGGCGGGCGCCGTCCGCAACGGGATGGTCGTCTTCCAGACCGCCATCAGCGGGGCGTTCGCCACCATGGCCCCGGCCGTTACCACCGGTATGGCTGGGTTGAACCTCGCCGTCGAGATCGGCTTCCAGTCCATGCTGGGCGCCGTCCGCAACGGGATGATCGTCTTCTCGACAGCGGTCGCCGAGGGCTTCACCACCATGGCCCCGGCCGTCACCACCGGTATGGCTGGGTTGAACCTCGCCGTCGAGATCGGCTTCCAGTCCATGCTGGGCGCCGTCCGCAACGGCATCCTCCTGTTCCAGCAGGCGGTCATCAACGGGTTCACCATGATGGCCCCCCTGGTGACCCAGGGCATGGCTGGGTTGAACCTCGCCGTCGAGATCGGCTTCCAGTCCATGGCGGCTGCCGCCACCAACGGCATCCTGCTGGTGCAGACCGCGATCACCAATGGGTTCATCCAGATCGGTGTTGTGATCACCACAGCCATCGCTCAGTGGGCTGCGTTGATCTCGCTGGGGATGAACACCCTCACGAACACGGTGACGGTCGGGTTCCAGACGATGGCCGCCGCTGTCGCGAACGGGATGCTCGGCATCCAAACCCAGTTCCAAACCGGCTGGGCCACGATCGGGACCGGGCTGCAGGCTGCGATCGACAACTGCGTCAACATCATCACCACCGGCATGAACAACATGCAGACCGCGGTGGAGACCGGCATGAACAACATCACCGCCGCGGTGGACTCCGGCATGCAGCAGTTCGTCGAAGCGATCAACAACGGCGGGCAGCAGGCAGTTGACGCGATCAACAACGCGATCGCCTCCATGCTCTCCGCCCTCGACGCCGCGGTCGGCGACTTCTTCGCCGCCGGCGCCAACATGGGCCAGGCCCTCGCCGATGGCTTGAACAGCAAGGCGGGCGAGGTGGAGGCTGCAGCCGCGCGGCTCGCCAACGCCGCCGCCGCCGCGGTCGCCGCCGCGGCGCAGATCCGCTCCCCCTCCCGGGTGTTCATCG
The DNA here is from genome assembly GCA_036381835.1 of Micromonosporaceae bacterium. Lineage (GTDB taxonomy): Bacteria > Actinomycetota > Actinomycetes > Mycobacteriales > Micromonosporaceae > DASULK01. Next base: position 4,238 of record DASVCA010000127.1, read on the forward strand.
CCCTCGGCGAGCTGATGGCCGCCGGTCTCGCCGCCGGGTTCGACACCGGGCAGACCGAGGTGGAGCGGTCCGGCCGCAGGCTCGTCAACACCCTGACCAACGTGATGGGCCAGGCGCAGGAGCAATTCCAGCTCGACGCTGGCGACGCGTGGTGGACCGACTTCTCCACTCGCGTCAACGCCGAGCTGGCGCAGAACGACACCCCCAGCCGGGCAGCGGCCACCGGAAAGGGCTCCGTGGTGATCAACCAGAACTTCAACGTGCCATCCGCCGAGCGGGCCTCCGACAAGGCCCTGCACGGCATGCGGCGCCTGGAAGCGTTCGGGCTGTTCGATGGCTGAGGCGCTCACGATCAACGGGGTGTCGCTGGCCTCGTACGCGTTCATGGCCTCCGACATCTCGGGGCTCATGACGGCGCCCGGGAGGCGCGGCGAAAACGTCGCGGTGCCGAACCGGCACGGCCGGATCCGCACCTCCGGGAAGCGGTTCGACTCCACCGAGATCTTGATCCCGCTGTGGATCGTGGGCGCCGACCCGGACACGGGGGAGCTGCCCACGCTCGCCGAGGAGCTCGAGGAGTTCTTCGAGCGCCGCGATCAGCTGCTGCGACTGCTGTATGCCGACGAGCTGCTGATCAAGTACACGCGCCCGGACGGCAGCACCGTGCAGGCGTACGGCGAGGTAATCGACGTCCTCGACTTCACCCGCCGCCATGCCGAACCGCTCGCCCAGGTAAACGTGGCGATCGAGCTGTATGAAGCGTTCTGGGAGGACGAGGACAACGTCTCCCAGGAGATCAGTGGCGAGTCCGGTGTCGAGGTGGAGCTCACCGAGTTCGCCGCCGCCACCGCACCCATGTCCGACCTGGTCATCACCGTGTTCGGGCCGTGCAACAACCCGAAGTTCCAGCACGGCGACTACTGGGTGCAGTACGAGGGCACGGTCGACGAGGGCTATCAGCTGCAGATCGACGTGGGGGAGTGGAGCCTCGGCCCCGGCACCGGCACCGTGTGGACCCCCAGCGTCGGCAACATCACGCAGGGCAAGCCGGGCCCGTGGCTCGAGCTGGATCCCACGGTCGACCCGTTCTCCATCACGTTCACGCACACCACCGGCGCGTCCGCCACCGCGACGATCATCGGCCGGCGCAAGTACCTGAGCCCGTAGGAGAGATCCATGACGTTCGGAAGCGACATCACGTTCGGCGAGGAGCCCGGCCGGCCGGTGGTGCACTACATCCGCGGTGCGAAGGACCGCGCCCTTGAGGCCGCCGCGCGGGCCGGTCTGCAGGTGATGGTCGGCCGCTACTCCGTGCACAAGTACCGCGGCGAGGTGGCCCCCGAGAACCTGTATGAGATCGTCGAGTGCCCTCCGAACCTTTTCCTCACCGCGGGCGTCACCCACATGTGGAAGCTGGTCACGGGCGACAGCACCGCGACCGCCCTGGACACCTCCAACGCCTACCTCGCCGTCGGCGACAGCTCCACCGCCCCCACGGTGTCCGACACCGACCTCCAGGCCAGCACGAACAAGATGCGGAAGAAGGTCAAGAGCGACGGCATCACCATCGCCAGCCGTCAGGTCACCTTCTCTGCCGAGTTCGGCACCAGTGACGCGAACTTCGAGTGGCTGGAAGTCGGCGTCGGCTGGGCCGCGTCCGGCTCCAACACCCTCCTGTCCCGCTCGGCGATCGCCTCCCCAGGCCTGGGCACGAAGGTCAACACCGCGGTGTGGGTTCTCAACTGGACGCTCGGCATCAGCACCACCGCGGGCTGACGTAGAGCGACCGACGAGCGAGGAACAGCGTGGCGACGATCGTTCTTGTTGTCGCGGATGCGGGGTCGCTGACCACTGGCGACACGATCCTGCGGGACCGCCTTGTCGCGGCCGGGCACAGCGTCGTGCTGCGCAGCGACGAGCAGGCCGAGTACGGCGGCAGCTACGACGGTGTCATGGTGTCCGACTCCTGCTCGGGCGGCACCTTCGGCAGCAAGTACGACACCGTCGCCAAGCCGGGTATCACCTGCGAGAACGCGAGTTGGCGCCTCGGCACGTACTTGGGCGGGGTCGACGGCACCGACTGGGCGATCGAGAGCGTCGACGGCAACGGGGGCCTGACCGGCACGCACACCGTGTACGACTCGACGCAGTCGCAGCAGGGGATCGACACCGACGACCTGCCCGCGGCGGCGACGGTGGTGGCGCGGCTGGCCGGGGAAGCCGATCACGGCACGTACGTCACCTACGAGGCGGGACAGCCGCTCACCAGCGGTAACGCGCCTGCGCGGCGTGTCTTTCTGCGGATCGGCGATGGCGCCATGGACAACCTCACCGCGACGGGCACCGCCCTGCTCGACGCGGCGATCGAGTGGGCCTACGGTCCGGCGGGGCCGATCGAGAAGTCCGGCGGCGACACCGCGCGCGGCACCGAGTCCGGCGGCGTCACGGCCACCGCCAGCTCCGGTGAGACCGCCGTCGGTACCGAGTCCGGTTCGGCGGGACCCAGCGGCAGCGAAGAGGCGGTCGGCGAGGAGTCCGGCTACGTCGCCGAGGGGCGCTACGGGACCGACGAGCACGCCGCGGAGGAGTCCGGCGAGACGTCGGCGACGAACACCTCCGGTGAGACCGCAGTCGCGGCCGAGACCTACGACACCGAGGCCGAGATCGACCCGCCGCTGCGGGAGGCGATCGCCGAGGAGAGCGGCCACATCGCCATCCCCGGCGGGGAGACCGCGATCGCGCTCGACGCGCACGAGCCGCCCACGGAGGTCACCTCCACACCGCCGGCGCTGGAGGTCGTCCGCGGCCAGGAGGGCGGCTATGTCGTCCCCCGCTACGCCGAGCTCATCATCACCCTGTTTGCGGTCGACCCCGAGGACGGCACCCTCACGGTGCTGCCCGACTACAAGCAGCTGCGCCTCTCCCGCACGATCAACGCCAAGGGCGCCATCCAGGTCGACTACCCCGCCGACGGCAGGAACTTCGACCTGCTCCGCGGCGCGGTCACCGACAACCGCGACCTCGAGATCGAGATCTGGTCGAACGGCAGCCCCGCCGGCGCGCTGCGCGGCTACCTGCAGGAGGCGTCCGGAGACGACGTCGCCGAGGACGGCAACTGGACGTTCGCTGGGTCGTTCCTCGAGGTCCGCACCGACGAGACCATCATCTACCCGCAGGACCGCGGCGAGCAGGTCGTCGACCCCGACACCGGCGAGCTGACGTGGACGAACCCGAAGCGCGAGCTGGTCCTCAACGCGGACACCCCCGGCGCCGTCATGGCCACCCTGTGGCAGCAAGCCCAGGCGCGTGACGCCCTCGACGACATCGACTACGACTTCACCACCGAGCTCGACTCCAACGGCGACGAGTGGGAAGGCACCATCACCGGGCGGTTCTCCCCGGGCACCACCTACACCCAGATGCTCGACCGCATGGTCGAGCTCGGGCTGTGCGAGTGGGCCATCGTCTGGGACCCCGAGAACCAGCGAAAGACCCTCAAGCTGTGGAACCCCGACAGCCGCGGTGTCGACCTCACCGAGGGGATCCGGCCGGTGGTGCTGCGCCGTGGCAAGGACCTTCTCGACGCGCCCCGCAAGTGGTCGGTGCGCGAGGCCGGCACCCACCTGCTCGCGGCCGGGTCGGAGGGCCTCTACAAGGAAGCCGACGACGACACCGCGCTCGCCCGCCGTGACCGCCGCGTCGAGCGGTACGCGTCGCTGAACAACGCCGCTGACGAAGGCGCCCTGCTGGCCTTCGCGCAGGCCGAACTCACCACCGTGGTGAAGGGCCTGCAGACCGTCGAACACGGCATCGGCATGCTGCCCGGCGAGCCCCGCCCGCTCATCGCCTACGACATCGGTGACTGGGTCTACTCGATGACCAGCACCAGCCCGGAGAAGCTCCGGGTGATGCAGTGGGAGGTCGCGGTCGACGACCAGCGCCAGCTGACGGGGCGGGTCGCGCTGAACGATCTGTGGCGGAACGCCATGGAGAAGCTGCGCCGGCAGCTGAACGCGATCCAGTCCGGCGAGGCAGTGGTCGGCACCAGCGAGCCGTCACCGGGCACGGAGGACCGCACCCCGCCCGCCGCACCCGATGGGCTGACCGCGTCGTCGATCGCCTACACGGATCCGGCGCACACGCAGCCGCTGGCGATGGTGACGGTCGGCTGGAACGCGGTCACCACGAACGCGGACGGCGCGGACAACCCGCTCGTGCAGGCGGCGGTGTTCATCCTCGACAAGATCGAGGACGATGCGGCGAACCCGCCTGAGCCGGACCCGGACCAGGAGGACGGCGGCCCGAATTACGACCCGTTCGACCCGGACACCTGGACGTGGAAGAACTGCCCGCAGATCGTGCAGGACTTCGCGGGGCAGGTCCGTGACCTGTGGGTGGAGGACGGCAGCCCCGACCCTGTCACGGACTGGCTCGAGGGCTACATCGCCGAGCAGTCGCAGACCCCGACCGCCGCCGAGGATGTTGCCGGGTACCTGGTGCGCTACAGCTTCCTCGGCCTCGAGCAGGTCGGTGGCATCCCGAGCTCGGACCCGTTCCCGGAAGAGGACCGGGCGTGGTGGTACGCCACGCCCCCGGATGGCACCTCGAGCACGTCGTTCTCGTTCGGTGGGGTGGACGCCGGGTCGCGGCTGCGGATCGAGGTGTGCGCATTCGACCGGGCCGGGAACCAGGGTGCCTGGTCGACGCTCGACCACGACTGCGTCTCCGACACCACCCCGCCGCCGGTGCCGTCCACCCCGAGCGTGAAGACGTGGTTCCGCACGCTCGATGTGACGTGGGACGGACTCGGCTCCGAGGGCGAGGAGATGCCCCACGACTTCGCGTACGTGCGTGTGTGGGTGGGGCAGGGCGCCGATATGACGCTGCCCGGCGCGGAGGAGGAGCCGCTGCAGCCGACGGCGTTCGACCCGACGGAGACGGCGCCGCAGTTCGTGGCGACCTTGCACGCGGGCGGCACCTGGAACATCCCGGACCTGCCGCTCGACGTCGGCTGGTACGCGTGCCTGCAGTCGGTGGACACGTCGGGGAACGTGTCGGAGCGGTCGGAGGTGGCGGGCCCGGTCTCCGCGGAGCAGCTGGTCTCGGACGATCTGGTCGACGACATCATCGACGCCACGAAGATCCAGGACGACAGCATCCAGACCGCGCACATCGTGGATGCCGCGCTCACCTCGGCGAAGATCGCCGACGCGTCGATCATCCGCGCGAAGATCGCCGACCTGGCGGTGAACGACGCGAAGATCGAGACGATCTCGGCCGGGAAGATCATCACCGGCACGCTCGAAGCGACCGTCACCCTCTCGGGAACGATCCAGACCAGCGGCGACAGCAGCGCAAACCGGGTCGTCATGGACTCGGCCGGCATCCGGCTCTACAAGGGCTCTTCGATCGTCGGCGACTGGAAGGTCTCCGACGGCACCATCCTCATCACCGGCACCTACCGGTCCGGCACCACGGGGCAGCGGATCAACATCGACCCCGACGGCACCATGTCGTTCTACGCCTCGTCGGGCGCCAACCCCTCACGGATCAAGAACGAGGGCAACGACATCGTCTGGCGGGGCCCGCTGACCGGCGGCAAGTCCGGCCGCCTCAACGTCAACACCTTGGGTGTCGGCATCAACTACGGCGACGAGGACGACATCCCGGAGAGCGAAGCCGAGTTCCTGGTCCTCGACCGCCAGACCCGCATGACCGCGCCGTTCATGAACTTCCAGGTCGACCAGCGGAAGGACAGCCCGGTCGGCGGGTTTAACGACGGCTACCGCGTCCAGTTCTCGATGCTCGACGACGACGGCGACTTCATCAGCCGCTCCGGCATCTCGTACGCCATCGACAACGACGGCTGGGGTGGCATGGCCGGCAACGACACCGGCTGGAAGCTCGCCATCGTCGGGGAAGACGGGGAAGCCGGCCGCTTCGTAGTCACCAGTGGCACGTTGAACGGCTACGGCGTTGGGTGGGCCCTCGGATGGGACAACCCTTCGTCCGGCGACGTCAAGGAAGACGTCGAAGACGCTCGAGCGCTGCTTGATCCGCTCGAGACGATCAAGAACGCGAGGGCGCGGAAGTTCCGCTACAAGTGGTCGGGCGCCGGTGAGTCACCCCGGGTGGGTGTCATTGCCGAGGAGCTGCCCGAGGTCTTGCACCGGCCGATCGTCGATGGCGGCGAGCGGATCATCGGGCTAAGCGTGAACGACCAGGTAGGCGTGCTCTGGGGCGCCATCAACCAGATCCTCGACCAAGAGATCGTGTCGACGTCGGCCATCGCGGTACTCGACGCTAGCGGCTTCTTCCCGCCGGGCATCTTCCCGGCCGATGCCACCGCGGAGGTGGAAGTCACCTGGGAATCGTCCCCGCCCGCGGCGCCGACTGGCGGGTTCGTGCAGGTGCACTCGTCGTTCCTGTGGGCCGGGAAGGTCGCAGCCTGGATCAAGACCGGCTCGACGACGGCCGAGGGCTGCACGGTGGTGTTCAAGAACATCAGCGGGTCGGCCTTCCCGACCAACCCGGACAACGACAACACCCGGGTCAGCGCCACCGTCATCGGGCTGGGTCTCTACACCCCGCCCTACGAGCCTCCGGAGGAGTGATCGTGGAGAACGACCCCGCGCAGCAGCTCGAGGTTCACGAGCTCGCCGCCGAGATGGAGCGCGACCCCTTGTCCAAGGCGCTGTGGGAGAACGCCCAGTACCGGGTGATCATCCGGAAGCTGCAGGCTCAGAACCAGCTCCTCAAGGACCGGGTCGACGACCTGGAGAGGCAGAAGCAGTGACCGCCCGCCAGTACGACCTGCGCATCGACCAGGGGGCCGACTACCACCTGTCCATCCCGGTGGTGAACGCCGCGGGCAACCCGTACACGGTCACCGGGTGGACGGCGCGAGGCCAGCTTCGCCGCCCGGTCGCCAGCGACGACGTCCTCTTCACCCTCGACGACCACCTCACCGTCGAGGACACCACCGTCGAGCTGGACATCCCCGCCGAGTCCTCGGCGGAGTGGTCGTGGCGGCAGGCCCGCTACGACATCGAGCTCGTCGACCCCGACGGCCGACCCACCCGCTTGATCGAGGGCTTCGCCTTCGTCTCCCCTGAAGTCACCCGGTAGCTCCCCAGATAGATCGAAGGGAATCCACCATGGCCACTGGCCTGATTTCTGCTGCTGCGGACACCGTGCTGGGCTCGCTCGGCGAGACCTACACGTACATCCAGCTCCACACGGACGACCCGGGCGCGGACGGCACCGCGAACGTCGCCACCGAGAGCACCCGCCAGCAGGTCACCTGGGGCACCCCGTCGAGCGGCTCGATGGCGTCCGCCGCCGACCTGGAGTGGACCAGCGTTGCCGGGTCGGAGGACTACACCCACTTCTCCGCGTGGACGCAGTCGTCGTCCGGCTCCTGCGGGTTCACCGGCACGATCAACGCGAACGCAGTGACCACCGGCGACACCTTCAAGATCGCCTCGGGTGGGCTGACCGTCTCGTTCACCGTCGCGAGCTGACCTATGGCCGTCCAGTTCGACGCCACGAGCAGCGAGTTCACCGGCACCGCCGGCGTAGCTACCGCTCCGCTCACGATCCTCGTTTGGGGATACATCTCGAGCGACCTGGATGACTTCCAGACGTTCGTGGCGTTCGACGACGGCTCCGACACGAACGCGATCCTCCTGCAGACGAACAGCGACGGAACCACGTTCCGTCCTTGGGTGAGCGCCAGCGGATCGGCGGACGCGTTCATTCCTACCAACGGCGGGATGTCGGTCAGCAAGTGGTACCGGCTCGCGTTCGTGCTCAACGCCGACGGGACGAGCAAGATCTACATCGGGCCCGAAGACGGCCCGCTCGTCTCTGAGGACATGGAGTGGTCGAACGGTGTCCCCACCGGGCTGACCACGATTCGGATCGGCAACTCGGTGCTCAACACCGAGGACCTCGACGGCCGCGTTGCCAACGTCAAGGTGTACTCGGCGGCGCTGTCGGCGGCTGAAGTCGAAGCCGAGTTCGGCTCCTGGAACGCGGTCCGAACCGACGACCTCGTCCAGCACTACAAGTTCAAGACCGTCAGTACCACCGACGACTCCGGTAACGGCCACACGCTGTCCGGCGGGACCGGCGTCACACAGGCGTCGGACCCGCCGATCCCGACGGAGCTGGTCGACGCAACGAACGTCGAGTTCACCGACTCCGGCGGCCTCTCCAGCACCTTTCACATCTTCGGTGAAGGGCTGCCCACTGGGGCGGGCTTGGTGGTGCACCTCCACGGCGACGGCGCGTACGGGTACCTGAACCCGACCCACCCGTACGCGCTCGGCGGGAATCGCGGCCTCGTTGAGGTGGCGAACGCGAAGGGCTACGCACTCGTCTCCGTGCTCGCCCCCGACACCACCGGCTCCGTCACCTGGTGGGAGAACGGGGACCGCAAATCGGACTACCTCGCCGAGCTGATCGACCACCTCATCGACACCTACGACCTCGGCCGCGAGCACGTGTGGCTGGTCGGGTACTCGGGCGGCGCCCAGCAGATCACCCAGTTCTTCGTGCCGAAGCACGGCAAGGCGAAGATCACCGGTGGTGGGGCGCTCATCATCAGCGGCGGTGGCGTACCCATCACCACCCCTACCGGGTGGGACGCAACCTTCAAGGCCGCGTTCCCCATGTACTGGGTCACCGGTGCGCTCGACGACGGCACCCACTCCGATGACGGGTACGACGCGCTCGACGACGCCCAGACCGGCAGCAGCTACTACAGCGGGCAGGGCTTCACCGCCGACCTGAACGTGCCAGCCGCCATCGGCCACGAGCTCGACGGCGTGTTCGGCGCGATGCTCGACGACGTCCTCCCTGCGATGCCCGGCATCGACGTCCCGGACCGCACCCCCGGATCGACCCGGCCCACGCTGATCGCGTCGTACATCAACACCGCGGGCTCCACGAACTCCACCGTCTCGCCGGCGTTCACCCCGGACCCGGGCGAAGTCATCGTCGTCAAGACCTGGAACCAGGACCTCGACAACCCGAACATCGACTCGATGCAGGGCGGCGGCCTGTCGTTCGGCACCCGCCGCCACGTGCAGGCCAGTGACCACGCCGAGGTGTGGGTGTGGGTGGCCGAGGTCGGCGACACCAGCCCCGGCGAGATGACGGTGACCACCACCTGGTGGGGCACCGGCGGCAACCACGGCATGGTCGTGGAGCGCTGGGCGAACACCATGGTCACCGCCACCCCGGCCGGGAACGACACGGTCACCGGCACCGGCACCCCGAACGTCACGGTCACCCCGACGAACGCGAACTCGGTGCTCACGTGGGTGAACGCGGACTGGAACGTCACCTCCGGAACCCCGTCGTACCGGAACGGCGCCACCCAGACGCAGGTGGCGAACCAGAACAACATCCGCGCGTTCGCGGCCTACCAGGAGCCGGACGACATTTCCGCGCAGACCGTCGGCATGACTGCCCCGACCGGGCAGACGTGGTCGATCGCTGCTGTCGAGCTGCTCCCGGCACCCGACCCCGAACCGAAGACGATCTACGTCGCCACCACTGGGGACGACGACAACGACGGCCTAACCACGGGGACCGCGAAGGCCACCATCGCGGGCGGCATGAGCGTCGCTGGCCCGGGCGACACGGTGCTCGTCGCTGACGGCACCTACGAGGGCAACGTCCTCACCCCGAAGGGCGGATCGTCCGGCGCCTACATCACGGTGAAGGCCGAGAACAAGTGGGGCGCCACGATCAAGGGCGACAACAGCGACGAGAAGGAAGCCGCTGTCGAGCTCAACCATGAGTACGTCCGCATCGAGGGCTTCGAGATCACCGGGGACCTGGACTCCGGGCTCCGCAACGGGGTGTCGGTCAACGCCTCGAACGTGCAGGTCGTCGGCTGCCACATCCACACGATCTGCCAGTTCCTCACCGAGGGCACCTCGTGGGAGGGCGGCGCCGGCGTTGACTTCTGGTACGAGGGCGACCTCGAGAACGTCCTGATCGACGCCAACCTGATCCACAACATCGGGCTGTGGGAGATCAGCGACCAGCAGCTCGTCCACGGCCTCTACCCGGCGCAGCCCGCGAGCAACTGCGTCATCTCGAACAACGTCATCTACGAGTGCGAGGACTACGGCATCCAGCCGTACCCGCAGGACGAGGCCACCGGCTGGATCATCGTCAACAACACGGTGGCGGTCACCGGCCGCGGTATCCGCACCGGCGACGACACGATCGTCCGCAACAACATCAGCTTCAACAACAAGACGGCTGACTTCGACGTCCGCGGTTCCGGCTCCACCCTGTCGAACAACATCTCGTTCGGCGACGGCTCCGGCACCCAGACCGGGGTCACGGTCGTGGACCCGCAGGTCGTCGACTTCTCGGGCCGGGACTTCCAGCTCGCGGCTGGGAGCCCCGCGATCGACGCGGGCACCTCCACGAACGCCCCGCAGACGGACTTCCTCGGTGTCACCCGCCCGCAGGGGAGTGGCGTCGACATCGGCGCCTACGAGGCCCAGCTCGCTGTCACCGGCACCGGTGCGGCCGACCTCGGGGGCCTCACCGGCTCGGCGTCCGGCACCCGCACCACCCCCGGCACCGCGGCCGCACCCCTGGGGGAGCTGTCCGGGCAGGCCACGGGTCTCCGCGCCACCTCCGGTACCGCGGAGAGTCTGCTCGGCTCGCTGGCCGCGGTGGCGACAGGCACGCGAGAGGTCATCGGTAGCGGCTCCACCGCTCTCGGCGCGCTCGTCGCCACCGCGGCTGGCACCCGGATCGTCTCCGCCTCCGCCGGCGCCCCGCTCGGTGGGTTGTCCTCGACCGCGACGGGCGAGGTCATCCCCGAGGTGGTCACCGGAACCGGCGCGGCCCCGCTCGGTGCGCTCGACGGGCAGGGTTCCGGTACCCGAACCACGTTTGGGGCCGCCAGCGGCGATCTGGGGGCGCTCTCAGCGGCCGCCTCCGGCGTTGTTATCCCCGAGGTGGTGATTGGTACCGGGGCCAGCGAACTGGGCGGCCTCAGTGCCTCTGCCTCCGGCACACGCATCGTGCCCGGCACCGCGATCGCACCGCTCGGCGGCCTCGACGCCGAAGGCATCGGCGAGGGCGTCGCCCAGATCATCGACGGCACCGCCACCGCCGCGCTCGGTGGGCTTGACGCCACCGCGACCGGCACCCGCACCACCGCGGGCACCGGTGCGGCCGACCTCGGGGGTCTCACCGGCTCGGCGTCCGGCACTCGCCACGTCGACGGCACCGCCACCGCCGGCCTCGGTGACATGTCCGCCACCGCCACCGGCACCCGCGCCACCGTGGGCACCGGCATCGTGGTGCTCGGCGCCCTCGTCGCCACCGCCGACGGCGCCACCATCGTCACCGGAACCGCGGCCGCTCAGCTCGGGGGTCTGGGCGCGCACGCCGACGGCCGGGTCATCGAACTCGTCGTCGGCACCGGGTCGGCGCCGCTCGGCGGGCTCACCGCCACCGCCTTCCAGGACATGACGGGGATCCGCCCGTACGCCGGTGAACCCATCGTGTCCGGGCTGCGGGCCGGGACACCCGTTGTCACGGCACCGGTCGCGGGGCAACCAGAACCGGCCTGACGACGTCTAACAGGGGGGGACCACGCTCGTTCTTGGCGTGGGTGGGGTCGGGTCCGACAACCTCACACCGAGAGGAGCGGAGTTGTCGACCGACCCACAGTTCTGGGCCTTGATCTGGGGAACCGTTATCGCCGCGTTCAGCGGGCTGGGCATCTTCCTCGGGTGGCTCGTCAAGCGCGCGTGGCCGTTTGTTCAGCGCGTTGTCCGCTTCATCGATCAGTGGCACGGCACCTCTACGCAGCCCGGCGTGTTGGATCGCCTGGCTGCGGTGGAAGCCGAGCTGCGGCCCAACGGGGGCGGGTCGATCAAGGACCAGATAACGCGCATGGACGCGCGCCTCAACGACATCAGCCAGAAGCTCCGAGCCGTCGAGCCTGACTCGACGAACCGAGAGGAGATCAGGTGAAGAAGTCCGTGTTCGTGGCGGCGTTCGCTCTTGCGGCGTCGGTCGCGACCGCCCCTGTGGCGCTGGCCCAGGAGGCGGAACCCGCTGACTGCGCTGCGGCTGTCACCGCGCTGAACCGTGCCGACGGTGCCCACCGTGCTGCCGTCGAGGCCGACGAGAAGGCCGCCGCTGCGGAGGCCGCCGACAAGGCGCTTGAGGACGCTGAGAAGCGGCTGGACGAAGCAACCACTGATCGTAACGCCGCGCAGGCCGAGGTCAACCGGTGGCAGGCCGAGGTGGATCGTCTGGACTCGAACGGAGACGGCGAGAGTACGGACGCGAACGGCGAGGTGGACCCTGACAAGCAGGCCGAGCTTGACGCAGCACTCGCTGCACTCGCGAGGGCGAAGGAAGCCCTCGACGCCGCCCAGAAGGAGCTCGACGCTGCGCAGGACGCGCGCGACGAGGCCGAGAAGGCGGCCGAGGCTGATGCGTACGCGCTCCGTCGGGAGGCCGAGAAGACCGACGCAGACGAGCTGAAGAAGGCGCTCGACGAGGCCAAGGCCGACTTCGACCGGCTCTGCGGCGGCGAGGCTCCGCCCACCTCGACGCCACCGACCAGCGAGACGCAGGAACCCTCGGAGGACCCGGACGTCAAGGACCCGGCGCTGCCCGCGGTCGACCTGGACTGCAAGGACTTCCCCCTCGCGGACGGGCGGACCGCGCAGGACGTCCTGAACGCGATCCCGGGTGACCCGCACGGCCTGGACGCCGACGAGGACCGCATCGCCTGCGAGCCCGGCCAGGACACCGCCGCCGACTCGAGCAGCGACTTCGAGGACAACGACGAGGTCGTGAGCGTCGAGAAGGTCACCGTGCCGTCGGGTGGTGTCTCGACGGGGGTCGGCCCGGCGTGAGACTCGCCGCCCTGGTGCTCGGTGCCGCACTCCTTCTCGCGGGGTGCGGCACCGAGTACTACCCTGACCCGCTCGCCGACCCGGCCACCGCGCCCAGCCCCATCCCGGTGATCGACACCGAGGAGCCGGACCCCACAGCCATCTACCTGCCGAAGCTGGACGTCGGCTCCACGCTGATCCCGCTCGGCCTCACCGGCAAGACGAAGGACTGCCCCGACGGCAACTGCCTCGAAGTCCCCCCGGTGTTCACCCCCGAGCAGGCCGGCTGGTACGCGGGGAAGAAGAAGCTCGAGGACGGCGACGAGTGGAAGCCCGGCGAGACCGGGCCCGCTGTCATCGTCGGCCACGTCGACGGCCTTTTCCCGGACGGGAAGAAGGGCAAGCCCGGCATCTTCGCCCGGTTGAAGGAGCTCACGCCCGGCGACGAGATCCTCGTCGACCAGGCCGACGGGGAGCAGCTCCGCTACCGGGTCACCGCCGTCGAGCAGCACCCGAAGGCCGAGTTCCCCTGGGACCGGGTGATGGCCGAGACCGGCAAGCCCACCCTGCAGCTCATCACCTGCGGCGGCGAGTTCGACCGCTCCATTGGCCACTACCGCGACAACGTCGTGGTGTTCACGGAGCTGGTGCCGACGTGATCGGCCGCTGCGCCTCCTGCCTGCACCGCCGCAGCGAGCACGACTACCCGAACCCGGGCGACGCCTGCAGGCGTTGTGAGTGCCCCATGTGGTTCGCGCCGTGGTGGCGGTGGGCGTACCAGGCCCTCGACCAGTGGCTCGCCGAGAAGATCTGGAGAGACCGTGAACCAGGGAGACGCCTACCGCAGGCTGGCGGCGGCGCTCGAGGAGATCGAGCTGTGGCAGAAACTGGCCCCGCTGCTGCCGTTCGCGGTGCACCACGACCACAAGGCGGAGCGGGTGGCGGCCCGGATGCCGCGGCAGCGGCGACCCGCGAACCTGTGGCCGGTGCCCGCACCGGGACCGCGCCGCCTCACCCCACCTGGGAGGCGCGAGTGAAGCGGCTCCTCGACTGGGTGTTCCTGGTGCGCCGCACCTTGTCCGACCTGCAGGCCACCATCACCCGGGTCGAGTGGTCGCAGGCAGAGGTCCTCACCAGGTTGAGGGGGATGCAGCCCATGACCGTCGTCGTCGCCAAGCCGGGGGACCGGGACGCCGCACTCGCCGAGCTGTGGCAGCTCCGCGACCAGTTCGCGACCACCGATCCGGACCTCGCCGCCCAACTCCACGCGATCTACAACCGGCTGGTCGTCAACGAGCCCAGGCCGCCGGCGGCCTAACCCGGCG
>DASVCA010000128.1:0-19952 GCA_036381835.1 Micromonosporaceae bacterium
GGGGGGCGGCGCCGGGCCGGGCCGGCCGCGGTGTCGGCGTCGGACGGTGCCACCCCGCTGGTGATCGCCCCGACGGCCAGGCCGAGCCGTTCGGGAATCTTGTTGATCGGGGTCGCGGTGACCACCAGCAGGCCGAAGACGAGCAGCAGCAGGAGCAACGGAACGGCCACCCACATGCTGACCAGTCCCGCCAGCGCCGCGCCGACTCCCGCGCCGATGAGTCCGCCCGCGTAGTCGCGTTCCAGGTTGGTCGTGGGGTCCTGCCACAGGTGCAGCAGCCCGGCGGTGGCGAGGATGAGCGCCGGCCAGCCGACCAGGCCGCGGCCCCGGTGTGCCGGTTCGCTCGGGGCGCGCATCAGCCGTACCGCGCCGATGGTCAGCAGCACCGGCAACGCGACCGCGATCGCGCCGAGGAAGAGCCGGGCGGTGTCTGCGATCCGGGCGCCGAGCGGGCCGCCGGAGGAGAACCAGACGGAGACGGCGGTGAGGATGGCCAGGCCGATCAGGAGCAGCCCGGCACCGTCGCGCCGGTGCTCCGGGTCGAGTTCCCGGGCGGTCGCCGCCTGCCGGCCGACCGTGCGCACCAGCCAGCCGACGCCGTGGGCCAGGCCCATCCACAGTGCTCGGGCCGCCCGGCCCACCAGCACCGCCGGCCCGGGCCTGGTCGGTCGTCGGCGGGCGGGCGGGCGGGTCCGCGCCGGGCTCTGCCGGGCGCGGGTGGTCTGCCGGGTACGCGCGCCGGCAGCACTTCGAGCCGGCGACGCGCTGCGCCGCCGGCTCGCCGGAGAGGTGCGGCCCGCCATAGAGTCATACGGTAGCGGCGCGGTCGGCCGAACACCCGCTTTTGCGGTCCGTGTCCACCGCGCGACGACTGGCCAACCCGTGGAAGGGACGCCGATGCCACCCCTCGGTGATGCCGCA
The DNA here is from genome assembly GCA_036381835.1 of Micromonosporaceae bacterium. Taxonomy (GTDB): domain Bacteria; phylum Actinomycetota; class Actinomycetes; order Mycobacteriales; family Micromonosporaceae; genus DASULK01. The sequence continues at coordinate 922 of DASVCA010000128.1, forward strand.
CTCCACACCGCAGTGTCCCGTGTGGAGGTGACTGGTGAGGCATGAGGAGCTGACCGAGGCGCTGGCGCGGGCCCGGGACATGCCGGACGGTCCCGGCCGCATCGCGGAGCTGGAGCGGATCATCGCGTACGCCGATGCCGCGGCGGACGCCCGGCTCGGGCTCGACGCCCGGTTCGAGCTGATCGCCGCGTTCAACGCGGGCGCCGAACGGTGGCGGATGCTGGCCCCGCTCGGCTGGTGCCGGACCGCGTTCGACCGTGACCCGGCGCTGTTCAGCGACGCGGACACGCAGCGGTTGCGGCGGTACCAGCGGTGGGCGGTGGCGAGCATGCTCGGCACGTGCCGGATCGGGCTGGCGCAGACCCTGGCCACGCTGGAGGACATGGAACGGCGGCTGCGCAGCGGCGGGCACAGCCTGCGCGCGGTGTTCGGGCTGCGCTGCCGGATCGCCGACCACCTCGGCGACGAGGCGGCGGCCCGCGAGTGGCTGGGGCGCTGGCGGGCCGCGCCGCGCGACGAGCACAGCGACTGCGCCGGCTGCGAGGCGACGTGGCAGACCGCGCTGCTGGCCGGCTGGGGTGAGTGGGCGGAGGCGGTTCGGGCGGCCGAGCCGGTGCTGCAGGGCGTGCTCGGCTGCGTTCACCAACCGGAGGCGGCGCTGGCCGCGGTGATGGTGCCCTACCTGCGCCTCGGCCGGCACGAGGACGCCGGGCACGCGCACGTGCTGGCCTACCGGCGTCATCGGCAGGAACGCGACGGTTTCCCGTTCCTCGCCGACCACCTGCGGTTCTGCGCGCTCACCGGGCACCTGGACCGCGGATTGGACCTCCTCGCCGAGCAGCTGGGGCGGCTGGACCGCCCGTACGACGACGTGTCGGCGATGGAGTTCGCCGCCGCCGGCGCCCTGGTCTGCCGGCTCGCCGCCGAGACCGACCTCGGTGGGCGGATCGTGCACCGCCCCGCCCACCGCGACCGCCCGGCCGCTGACCTGCCGGTGGCGGCCCTCGGTATCGACCTGCTGGCGGTCGCCGAGGACCTGGCCGGGCGGTTCGACGCCCGCAACGGCACCAACCACCAGTCCGGGCGGGTGGCGGCGTGGCTGGCGGTCCGGCCGGTGTGTGCGCCGGTGTCGCTGCCGGCGGCCGAGGCGGAGCACGATCCGGCTCGGTGACCGGGCGGCGTCAGACCTCCACCACGGTGGGAAAGATCATCGGCCGGCGGCGGTAGGTGTCGTTGACCCAGCGCCCGACGGTGCGACGCACGATCTGCTGCAGCTGGTGCGGGTCGGTGATGCCTTCCACCGCGGCCCGGCCGAGCGCCTCCGTGATCAGCGGGATGAGCGGGTTGAACGCCTCCGGATCGGAGGAGAACCCCCGGGCGGAGACCACCGGGCCGCCCACCACCTTGCCGGTCACCGAGTCGACCACCACGGTCGCCGCGATGAAGCCGCCGTCGCCCAGGATGCGCCGCTCGGTGAGCAGGGACTCCTCCACGTCGCCGACCGCCAGCCCGTCCACGTAGACGTACCGGCTCTTCACGTGGCCGACCAGGCGGGCCTGCCCGTCGACCAGGTCCACCACGTCGCCGTCCTCGCACAGCACGATCCGGTCCGCCGGGACGCCGGCCTCGATGCCGAGCCGGGCGTGTGCGCGCAGGTGCCGCCACTCGCCGTGCACCGGCATCAGGTTCCTGGGGCGGACGATGTTGAGCAGGTAGAGCAGCTCACCGGCGGGGGCGTGGCCGGAGACGTGCACCTTCGCGACGTCCTTGTGGATCACCACCGCGCCGGCCCGGGACAGCTGGTTGATGACCCGGTAGACCGCCGTCTCGTTGCCGGGAACCAGCGAGCTGGCCAGCACCACCGTGTCACCGGGCTCGACGGTGACGTGCCGGTGGTCGCCGGTGGCCATGCGGCCGAGCGCGCTCATCGGCTCGCCCTGCGACCCGGTGGACATGAGCACGATCCGGTCCGGCGGCAGAGTCGTGACCTCTTCCATCCCGACGACCAGGCCGGGTGGGATACGCAGCAGTCCGAGATCGCGGGCGATGCCCATGTTGCGCACCATGGAACGGCCGATGAACGCCACCTTCCGGCCGTGCTCGTGGGCGGAGTCGAGCACCTGCTGAACCCGGTGGACGTGGGAGGCGAACGACGCGACGATGATCCGCCCCCGCGCCTTGGCGAAGATCGAGTCGATCACCGGGCCGATGTCCCGTTCGGGGGAGACGAAGCCGGGGGTCTCCGCGTTGGTGGAGTCCGACAGCAGCAGGTCGACGCCCTCCGCCCCGAGCCGGGCGAACCCGGCCAGGTCGGTGATCCGACCGTCCAACGGCAGCTGGTCCATCTTGAAGTCGCCGGTGTGCAGCACCAGGCCGGCCGGGGTGCGGATGGCCACCGCGAGGGCGTCGGGAATGGAGTGGTTGACCGCGAAGAACTCGCACTCGAACGGGCCGAGCTGCTCCCGCTGTCCCTCCCGGACCGTGTAGGTGTAGGGCTGGATGCGCCGTTCGGCGAGTTTCGCCTCCACGAGGGCGAGCGTGAACTGGGAGCCGACCAGCGGGATGTCGGGCTTGTGGGCCAGCAGGTACGGCACCGCGCCGATGTGGTCCTCGTGGCCGTGGGTGAGCACGATCGCCTGCACGTGGTCGAGCCGGTCGAGGATCGGCTCGAAATCCGGCAGGATCAGGTCGACGCCGGGCTGGTCCACGTCGGGGAAGAGCACCCCGCAGTCGACGATGAGGAGCTTGCCGTCGTATTCGAAGACCGTCATATTGCGGCCGATCGCCCCGAGACCGCCCAGCGGAATGATCCGCAGCCCACCCGCCGGCAGCGGCGGTGGCGGGGCCAGGTTCACGTGCGGCTGACTCATGCCTTCCTTTCGATCGGTTCGGAGCGGATCACGGCAGCGGCACACCCGCTGCGGCGCAGTCCCGGCGCAGCTGCTCGACCTCCGCGTCGGTGGCGTCCACCAGAGGCGGCCGTACCGGTCCGGCCGGCAGGCCGAGGGCGGTCATGGCCGCCTTGACCAGGATCGTGCCCTGGGTGCGGAAGATCCCGGTGAAGATCGGCAGCAGCTGCCGGTGCAGCGTCCGCGCCCGGTCGACATCGCCGCGCTCGTACGCCTCGATCATCTGCTTCGCCTGCGTCCCGCACAGGTGGGTGGAGGTGCCGACCAATCCGACCGCGCCGACCGACAGCAGCGGCAGGGTCAACGCGTCCTCGCCGCTGTAGACGGCGAGATCGGATCGGCTGAGCACCCAGGAGGTGGCCGTCAGGTCGCCCTTGGCGTCCTTGACCGCGACGATGCGCTCGTGCTCGGCAAGCCGGACCAGGGTCTCGGTGGCGATCGGGACACCGGCGCGGTGCGGGATGTCGTAGAGCATGACCGGCAGACCGGTGGCGTCGGCGACCGCGGTGAAGTGACGCAGCAGGCCGGTCTGCGGCGGCTTGTTGTAATAGGGCGTCACGACCAGCAGCCCGTGGGCGCCGGCTTTCTCCGCCCGGGCGGCGAGCTCCACGGTGTGGCGGGTGTCGTTCGTGCCGACCCCCGCGACGATGGCGGCCCGGTCCCCCACCGCCTCCACCACCGCTCGGACCAGGCGTTCCTTCTCCGCGTCGGTGGTGGTCGGTGACTCACCCGTGGTGCCGTTGATCACCAAGGCGTCGTTGCCCTGCTCGTCGACGAGATGGGTGGCGAGCCGGGCCGCGCCGTCGAGATCGAGTTCGCCGTCCCTGGTGAACGGCGTGACCATGGCCGTCACCAGACGGCCGAAGGGGCGGGGCCGACCGTCGCCGGCGTGCTGGACGTGGGTCATGCCGACAAACTTATCGGACGAACGCCGCGCGACCGAGGTGGAAGGGACGGCTCAGGAACGCTCGGCGTAGGGGCTGGCGGCCACCTCGGTGCCGTCGGGCAGCTTGCTGATCTCAAAATCGGCGAAGACGTTCGGCGCGACCCGCTGCAGCTGACGCAGGCACTCAACGGCGATCTCGCGGATCTCCACGTCGGCGTGCTCGGTGGCCCGCAGCGCGATGAAGTGCCGCCAGGCCCGGTAATTGCCGGTGACCACGATCCGCGTCTCGGTCGCGTTCGGCAGGACCGCGCGGGCCGCCTGGCGGGCCTGCTTGCGCCGCAGCGTCGGATTCGGCTCGTCCGCGAACCGTCGCTCCAGCCCCTCCAGCAGTTCCGTGTACGCCCGCACGCTCGCCTCGGCCGCCGCCACGAACCTCTCGTGCAACTGCGGGTCCTCGGCGATCACCGTCGGCTCCACCATGGCGGCGTCGCGCTCCGGCACGTAGCGCTGGGACAACTGAGAGTACGAGAAGTGCCGGTGACGGATCAGCTCGTGGGTGAACGACCGGGACACCCCGGTCAGGTAGAAGGTGACGCTGCCGTGTTCGAGCACGGACAGGTGCCCGACCTCGAGGATGTGCGCCAGGTAGCCGGCGTTGGTCGCGGTGGCCGGGTTGGGCTTGTGCCACGACTGGTAGCAGGCTCGGCCGGCGAACTCGGCGAGCGCCTGGCCGCCCTCGGCGTCGGTCGACCACGGCACGTCGGCGGGGGGCTCGAAGTGGGTCCACGCGATGAGCCTGACCTGCGGGCGCACGATTTCCGGCATGGCGGCAACTGTAGTTGACCGCCGAAGCCGCGCTCGGGCGGGCCGTGCCGTCAGGCCGTGGACGTGGTGGTCTGCCCGCCGGATGCCCCGGCGCGCCGACGCCGGGCCCGGCGCACCGCGTAGACGAGGAAGAGAGTGACCAGCACCCCCTCGGTCGCCAGGATGAGCACCGCCCAGACCGGGCCGACCCACACCCGCAGCGAGCCGTACCAGAGCCGGACCAGCAGGGTGAGCACCGTGCCGGCGAAGGCGACGGTGGCCAGCCCGTACAGGCCGTACGCGATCCGGTCGCGCCGCTGGTAGCCGGCGACGGCGGCGGGACCGCCGCGCAGCAGCCGCTGCCAGAAGCGGTACGTGTCCCCCCGCAGATCGACCAGATTGAGTGCGTGGGTCAGCATGTAGTACCCGTCGAGCCGCAGGAAGGGCACCAGGTTGACGGCGGCGGTGACCGCGCCGAACAGCAGGATCGTGCCGGCCAGGTCACGCACCGGCCCGTCGGGCGCGAGCAGCCAGAGCACGGCGAACGGAACCACGACGAGCAGGGTGGAGAAGACCCCGGCGAACGCCGTGGCGACCCGCCGCCGCCGCGACAGCAGCACCACGTCGTCGACGTTGCAGTAGGCGCCGAGCAGCGGGAACCGCCACAGCAGACCGATCTCCCGCACCTGTCCGCCGAATCGCCAGCAGGTAAGACCGTGGGCGCACTCGTGCACGAAGACGATCACCCAGGCGGTCGGCAGCGCCAGCAGCATCGGCAGCACCGCGCTGCGGCTTGCGCCGACCGCCTCGACGAGTTCGCGCCAGTGGTAGCCCACGAAGCCGAGGAGGACCGCGCAGATCACCAGCGCGGGCCCCACGAACCACCAACTGAACAGGGCGGACAGGTGCGGTCCGACCCGGTCGAACAGTCGCTGCGGATCGAACAGGGGCACCCGCGCCAGCAGCAGGGTCCGCCGGTTGCGGGCCGCCTCCCGGGCCGCAGCCTCGGCCGCCTCGGCCAGCGCGGCCGAGTCGTCGGAGCCGGCGAGCAGCCGGCGCTGGTACAACATGGCGAAGACCTGCCGCCAGCTCTCCGGGCCGAGCCGGCGACCGAACGTCTGGGCGTACTCGGCACCGATCTCCTCGGTGCTGCGCTGCCCGTCCATCCGGCTGAGCAGGAAGTGCTCCCGTGGGCCGATGCGGTAGTAGCGGCCGGTTACCGGATCCTTGACGTGGTGGACGACCCCGTCCGCGCGGCGCTGTGCCGGCCCGAGCACGACCTCGGGCCGCAGCCGTGGCCGCAGTGGCAGCTCCACCGTGGTCATGCGGCCCCGACCAGCGCGGTGTCGTCGAGCAGGGCGCAGCGCATCAGGTAGGACAGGTAGATCTCGTCCAGAATGCTCACCCCCAGCCGGTTGTTCGTCATGTGCATGTAGGAGCTGAGCAGTACGGACAGCGCCGCGTCGGGGTCCTCCATCCGGTACGGCTCGTCGTCGGCGCGCCGGCGGAACCACAGGTCGCCCGACTCCACGAGAGCCAGCACCCGGGAGCGCAACTCGCGGCAGTGCTCGAGCCACTTGCGTTCGGTGACGGTCAGCACCGTCTCGTTGTCGCCCGTCGAGGCCCGCAGGATGTCGAGCATCCGGTCGCGCAGCGCGCCGCCCATCTTCCGGTAACTGTTGTCGAAGCTCTCGTGGTAGGCGTCGCTGTTCTCCTGGTAGGCGGTCTCCCAGAAGGTGCGGTAGTCCTCCAGGAAGTCGGCGATCCGCTGCCGGTCGCCGAGGAAGACCCCGCACATCATCATCGACGTCTGTGCCGACAGCCCGAGCATCACCTGGCGCACGTGCACATTGGTCGTCGCGAGCAGGTGCAGCACCAGGTCGCTGGAGTGCTCGAAGTGCCACTCCGCCAGTTCCACCCCGGCGAGGCCGCCGTAGCGCCCGAACTCACGTTCGTAGTCCATGTAGTGGTAGGTGTTGTTGGGCCGGAACGGCATCACCCCGTCCGGGCCGTAGGTGGCGTCCCAGCGCTCCTGGCCGTACTCGGCGAGGAACATCTGCTTGTAGAGGTCGGCCATGCCCTCCTGGTCCGCCTCGTAGAGTGCGGGCCGGCGGCGCAGGAACTCGTCGATCGCGGCGCTGACCTCGGCGCGCACCGCCTCGGGGTCGACGCCGGGCGCGGGCAGCACCCGCAGCCGCACGTGCGGTCCCTCCATCCAGTACTTGATGAAGAAGTACCGGCTGATCTTGCCTTCGGCGCGCAACCGGTCGACGAGCGGCTGCACACACTCCACCAGCATCGGGTTGGCGTTGCTGGCGTAGAACACGTGGACGCTGATCCAGCCGTGGTCGGTCGGGGACGGCAGCTCAGCCACGGTCGCCCCTTTCCGGTCGGATCCCGTTGAGCTCGACGGTGAGTTCGGTGACATATGTCTCGCCCTCCTTTCGCAGGACCTGCTCGTCACGATCGGGCAGCATCTCGGTCAGCACCATCCGGCTACCCGCCCGTCGAGCCATCGCATCCAACAACTGCACCGAGAACAGGCTGTCGAAGTCGACGTAGAGCGGCTTGTGGTCCGGTCGACCGCCCTCTCCGCCGTCGCGGCCCTCCCCACCGTCGCCCGCGTCGACCGCCGTCGCTGCGGTCAGCCGGGAGCCCTCGGGAGTGGCGAACACGCGGCGCGGCAACCCGTTCTCGCGCCGCCAGCGTGCCCAGGAGAGGAACCAGTCCGCCTCGGACTGGTCGGGGGTGCGGGGCGCGGGCAGGTAGTCCGGGTGCAGCTTCCACATCCGCCGCTGCAGCACCACCTTCCCGTAGCGGATACGGGGGTAGCCGGCGATGCCCCGGCCCGGCAGCGGCACCTCGGTGCCGGCCCACAGGTCCTGCTGAGCCATGCCGACGTAGGCGAAGTTCAGCAGCACCTGCTGCACCTCGGGCAGCGCCATCGGCAGCAGGAACCCGAGGTAAACCGGGATCACCTCCTTGCCGAGCCGGCGCGAGCGCAGCAGCACCCGATCCTCGGCCGGGTCGTGCTCGACCACCAGGTCGTCCATGTGGATCTGTTCGGCCGACGGGCGGAAGCTCAGCTCGCCGGGACAGACCAGTTCGTACGGGGTGACCGCCGGGTGCAGGTTCAGGTTGGTGGCGTCGTAGCCGCCCTTGAGTTCGGCGAGCACCGTACCGGGCGGTTGCAGGCGGGCCAGTTCGGCCCGCAGTGCGGCGGTGAGGTCCTCGTCGTCGAACAGGTACGCGAAGCGGGAGAAGAGCAACGTCATGCCCGAGTAGACCCGGTTGATGACCACCCGCTGGTCGGCGCCGTCGTCGGCGAGCTGCAGGAAGAAGGACCGCGGGTCCAGGATGCCCAGATTCTTCGGAACCATCCCGGCGATGTCGGTCATGAAGGCGTCGTCGAGAACGAGTTCCTCAGCTCCCGCGGGCAGCGCGCCGTACGCGGCGCTGATCCGACGCGCCACTTCTTCCCGGGCGTCGTCGAGCGCGGTGATCTCGTCCAGGCGGAACCAGTTCTCCTGGCGCACATACCGGTTGTTCTCGTCGAAGGCGCGCCGGCGCATCATGCGGCTGCTGTAGTGCTCGAAGAAGTCCTGCTGGAACTCGTGGGCGAAGGTCAGCAGGTCCTCGCATCGCCCACCGACTCCGTAGCGGGCCTTGAAGAAGCCCTTGGTGGCCAGTCGACGGGGCAGGTTCACATCGAACACCGGCATCAGGCGGGCGACCGCCCGCAGACCGGGCAGGACCTCCCGCTCCCAACGGTCCCGGTCCGCGGTCACCGCCGAGCGGGTGACCATCTTGGTGTCCTCGTAGAGGAGGGTGCGGGGCACCGGCACGTCGGCGCGGCCCAGCTCCTCGTGTGCCGCGGCCATCTCGGCGCGGATGCCGGCGAGGATCTTGCGCCGTCCGTCGACATCCTGGTCGGGGAAGTCGGCGGCCAGGCGGTTGGCGGTCGCGACCCGATCGGCGAGCCGGGCGGCCCAACCGGTGCCGAGCTCGCGCAGGGCGGTCTCGAAGCCCCGCACCGGATCGTCGTGATGGATGTCGAGTCGCAGGTTGGGCACCACGAGCAGACCGACCCGGAGCAGGTGGTGCAGGTACTGGACGACCTCGTCGCGCGATCGCCGTTCGTCGGTGAACCGGGCGACGAGGTCGGCGACCCGCACGGCCCGGCCGCCGCTCAACTCCTCGAGGATTTCGTTGAGGAGCTTGCCGGACGGCAGCACGAACAGGGACTCGTGAATGGACTCCAGCGTGACCGCGGCGTCGGCGTCGTCCATGCTGGTCCGACGTCGACGTAGGTAGCGGATGCGGCCGTGCTCGACCCGCCAACCGGTGGTCACCGTGACCGGCAGGTCGCCGCGCAGGTCCTCGCTGGCCAGGATGATCGCCGACAGCCGGCCGAGGACGGCGAGGTTGAGCCGGGCGGCACCGCGCTTGGCGGTACCCGCGTCCGTGGCCACCGGCTCCGCCCGCAGCAGTTCACCGACACCGGGCTGGAAGGTGCCGACGTTCACCGTGGTGAGACGACTGAACGGGCTGGTCTTGCAGGCGGTGCGGAAGGTGTACTCCAGCAGCGACCGTTCCACCCGCCGCCCTCGCTTGCTGAGCTTGCCGGAGCCGGTCAGGTACTTCGACAGGTACTGGTCGAGGGAGGGTGAGGCGAGCATGATGCCGGCCCGCAGGTCGGGGTCGTCGGCGAGCCGCCGCAGCAGCGCCCGCTGGGCGGCGAGCTCCGCCTCGAGCAGTCGCGGCCCGCGCGCCAGTTCCGCACGGTACGTCGACATGGTCGCCAACCAGTCGCGGAGCCGCTCATGGGTGTCGGCGCCGAGCCGCTCCACCGGCCACGCTTCGGGATCCTCGAGGCGGGGCGGTCGGACGTTGTAGACGTCGCGGCGCAACTGGATGAGCCGCCGCCGCCACTGCTCGTCCTCGCGGTTTCGGGCCACCACCGCTTCGAGATCGTCCGCCAACGTCTGTCCGGACACGCGCAGCCGCTGCTCCAGGTCGAGGATCGTCTGCGCCCACCGGGCCGTGTCCACGCACACCAGCGCGTCCGCCGTCTCGATCGGCAGACCCGCCGTACGCAGCATGAACACCTCGGGCAACCGCCAGGACACCTCAGCCGATGCGGGAGCTGCCGCCATAACCGTCACATCCGTCTCCTTTCCGCTCCGCCAGGTCCCGTCGGTCACCACATCCGGTACGACAGATCAGCAGGGTGTGCCGGTTCGCGTCCCAGCAGGACGAACAGCATCGTCTGCTCGTCGGAGCCGTCGATGCCCAGCGCTTCGTTCATGCCGACGTTGTCGAACCCCAGCACCGCACCGCAACCGATCCCCAACGCCGCGGCCGCGCAGTAGACGGCCTGAGCCACGGTGCCCACTTCGGCGTTGAGGATCCGGTAACCGCGCGACCCGAACGCCGACAGCACCGCGTCCAACCTGCCGGAGATCGCCACTACCGCCCCGACCTGGTTCATCGCGTAGTTGGTGAGGAAGTAGTTGTGCTGGAGGAACGTCGACATGTCCGGCTCCGGTGCGGGCTTCACCGGCAGCAGGGCGTGGTCCCGCTCGCGGTAGGCGTAGGTGCCGGGGGCCAGACCCTCGACGTGGTTGACGAACGCCCACAGCCGGGTCAGCGGCGGCGGGTCGTCGGCGGGCTTCACGTCGGCCGCATAACGCCGGCTCGCCGCGGCGACTTTCAGGGTGGTGGCCAGCTGCTCGGCGGTCATCTCGGGAGGGCGCCGAAAGCGGCCGAAACTGCTCGCCCGGCTGCCGATGACGGCGGACATCGGACGGTCCAACCGGGCCAGTTCCGGTTCCGGCAGGGCCACGGGCGCACCCGGCAGGTCCGTCGGCGCAGCCGCGCGGACCGCCGCCGGGTCGGGGTCGGTGTCCGCCATCGCCGCCCGGTGCACTGCGATCACCTGCGGGAACGTTCGGATGGTCCGGGACCGTTCGAACGCGGAGTAGGTGATCAGGTCACCGGGCACGTCGAGGGTGTGCGACGGTGGCCCGTCCTCGGCGGCGGTGCCCTCCCACGGCAGCGGCAGCACGGCGAAGACGCTCTCCGCTTCGCTGTCCAGTCCGAGCAACGCGTCCAGCTTCTCGACGTCGAAGGACAGGTGCCGACGGACCGGCGTGCCCATGGCCCGACCGAGCAGGTCCCAGGAGCCGAGCATCGCCCCGAGGTCCTGGGTGACCACGTGATAGCAGAAGCTGTTGTACTTGAACGAGTTCTTCCAGAACCTGATGGTCGCCAGCAGGAACTGGTCGCCCCGGTCCCGGCCGCCGAGCGCCGCTCGGACCACCGGGGTGAGGTCGCCTACGACCAGTCGGTGCAGCGCGTGGTGACCGGTGGCGTAGTGGTAGACGCCGGGAACCAGCGGTCCGGACGGCCCGGCCACCCAGTAGATCTCGACCGGATACATTCCGCCGCCCGACGCGGTGCCGCGGCCCCACACGGCGTGCGGGAAGAAGACCCGCTTGTGCAGGTCCTGATTCCAGTTGACGTTGAGCCGACGGTCGAGCACCCCATAGGACAGCCGCAGCAGGGTGGCCAGCCGGTCGAGGCTCCACGGCTGAGCGTCGGGTTCCTCGCCGGTCAGCAGCTGACGCAGGGTGGCCAGCCCGGTTCGTACCGGGGGCAACGGCACCCGGTACGAACCGGGATAGGTCTTGTGACGGGACGGCTGGTCATCCCAGTCGATCTCGTAGTTCCTCGGCTCCATCGGCTCGCGCGCACGGCGGAACACCGCCTCGGCGTAACTGCGCACGGTGTCGAGGGCGTCGAGCGCACCGGTGGTGGGCATGTCGGACGCTCCTAGGGGAAGGGGTGCGGGTTGGGGTTGAGACCGGTCGCGCCGAGCCGGTCCGGGCCCTGCCGACCACGGGCGATGTAGTTGCGCAGGCGTTCGCTGTGCAGCACCCGTTGCCGCTGCCACCCGAAGTCGATCGGGATGAGGGCGGGTGCCACCACGGCCATCGTCCGGACGCCGACGATCTCCTGTTCCGGGCAGGTCTGATCGACGGCGAGCACGTCTCCGCCGAGGCCGGCGATCGTCTGCACCAGGAACTCGACGTCGTCGCGCAGGTCCGTGGTGTTCGGCCGGATCGCGAGCCAGTCGGCGTACAGGTCCGACATGGACCGCATCGGCGGGTCCTCGAACAGGAAAGCCGCGTGCGGAGCCATCTCGGGCAGGCCGTAGAGCAGAGCGTGGTGGCTCAGCTCGGTGACCCGGTTGTAGTCGGCCACCATCTCGCGCAGCTCGGGCTCCTTGGCGGCCACCCGCTCGTCGAAGCCCGGCACGTACGAGGCCACCTCACAGAGCGCGGCACGGACCGCGTCGTCCGGGTCGAAGCTGGCTCCGGCCGCGAAGCACAGCGTGCCGAGCCCGCCGTCCCGTCGCACCGCCACCCCGGTGACCACCGGGATCGGCAGGTCGGCCCGGGTGTCGAAGAGGCGCACGTCGTAGCCGAGCAGGTCGACCCGGTCCAGCATGAACTGGACGCTCTCGTCCCGGCAGGTCGACGGGTCGATCTCGGCGAGCCGGGCCTTGCCGTACCAGGCCAGCAGGAACGCGTCGCGCTCGATGAGCTCGAGCATGCCGTGCAGCAGCGCCTCCTCGACGCAGCTTCCGCTGGCGCAGCCGTTGGAGCACTCCTGCACGAACTTCCGCTGGTCGGGTCGCCGATCGAGGTAGTAGACCAGCTGTTCGGGAACCAGTCGCGGACGACGGTCGCGCAGCGAGTAACCCCACACCCAGTGGATCGGTGTCTCCGGGTCGAACGGCGCGTAGTAGAGCCCGTGTCCGGCGTAGAAGTCCGGGTGGTAGCCGCAGTCCGACGGGTCCATCGCATCGTCCTGCAACTTCACATAACTGTCGAACACGTCCACCCGCTTGGCGCGCGGATACTGGCCGGCGTACCGCTCCAGCCCTTCCAGGAGCGCGTAGAGTTCGCTGCTGCCGTAGCTGTTGGCGTGCCCGCTCCACCACATCTCGTGCAGGTCGTAGCGGCTGCGGACCCGGAAGTAGCCGCTGACCGGCGCGGTGGCGTTGGCGTTGTAGGCCCGCAGCGCGTTGGCGCCGAGCGCGCCGGCGACCGGGTTGGCCAGCGCGACGATCGGCAGCCCGAGGTCGGACGCGGAACGCAACCGGTAGGTCGTGGGGCTGGGCTTGGGCCGGCTGGTCAGGTCCAGGGTGGCGGCATCGGCGGTGTCGGGCCGCGGCGTCGCGCAGGCCGGGCACTCGGAGTCGGCCATCACCTCGACCACCATCGTCTCCAGCGTGTCCAGCCGCAACTGGTACAGCCGACCGATGCCCGGGCGCACCGGTACCTGCCGGCGGGCCCGTTCGAAGAGCTGCCAGAGCGCGTCCAGCGCGAACGCGGTGAGGTACGGCACCGGGGCGACCGGCCGGGCCGGCGCACCGTGTTCCAGGCTGTGCCTTTCCTCCTTGGGGCGGATCGCCTGCCAGCGCCACTCCACGCAGATCGGACAAGGCGCCGGGCGCGGTTCGGTGGATCCGACAGGCTGGAACAGGGGTCCGACCAACGCCGTCGCCCCGTTCAACCAGATCGGTACCACGGTGGTCGCCGCCTCCGTCAGCTCGGGTGTCCGCCGAGCATTGACCAGCCCGAGTGCGGCGATCCGGACCGTGATCTGGTCCGGTGTCGACGTGGACGACCGGCCGGGCGAGTCGCCGCCCCGGCCGTGCCACCGGTCGTGGAACGCCTCGCCGATCTGTCGCAGGCTGGCATCCCAGGCGGTGGCGGTCTCGCGGATATCGACAATCATCGTGTATCTGCCTGTCTGGATGTCGGTTCTTCGGGCGCGGTCGGGCGGCCGTCAGCTTCGTCAACGTGAGTCCCCGCCGGTCGGAGTCCGGCCGGCGGGGCTGATCACGGCGTACTAGCCGCCGCAACCGGTGCTGGTGCTGCAGCTGCAGCAGCTCGACGTGCTACAGCTGCAGCAGCTCGAACACGAGCAGCTGGAACTGCACCAGTCCATGACCATGCTGTCGATCGCGTCCACGTCCTCGATCTCGAACGTCTCGCTCTCGAGCCCACGCAGTTCCTCGGTCAGCTCCGGCATGTGGTTCACCTCCCCTCCTGGTATTCGCGGGGTGGCCGGCGGAGGCCGTCTCTGGCACAGCCACCCCCACGGTCAGCTGGTGCTGCTGCAGCTGGACGACGTGCAGCTGCAGCAGCTCGACGTGCTGCAGCTCGAACAGCTGGACGTGCTGGTGCTGCTGCTGCAGATATCCATCACGTCAGCGGAGAGCTCGGCGATGTCCTCGATCTCGAACGTCTCGATCTGCAGGTCCCGCAGCTCGCCGCGCAGCGATGCGGACAGTGCCGCGTCGGGGAGTCGTTCCGTTGCCACGGATGCACTCCTTTCAATAGGTGGAGGCACGGGCGGTGCCGTACCACCATCGGTCTGGGAGGCACGCACGATGCTCGCCGGCCGGGCTTCGGCCAGCGGCTTGATCAACTACGGCAACGCCCGTGCTGGTGCTAGCCTGAAAGCTGGCTTATGCCCTGTATCAGCCGCAGCTCGAGGTGCTGGTGCTGCAGCTCGAGCAGCTCGACGTGCTACAGCTGCAGCAGCTCGAGCACGAGGTGCTGCAGCTGCACAGCGTCAGCATCATGTCGCCGTTCTCCTCGATCTCCTCGATCTCGAAGGTCTCCGTTTCGAGCTGACGAAGCTCGTCGTTCAGCATGATCGACATATTTCTCCCTCCTTTCCGTCTGCGTGCCTCCGTATGCATGACCGAGAGGGTGGCTAGTGGGGTGCGGATTCCGGTCGGCGCCGCAGGAGCACGGCCCCGACGGTCATCGCGCCGGTGGAGCGGATGTCCGACGTGGTGATATCGACCAGCAGGGCGGTCAGCCCGCGGTCGGCCAACGTCGACAGCATGTCCGCCAAGGTCGACTCGCCCGATGCGGCGACCGCGGGCGACGGCGAGTCGGTCGGCACCGTACGGGGATCGAAGTCGGCGAGCATCGGGTGTCCGAGATCCGGCGCGCCGCCCTCGAAGTGACGCACCTGCAGGATCCCGACCAGATCCCGCAGCGCGGCCAGGCGCGCCTGTCGGGCCGATGTGCCCGCACCGACCGCCCACGCCGGACGCCCGGCCGGTTCGTCCTCGACGGCGAGCGCGACGTGCGCCGGTGCGGTGGCTACCGTGAACACCCGTAGCCGGCGCCCGAACCGGTGGGCGGCCTTCACCACCAGTGCGGTGTCCTCATCGCGGACCAGCTCGTCTTCGGTTACCGGCGCGATCGCGGCACGGCCCCTCAGCAGCGCCGACATCGACTCGTAGGCGAGCGCGCTGACCAGGCCGTCGAGCACCATCGTCCCGCTGGTGGGTGCGGCGACGATCCCGGCGAGCGTCCGTTCCGCGTACCCGTCGCGGTTGGCCGGGGACAACGGCAGTGCGAACGCGGCCGGTACCCACACGGTCTGCTCGGTGTCCAGGACCGTGGCTGGCAGCCACGCCAACCGTCGCTCCGGTGTGTACGGCACGGCACCGGATGCGGTCGCCAACTCGTCCCAGGGAACCGGAGTCCGACCGTCCTCGATCAACTCGGCCGCCGAGGCGACGACCGTGCCGTCGGGCTCGGCCAGCCGGCTGGCGTACTCGCCGACGGCGATCCGGTAGGCCCGTAGCCGGGCGCTCAGCACGGTGTGGACGTCGAACGCCGTGATCTCGCGGGCGCTCTCGGCACCCACCGTCCCGGGCACGCGCAGGCGTGCCGTCTTCAGCGGTGCCTGCTCCAGCGGGTCGTCGACGAACTGGGTGAACACCCCGACGTTGGGCGAGACCAGCACCTCGGCCCGCTGATAGGCCTCCTCGTCGGTGAGCTGATCCGGCATCGGTGCGGGCGGGTCTCCCGCGGTGCCACGACAGACCGGGCACTGCGGGTGGCGCAGCAGCCGCTCCCGAGTCGATTCGAGCGTGTCCAGGTCCAAGACGACCACCGCTGAACCGGTCTCCGGCGGCAACGCCCCGGTCAGCGCCCGGAACAGTTCGAAGGCCGCCGCGTTACCGATCATCTGGGTGGCCACCGGTTCGGCCGGTACGGGTGCGGCGGCGACAGGCCCGAGTGCCAGGTGACGCCAGGACTCGGCCGCGACCGCGGGATCGGCGTTTGCGGCGAGCCGCAGCTGGGCGCACAGCCAGCAAGGCACGGTTCCCAATCCGCTGATCGGGCCGACGATCGCCCGCTGGCTGCTCCAGACCACGGGGACCAGCAGGGGGCCGCGGTCGTGGCAGCGCCGGGCGAGTTCCAGAAGACGGGGCAGTTGCGGAGCCTCGGCACAGTAGACGATCGCGTCGACATCGGTCTCCGTGCCGGCTATCGGTGCGCCGTCCACCCGTACCTCGACGTCGACCTGGCTGGCCCGCAGTTCTTCGACCTCGGCCTGCAGCGCCCGACGGTAGGGCTCTGGATCGTCCTCGGGACGCACGTCGACGGTTGCGCAGCCGTTGCGTACCAGACCGGTGGCCGCGGCGAGCAGGGCCGGCCCGGTGCCGCCGAGCACCACCCGGGCCCGGTGGAAGCGCATGAACCGTTCGGCGGCGTCGTCGACGAAGTGAGCGAGGAACCCGACCTGGTTCGCGAACCGGTTCGCGACGGGCTCGGGCAGGGCGGTCCGATCGCTGACGTTGCGCACGAAGCCTCGGGCGGCCAGGGCACCGACCAACGTCGCCACGGTATTGCGCTGCCCGGGGTCGAGACTGGCGCACAGCTGGTCCAGAGTGTGCTCCCCGGTCAGGTACGGACTCAGAGTGCTCAGCCAGCGGAACGCCGACCGACCCTTGAGGAGGAAGGCCTCATCGGCACCGCGCAGGTAGGCCCCGGTGGGGGTTTCCAGGAAAACCACGTCGTGACGCAGCTTCGGACGCATCGCCCAGATATCCGCCGAACCCGGCATGCCAGCTCCTATGCGAGGCCTACCAAACTTCAAAGTCGGTCTATGCTGACCATCGGGATCGCCATCCGTCAAGAGACTGTCCAGATTCGAGGCACCATTTATACTGCCGGCCGGAACGGGTTGACGTAGCTGTGTTCAGTCGCCATAGTGGGGCGATTTGCTCCAATCATGGGTACGGCGACTGCCAGGTGGTCTGACCTCATGCCGTGACTCAAGGGCCGCGACTCACGGCGACTGCCTTCAACAGAAAAAGGCGTGATCTTAGGGGATGCAACGGGGCCACGCAAGATGGACACGGCATCGAATAGGTTGCACCGCGCAGGTTGTCGGAACAGACCCAAATCTCGCCCGATACGCCCGTTTTACCCATGTTTCAACAGCGTAGGGCAACGGACGGCTGTCGAACGGTGGCCATGAGTTGACGCACTAGGCCAACCGGAGAATCGGTTGTAGCCTATGGCCACAGCCACCCGACGACTCGATCGCACCATGCCGCGACCGCAGTCGACCGAGCGGCACCGTGCCGAGAATTCGGGACCTGTTTACACGAAACGAGAGTCGTTGTATTGAGATGAGCAATTTTAATACTTTCGAGGGGCGGGCGGTCGGCAGACGGTGCTTCGGGAATTTCTGCAGTTTCCCCTGTGTATCAGGAGGCCGGGATGAGTGACGAGATCGCCGTACAGACGGAGAAGCTGACGAAAACCTATCCCGGCGGCGTGCAAGCGGTGGCGGACCTCGACCTGACGATTCGGAAGGGCGAGGTGTTCGGCTTTCTCGGCCGCAACGGGGCCGGGAAGACCACCACGCTGCGGATGCTGGTCGGATTGGTCCGTCCCACCTCCGGCACGATCCGAGTGTTCGGGGAGACACCCGGCACACCCCGTCAACTCGGCCGAGTCGGCGCGCTGATCGAGGCTCCGGCGTTCTACCCGCATCTGAGCGGGCTGGACAACATGCTGCTCGCCGCCCGGTACGCCGGTGTCCCCGACAGCGAGGCGCACCGGGTGCTCGCCGAGGTCGGGCTGACCGAACGCATGCACCACCGCTTCCGCACCTACTCCCTGGGCATGAAACAACGCCTCGGCGTCGCAGTCGCCCTGCTGAAGAGTCCCGATCTGTTGATCCTCGATGAGCCGACCAACGGACTCGACCCGGCGGGCGTGGCGAGCATGCGCGAACTGCTGCGTGAGATCGGACGCGGTGGCCGCACCGTATTGCTCAGCAGCCACGTGCTCGGCGAGGTGGAACAGGTCTGCGATCGCGTCGCAGTCATCGACGCTGGCCGACTCGTTGCCGAAGGAAAACCGAGCGAACTGGGTGACCTGCTCACCGGCGGCGGCATCATCGTCGCGGCGGACCCGCAGGATCGCGCGATCTCCTGTCTACGCGAACACGAGGCCGTACAGAGCGTCCAGATCGACGGCGAGCACCTGCGGGTCGTGGTCGACCCCGCACACACTCCGGAGCTCAACCGCCGACTGGTGGCCGCGGGCGTCGACGTACGCGAGCTGCGGCCGTTCGGGCACTCGCTGGAAGACGCGTTCCTCGCGTTGACCGGTCGAGGCGCGAAGGACCCCCAACAGCCATCCTCGACGCTGGAGGCCGTACGGTGAACACTCCATCGATGCTGTCGTCCTCGCTTCGCGCGGCGCTGTTCGCCGCGCGTAAACGCCCCGCCGTGTGGGCCGTCGGAGGTAGCTGGATCGTTCTGGCGCTCGGTTTCGGGCTGACCGTCCCCTATATCGTCTACCGTGTCCTGTCCGGCGACCCGCAGGAGGCGGAGTCGGCCGAAGCGCTGCTGTCCACCGTGCTGCCCGCCAAACTCGTGCCGACCGGAATCGGGCTGTTCCCGCTGTTCGGGGGCGCCATCGTGCTCGTTCTCGGAGCGCTGGTGATCGGCAACGAGTACCGCTGGAGCACCCTGAACCTCATCTTCACGCAACGGCCACGACGGACCCACGTCATGGTCGGACAGGCGGTCGCGCTGGTACTCATCAACCTGATCCTGGTGGTGGTCACCCTCGCCGCCGTGGCCGCGCTGATGGCCGGATTCGCCATCGTCGAGGACCGCGAGCTGACCTGGCCGACCGTGTCGGCCCTCGCCAAGGTCGTGGGCGCGGCCTGGCTGATCAGCTCCGCGCACGCAAGCCTCGGCTTCTTCCTCGCCGTCGCATTCCGCAACACCGCCACCGCGATCGCCGTCGGTCTGCTCTGGACCCTGGTGATCGAGAATGTGATCTCCGGACTCGCGACGGTCCTCGCACCGTTCGACGCACTCCGAAAGGTGCTGCTGTCGCCCAGCTCCGGCGCTTTGGCGGGAGCACTCGGCGCGCCCTCGCAGTTCAGCGGCGGGACCCCCGGCGTCATCGAGTCGACCAGCGGCGGGCTTCCCGCCATCGTCCTGATCGGCTACACCGTCGTCATGTTCGTCGGGGCGGCCTGGTTGACCACGCGGCGCGACGTGAACTGAGCCGTCA
>DASVCA010000129.1:0-17774 GCA_036381835.1 Micromonosporaceae bacterium
CCCCAGACGGCGACATGACGTCCGCGCAGGTCGGCCAGGCGCACGGGTGCACTCCTTCGTCACGGGATCGTGGACGGAACGAAGACCTAGTATGGCGTGTGCCCAACTTGCAGTTCCGGCGGATGTCGTCCTTCACGTTCCCGTCCCGCGCTTTCGACCCGACCCTCGGGGTCGCCACCTTCGACTACCTGCTGCAAGGGCCCGACGGCGAGCTGCGCTTCACCGAGACGGTCGAGTTCCCGGTGCCGGCCGCGCCGCCGGATCCGGGCACGTTGGCGGCCGTCGAGCGCATCCTGGAGTTGCTGCACCTGGTGGCGGGCGTCAGCTACTACAAGGTCGCCGCACCGCCCCGGCTGGAGGTGCCGGCACCACTCGGCCCGGCCGCCCGGGCCCTGGTCACCGCCGTCTACACCAAGGGTCTCGGGGAGTACGCGTACCGCAACGACCTGCCGCACGTGCTGGACCTGCGGCCGACGGTGCCGGACGGCGACGTCCCGACCGTGCCGTCGCTCGATCTGACCGACCGTCGCCCGCTGTGTCCGGTGGGGGGCGGCAAGGACTCCATCGTCACGTTGGAAGCGCTGCGGGCGGGCGGGTTCGAGCCGGTGCCGTTCTCGGTGAACCCGAACCGGGTGATCGACGCGGTGAACGCGGCGTCCGGGTTGACCGCGCTCGCCGCCCGCCGCCGCATCGACCCGGTGCTGTTCGAGTTGAACGCCGCCGGGGCGCGCAACGGGCACATCCCGGTCACCGCCGTCAACTCGTTGATCGCGGTGGCGACGTCGGTGCTGCACGGGCTGGGGCCGGTGGTGATGTCGAACGAGCGCTCGGCCTCCGATCCGAACCTGACCTGGCACGGCCACGAGATCAACCACCAGTGGTCGAAAGGCGTCGAAGCGGAGGGGCTGCTGCGGGACGCGCTGACCGAGCACGCCGAGCTGACCGACCCGTACTTCTCGCTGCTGCGTACGCTCTCCGAGCTGCACATCGCTCGGCTGTTCGCCCGGATCACCCGCTACGACGCCGTCGTGACCAGCTGCAACGCGGCGTTCAAGCTGCGCGACGCCACCGCCCGCTGGTGCGGCGACTGCCCGAAGTGTCGCTTCATCTTCCTGGCGCTGGCTCCGTTCATGCCCCGCGAACGGCTGGTCGGCATCTTCGACGCCGACCTGCTGGCCGATCCCGCCCAGGTGAGCGGCTACCGGGAGCTGCTGGGGGTGGACGGCCACAAGCCCTTCGAGTGCGTCGGCGAGGTCGAGGAGTCGGTGGTCGCCCTGGGGATGCTCGCCGAACAGCCGCAGTGGCGGGACGCCCCGGTGGTACGCGCGCTCGTCACCGCCGTGCCCGAGCGGGGCTGGCGGACAGCCGAGCAGACCGCGGTGTTCACCCCCGGCGGTCCCCACTTCGTCCCGCCGGCGTACACGGCCGCACTGGACCGCCTGGCGCGCTGACCGGTCCCGCACGGTCCGGCCCGACGGTCAGGAGCGGATGGCGTCCAGGGCGAGGAGGGCGACGTGCAGCGACAGGCAGGCCTCGACCGAGTCGAGGTCCGCGTCGAGGATCCGCCCGATGCGCGACAGTCGGTCGTAGAACGCCGGCCGGGACAGGTGCACGCGGGCGGCTGCGGCCGACTTGTTGCGCCCTTCGTCGAGGTAGGCCCGCAGCACCGCGAGCATCCGCTCCTTCGGGTGTTCCGCCTCGTACGCCAGCAGCGGGCCCAGCTCGCGTTCCACGAACGTCTGCAGCCGCGGCTCGTCGCGCAGCAGGTGCAGCAGCCCGGCCAGGCCGACGTCGGGCAATCGGAAGACCGGCACGTTCCGCTTGTCGTGCCGTGCGGCGTCGGCGACCTGGCGGGCCTCGAGGAGGGACCGGCGGGCGTCCCGCAGGCCGGCGACCACGGAGCCGGCGGCCACGACCACCTCGGGCGATCGGCTGTCGGCGGTGGACCGGAGCCGGTGCAGCGCGGTGGCGAACCGGGCGAGCGCCCGTTCCTGACCGTCGGGGTCGCGCAGTGCGAGCAGCGCACCCACCGACCGGTCGTCGAGGGCGCCGGCCAGACCGGTCAGCTCGGCCTCGCGCATGGCCTGCCCGATGAGGTCGGCGAGATCGCGTAGGCGGGCCTCCGCCGCCTGCGGGTCGATCCCGGACGGGTCCGTCCGGTACCGGACGGCCACGCCGATCAGGTGCCGGCGGTCGAGCGGTACGCCGAGCGCCCGGGCCCGCAGCGCCACGTCGGTGACCGGTAGGTCGTGGTGAAGCAGCGCGGTGAGCAGCGTGCGGTGGATCTGCTGTTCGATCCGCTCGGCGTCGCGACGGATCAGTCGGCCGAGGGCCAGGGTCGATGCGGCCCGCTCCAACAGGATGGTCAGCCAGGTGGGCGGGTCGAGGTCCGCGGACGCCGGTGCGGCGGCCGGCCAGCGCAGCAGCAGCCGACCCCAGTCCTGGTCCCGGGCGCCGACCATGGTGACCAGCCAGCCGGAGTCCCGGTCGTACCCGGTACGTCCCGCCGGTCGGATCCGCCGCGAGTGCTGCTCCCAACCGTCGATCAGCAGATCGGCGCGGTCGCCTGCCGGGTCGAAGGCGAGGACCTGCCGGGCGAGATTCTCCAGGACCACGGGGCAGTCCGACAGCTTGGCGGCCTCGCGCACCACCTCGGCGGGCTCGACCCCGTTCACGGACAGCTCGGTGAACCGCTGGTGGATCTCCTCTGTGGTCCGCAGCTCGGCGAGCCGCGCGTCCACGATCAGCGCGTGCACCGCCTCGGTGATCTGCACGAACGGGGTGGTCCGGTGCAGCTCGACCAGGGGCAGGCCGGCGCGGCTGGCGGCGGCGACCATGACGCGGGGCAGGCGGCCGACGTAGCGGCGCCCCAGTTCGACGACGAGTCCGGCGACGGACACGTCGACGAGTTCGGCGATGAACGACCGCAGTCCGTCGCCGTCTGTGGGAAGGCCGATGCCGGTGGTGAGGACGAGTTCGCCGCCGCGCAGCAGGGACGCGATGTCGGGCACCTCGGCCGAGTGGACCCAGCGCACGGTCCGGTCGAGGTTCTCCCCTCCTGCGACCACCCGGGGCCGGCCGTGTCGGACCGCGTCGAGGGCGAGCACGTCGCGGATGGTCGGAAGCACGCGGCAACGGTACCGCCGCACCCCGACCGGTGCCGCACACGTCTCGGCCAGGGCTGACTGGGGTCAGCCCTGGCCGAGGTCTTCTAGCTGTCGATCCGGTGCGGCGGCGAGATCAGCCGATCACGCCCACGGTCTCCATCGGCCAGCTGTCCTGGAAGACCTGCGTGGAGTTGCTGCCGTAGCTGTAGTTGCGGAAGAGGTAGTCGACCTGTGCGGCCTCACCGGAGCTCGGGTACGGGTTGGTGCAGCTGGTTCCAGCGCTGCCGCCGGACATCAGGATCGCGCAGTTGCCGTTGTAGTTGTCCGGCAGGCCGAGGATGTGCCCGATCTCGTGGCTCATGATGCGCAGCGGGTGGTACTGCTGGGCCTGGTAGTAGTCGATGACGACGTACCCGTTACCCAGGCTGTAGCGGACCGCGTAGGAACCGCCGCCGTAGGTGTAGTAGATCATCAGGTTCGACCCGCAGTTCGACATGTTGATGTTGTTGGTGGCGTTGTTCCAGATCGAGGCGGCCTGGTGTGCGTAGGTGGCGAAGGGGCCGGCCTGGCTGGTGTTGTAGCAGATGGTGGCGGCGTTGATGGTCTCCGCGGAGGCCGGGGCCGGGCCGGCGACGCTGACGCCCAGCGCCACCACCGCGGACGCGGCGAACGCAGCCAGCATGCGAGTGATCCTTCGGATGGACATCGTCACCCCTTGATCATGTAACGGACACTGCATGTTGAACTTATAAATGTGAATACATCAATTTCAAGGCCGGATTCCTGCACCATCTGAGCGCGGCCCCGCACCGGGACCTACGCCGGATCGGACCGGTTCAGCTCCCAGAAGGCGACCGCCGCGGCGGCGGCGACGTTCAGCGAATCCACTCCGCGCCGCATCGGTATCACCACCCGTACGTCACTGGCCGCCTGCGCCGCCGGCGACAGGCCACTGCCCTCCGCGCCGAACAGCAGCGCCGGCCGGGCCCGGCATGCAGCATCGAGCCGCTGGATCGGGAGCGCATCGGCCGCCGGTGTCAGGGCCACCACGGTGAAGCCCGCCGCCCGCACCCGGGCAAGCGCCTGCGGCCACGGCTCCAACCGGGCGTACGGGATCGCGAACACCTCGCCCATGCTCACCCGCACACTGCGCCGGTAGAGGGGATCGGCGCAAGACGGGGAGAGCAGCACCCCGTCGACGCCCAACGCCGCCGCGCCTCTGAAGATCGCCCCGAGATTGGTGTGATTGTTCAGATTCTCCAGGATGGCCAGGCTGCGGGCCGAGGCGAGCACCTGCTCCGGATCCGGCAAGGGCCGGCGGTGAAACGAGGCGAGCACACCGCGATGCACGTGGAATCCGGTGATCCGCTGCAACACCTCGGGTGTGGCGGCGTAGACCGGCGCGCCGAGTCCGGTCAGGTCGGCGAGCTGATCCACCCGTTTGGCGTCGACGAGGAACGACCGCGGCCGGTACCCGGCCCGCACCGCCCGCCGCAGCACCAGCTCCCCCTCGGCGATGAACAGGCCGTGCGGAGGTTCCCAGCGGGTCCGCAACTCGACGTCGGTGAGCGCGCGGTAGTCGGCGATCCGCGGGTCGTCGGAGTCGGTGATCTCGTGGACGGGCACCCGCCGATTCTCCCCGGCACGCGACGCGGCGGCGGTACCAGGAGGCCCCCGAGGGCCGGCGATCACCGCGCCGAGGCTCAGGATGCGGGGACCGTCTCCGCTTCCGGACCCCCGGCCGGCTCGGCGAGCTCCGGCCGAGCATCGTCGGGGACGTCGGCCACCGGCAGCGCCCGCCCGGAGCGCCACAGCAGGCCGAGGCCGGCGGCGAGGGCGAGCAGCGCCCCGACGGTCTGCAGCGGGCCGACCAGCAGTCCGACGATGCCCAGCATCGGCCCGGCGGCCACCAGCACCACCCCGTCACCGACGGCGAGCAGGCCGGAGCGCGCCACCGCCACCCCGGCCAGCACCCAGGCGAGGCTGTGCACGACGGCACCGGCGAGGACCAGCGCCCGCGCGTGGACGAGGCCGACCTCGGTGTCGCCGGGCAGCGCGGAGAACGGCAGGGTCAGCGCGGTCGCCGCGACGGCGAGCATCAGGCCGGCCGCGGCGGTACGGCGGCTGCGGGTGGCGGCGAGCAGGGCGGTGATCGCCGCGATCGCCATCAACCCCAACCACACCGCACCGAGCCACCCGATCAGGTGCAGCCACCGTCCGTCGGCCAGGTAGGCGGTGAGATCCCGCCCGGCCATGTCCCCGTCGAACGGACCGAGGGTGACCAGGCCGAACACCACGGCGTACAGCGGCAGCGCGCCGAGCATCGCGCGGGCGAGACGACGCATGGCCCACGCCCAGGAGGCGTTGGTGGCGGGAATCGCCGCCGGCCCGGGCGAGACGATGAGCGCGCCGAGTCCGAGATCGCCGCGACGGGGCCGGCGGGGCGGCACCGCCGGGCGGCGTGGCGGCTGCTGCGATCCGTTGCTCGTCGCGCTCATTCGTCGCCTCGCTTTCCCCGGGCTCGGACCGGCCCGCGCACAGCGCGGCGCCCCGGCACCGAGCCGCCGACGATCCGGACGCGTCCGTAACCTGCGGACTCCCTGGATCGTTACAGCTGCCCGGGCGCCGGGGCGCGGTTTCGCGGATTTCAGGCGCGCTCGGCCTGCGGCACCGAATCGGACAACGACCCGCTCGCCTGCGCGGGAGGGGTGGCGGGCAGGCTCTTCGGCGCGCCGGGTGCGCCGCTCAGCTGTGCCTCCGCGGCCCGTACCTCGTCGTGGACCTGCTGCACCGCGGCGGCCGCGGCCTGCGCCGCCTCGGCCGCCTCCCGCTCGACCGCGCCCGCGTCCTGCGACGCCTGCGGGGAGGGTACGTCGTTCGCCATGTTGGCGAGCCCGCCCAGCGCGCCACCGAGTCCTTCGAGCGCCTTGGTCAGCTCGGTGGGCACGATCCACATCTTGTTGGCCTGGCCGTTGGCGATCTGCGGCAGCGCCTGCAGGTACTGGTAGGCCAGCACCTTCTGGCTCGGGTTGGCCTGGTGGATAGCGTCGAAGACGGTCCGGATCGCCTTGGCCTGGCCCTCCGCCTGCAGGATGCGGGCCTGGCGATCACCGTCGGCCCGCAGCACCGCGGCCTGCTTCTCACCCTCGGCCATCAGGATCTGCGACTGCTTGTGCCCCTCGGCGTTGAGGATCGCCGCCCGACGGTCCCGCTCGGCCCGCATCTGCTTCTCCATCGAGTCGCGGATGCTCGGCGGCGGCTCGATCGCCTTGATCTCCACCCGGGTGACCTTGATGCCCCACCGTCCGGTGGTCTCGTCGAGCACGCCGGACAGGTGTCGGTTGATCTCCTCGCGGCTGGTCAGGGTCCGCTCCAGGTCCAGCGAGCCGATCACGTTGCGCAGGGTGGTCACCGTCAACTGCTCGATCGCCTCCAGGAAATCGGCGATCTCGTACGTGGCCCGCACCGGGTCGACCACCTTGAAGTAGAGCACCGAATCGATCGAGACGACCAGGTTGTCGGAGGTGATCACGGGCTGGGGCGGGAAGCTCACCACCTGCTCCCGCATGTCCACCTTGCTGCGCACCGAGTCGATGAACGGGACCAGCAGGTTGAGACCGGGGGTCAGCGTCCGCCTGTACCTACCCAGCCGCTCGACCACGTCCATCCGCTGCTGCGGCACGATCCGCACCGCCCTCATGAGCGTGATCACGGTGAGCAGGGCGATCGCCCCGATCACGTAGGCGACGAATTCCATCATTACCTCGTTTCAGTCCTGTTCACTGGTCCTGCCAGACCATGGCGGTGGCACCCCGGATCTCGATGACCCGGACCCGCTCGCCCGGGCGGTACACCTGTGTGCCGTCGTACGCCCTGGCCAGCCACAGCTCGCCGTCGATCTTGACCATTCCGCCGTTCGCGTCGACCTGCTCCAGCACCATTGCGTCCGAGCCCTCGATCGCCTGCGCCCCGAACGCGGTGCCGCCCTCCAAGGCGTCCCGCTGCCGGCGACGGATCGCGGGCCGGACGACGATCACACTCGCCGCGGAGACCAGGGCGAACACCAGGGTCTGCACCGCGACCGGCGCCCCCAGTGCGGCGGCACCCGCCGCCGCGAACGCCCCCACCCCGAACATGATCAGGAACAGGGTGGTGGTGAACATCTCCGCGACGGTCAGCGCCACGCCCAACACGATCCACAGCAGGGCTTCCATGCGTCGATGGTGACACGCCGTGTCACGTATTTACGAACCGCCGATGCGAGGTCGAAAAACGTTGCGCCGGGACGGGCCTAAGGCGGTACGGTTCGTCCCGGCCCGTACCCGCGGCGAAGGAGTCCTGCCCCGATGTCGCTGTCGCCCGAAACCATCCACCGGATCGACGTCCTGGCCGCGGACGGACGGGCACGTGGACAGGTGCCGTCGCTGGTCATCGGCGTGATCCGAGACGGCGAACTGGTCCACGTCGCAGGCGCGGGCGAGCAGCCGGCGCCGGACCCGCACACGCACTACCGGATCGGTTCGATCACCAAGACCATGACCGCGGTGTCGGTGCTGCAGCTGCGCGACGAGGGGCGGCTCGGACTCGACGATCCGCTGCACCGCCACCTACCGGACACCCCGGTCGGCCACCTCACGCTGCGCCAGCTGCTCGGGCACGCCGGCGGACTGCAACGGGAGCCGGACGGCCCGTGGTGGGAGCGTTCCGAGGGCGGTGACGTGGCCGCACTCCTGGCCGGCCTGTCACCGGAGAAGATCGCCTTCCCGCCGTATCGGCTGCACCACTACTCGAACCTCGCCTACGGGTTGCTGGGCGCGGTGATCGAGCACGTCACCGGCGAGCGCTGGTGGGACCGGCTGCGCGACCGGGTGCTGGAGCCGCTCGGCATGCGTCGGACGTCGTACCAGGCGCAGGAGCCGTTCGCCCGCGGCTACGTACGCCATCCCTGGCTCGGAACGCTCCGGGAGGAACCCCGTACCGACACCGGGGCGATGGCGCCGGCCGGCCAGCTCTGGTCGACGGTGTCCGACCTGGCCCGGTGGGCGGCTTTCCTTGCCGATCCGGAACCGGCCGTGCTGGCGCCGGCCACCCTCGCCGAGATGTGCGTGCCCGTCATACTCAGCGACCTGGAGTCCTGGTCCAGCGGGCACGGACTGGGGCTGGAGCTGTACCGGGTCGGCGAACGGATCTACGTGGGTCACGGCGGGTCGATGCCGGGCTACCAGGCGACGCTCGCCGTGCACCGGCCGTCCCGGACCGCGGTGGTCGGCTACGGGAACGTGTACAACTTCCGCGACGGCCATCTCGGCGCGCTCGGCAAGACGGTGCTGACCACGGTGCTCGACCACGAGCCGGTACCGGCGCCGGCCCGGCTGTGGCGGCCGGCCGCCGCGCCGCCGCCTGCGTCCGCCGCCGAACTGTGCGGGCGCTGGTGGTGGATGGGCCGGGAGTTCGAGGCGAGCTGGGACGACCGAGACCAGGAACTGCTGATCACCCCGCTGCCCTGGGGACAGCTCCCCCCGTGGCGGTTCCGCGAACAGGCACCGGACCGCTGGCGGGGCACCTCCGGCATGAACAACGGCGAGGTGCTTCAGGTGCGCCGCGACCCGGGCGGCGCGGTCGAGGCGCTGGACATCGCCACGTTCATCCTCACCCGGGATCCGGACCGGCTGAGCTAGCGGTCACGAAGTCGATCAGCCGCTCCATCGCGTTGATCAGCGGCGTCTCCACGTCCCGGAAGCTGTCCACCCGGGACAGGATGCGCCGCCACAGGACGGCGGGATCGGCGACCCCGAGCGCGGCACAGACACCCTCCTTCCACGGCCGGCCCGGCGGCACCTCAGGCCAGGCGTCGACGCCGACGACGGCGGGCTTGACCGCCTGCCAGATGTCCACGTACGGGTGCCCGGTGATCAGCACGTGCGGCGAGGTGACGGCGGCGACGATGCGACTCTCCTTCGAACCGGGCACGAGGTGGTCGACGAGCACCCCGAGCCGGCGGCCGGGACCGGGCACGAAGGCGCGTACCCGCTCGGGCAGCGCGTCGATCCCGTCCAGCGGCTCGACCACCACGCCCTCGATCCGCAGATCGTCGCCCCAGATGCGCTCCACCAGCGCGGCGTCGTGGACGCCCTCCACCCAGATCCGGCTGGCCTGCGCCACCCGGGCCCGCACCCCGTCAACGGCGATCGAGCCGGAGGCGGTGCGCCGCCGCGCCCGCGGCGCGGCGGCGCGTGCGGGCCTGCGCAGGGTCACCGGCTCACCGTCGAGCAGGAACGCGGCGGGCAGCAGCGGAAAGTTGCGGCGACGCCCGTTCCGGTCCTCCAGCACCACGGCGCCCGCCTCGAACCCGACCACGGCACCGCAGAACCCCGAATCGACGTCCTCCACGACCAGGTCGGGCTCGGCGTCCACCACCGGCACCCGCGCGCGACGACGCCAGTCACCCGCGAGCACGTCCCCGCCGTACCTGCCGCTCATGAGCCGAGACGCTACCCTTTCCTGCATGTCCTCCGCAGTAGGCGCGGATGTCCTCCTCACGCGCCGGTCGAGTCGGTTCGTGGCCTGGGTGCGGGCCTGGCGGGCCGGCCTGGTGCCTTTCGACGAAGTGGCCGATCAGATCGCCGGCGACGAGGAGCATCTGGTCGCCGATGCGCCCGGGACGTGGACCGATGTGCCGCTGCGCGAGGCGCTGCCGATCCTGTCGAAGGTGGCGCCGAACGACATCCGGCTGGTGCTGCCCGCACCGGGCGATCCGCGCGGTCTGCCGGGGCCCGGCGTGTTCACCGACTCCGCGCTGCTGGCCGGCGAGGCGGTGGTCGCCGCCAGGCTGGGTTTCATCCCGGAGGTCCGTCGGCACACCTCCGGCTCGGGGATGACGTTCGAGACCGTTCACTGGCGGACCTACTCACTACCGCCGTCCGCGAAGCGGCAGACGCCGCCGAGCCCCGCGGAGGCGGAGGCGGAGCTGGCCGCGACGCTCGCCGAGGCCACCGCCGAGCTGACTCGGATCGGGGCCGCCCAGTGGCGACCGGAGTTGTCCGGGGCCCTCGCCACACTGCGGCGGCCGGACGCGGGAGCCGATCTCCCACCGGGGTTCGATCCACGTGCCCGCCGCCTGTTCGCGCGAGCCAGCATGCTGGACCGGGTTCTGGCACTGGCCGAACAGGTGGTGCCGGGCGGGGCGGTCACCGGCCACGAAGCCCGCCGGAGAGACGAGGTGCTGCGCCCGCTCACCACGGCGTGCCGGCGGGCGCTGATGGCGGCCTGCAATGCGCCGCTGGCGCCCTGAGCTCAGATCTCGTCGACCAGATCGGCCACCGAGGCGACGATCCGCGACGGCCGGTACGGGTAGCGGTCGGCGTCCGCCCGGGTGCTGATGCCGGAGAGGACCAGGATGGTCTCCATGCCTGCCTCCAACCCGCAGAGGATGTCCGTGTCCATCCGGTCGCCGATCATGGCGGTCGTCTCGGAGTGCGCGTCGATGGTGTTCAACGCCTTGCGCATCATCATCGGGTTGGGCTTGCCCACGAAGTACGGACGGACGCCGGTGGCCCGGGAGATCAGCGCGGCGACCGACCCGGCGGCGGGCAGCAGGCCTTCCGCGGACGGACCGGTCGGGTCGGGATTGGTGCAGATGAACCGGGCACCATCCTTGATCAGCCGCACCGCCTTGGTGATCGCCTCGAAGCTGTAGGTGCGGGTCTCCCCCAGCACCACGTAGTCGGGGGCGAAGTCGGTCAGGATGTAACCGACCGCGTGCAGCGCCGTGGTCAGCCCCGCCTCACCGATGACGTACGCGGTGCCGCCCGGCCGCTGCTCGGCGAGAAACTGGGCGGTGGCCAGGGCCGAGGTCCAGATCGCCTCCTCGGGCACGTCGAAGCCCATCCGCGTCAGCCGGGACTGCAGGTCCCGCGGGGTGTAGATGGAGTTGTTGGTCAGCACGAGGAAGGGCTTGCCGGAGGCGCGCAGCCGGCTGATGAACTCGGGTGCCCCGGGGATCGGCACGCCCTCGTGCAGCAGCACCCCGTCCATGTCGGTCAGCCAGCTCGCCACCGGTCTGCCCGCGGTCACCGGGTGCCCTCCGGGTGGGCGGTGCGGGTCATCGACGACGGCGTGACGGCGGTGGGCAGCAGCCGGGCCGGCAGGTGTCCCATGTCGGCAGCGTACCGAGCCGGTGACGGGGTGTGTCGTGAAGCCGTTCCAGAACCAGCTCGCGGACCATGGCCACGAACCGGGGGTCGGTGCCGGGGGTGGCCGCGCGGGCGAAAGCCAGTCCGAGCCGCTTCGCCGTGCCCGCGGCCTCGGTGTCCAGGTCCCACACCACCTCCAGGTGGTCGGAGACGAAGCCGATCGGACTGACCACCACCGATCGGACGCCGCCCTGGGCGAGCGCGGCGAGATGGTCGTTGACGTCCGGCTCCAGCCACGGCACCTGCGGCGGACCGGACCGACTCTGCCAGACCAGATCATAGGGCAGCGCCGGGGCGGCCGCCGCGGCCACCAGACGGGCGACCTCCTGCAGTTGCGCCTCGTAGCGGCCGCCTTCCGGGCCGGCGGTGGCGGCCATCGAGACGGGGACGGAATGCGCGGTGAAGACCAGACGGGTGGTACGCGGATCGACCGGCCCGAGGGTGGCGATCGCCTCCCGCACCGCGTCGATGTGCGGCTCGACGAACCCGGGGTGGTCCCAGTACTGGCGCAGCTTGTCGATCACCGGCGCGTCGGGGCCGACCGCCGCCCGGGCCTCGGCGATGTCCTCCAGGTATTGGCGGCAGGAGGAGTAGCCGCCGTAGGCGCTGGTGACGAAGGCCAGAGCTCGCCGGACCCCGTCGTTGCGCATCTGCGCGACGGTGTCGGCGAGCATCGGGTGCCAGTTGCGGTTGCCCCAGTAGACCGGCAGGTCCAGCCCGTTGGCGGCGAAGTCGGCGCGGATGGCGGCGAGCAGGTCGCGGCACTGCTGGTTGATCGGCGACACGCCGCCGAACTGCCGGTAGTGCTCGGCGACCTCGGCGAGGCGCTCCGGCGGCACCCCGCGCCCGCGGGTCACGTTGGCCAGGAACGGCAGCACGTCTTGCGGCCCTTCGGGCCCGCCGAAGGAGACCAGCAGCAGCGCGTCGTACGCGACCATGCGGCCAATTATCCCCGGGCCGGCTCGCCGGGCCGGCAGGCTGTCGAGTCGTGCCGACCGACGTGCACCGGGCAGTCGAACCGATCAGGCGCCGACGGCGTGGTAGCCGCCGTCGACGTGGATGATCTCTCCGGTGGTGGCCGGGAACCAGTCGGACAGCAACGCCAGACAGGCCCGGGCCGCCGGCTCCTGGTCGGTCAGCGACCAACCGAGCGGCGCCCGCTCGACCCAGGCATCCTCGAACTGCTCGAAACCCGGGATCGACTTGGCCGCCATGGTCCGCAGCGGACCGGCGGAGACCAGGTTGCTGCGGATGCCCTTGGGCCCCAGATGCAGCGCCAGGTAGCGGGAGGCCGACTCCAGGCCCGCCTTCGCCACCCCCATCCAGTCGTAGACGGGCCAGGCCCGGGTGGCGTCGAAGGTCAGGCCGACGATCGCGCCGCCGGGGCCCATCAGCGGCAGGGCCGCCATGGCCAGCGCCTTGTAGGAGTACGTGGAGACGTGCAGGGCGGTCGCCACGTCCTCCCACGGCGCGTCGAGGAACCCGCCCCCCAGGCAGCTCTGCGGCGCGAACCCGATGGAGTGCACCACGCCGTCCAGTCCGTCGACGTGCTCGCGCACCTTGTCGGCGAGGCCGGCGAGGTGCTCCGGATCGGTCACATCGAGTTCGATCACCGGCGCTTCCACCGGCAGCCGTTTGGCGATCCGCTGGACCAGTGACAGCCGTCCGTAGCCGGTGAGCACCACCGTCGCACCGTTCTCCTGGGCGAGCTTCGCCACCGAGAAGGCGATCGACTGATCGGTGATCACACCGGTGACCAGCAGTCGCTTACCAGCCAGCAGTCCAGACACGTACAGCTCCTCCTCAGTGACCCATGCCCAAGCCGCCGTCGACCGGGATGACCGCGCCGGAGATGTATCCGGCGGCATCGCCGGCCAGCCAGGTGACCACCCCGGCGACCTCGTCGGGGGTGGCGAACCGGCCAGCGGGGATGGCTTTGCGGTACTCGGCCTTGCGTTCCTCCGGCAGTGCGGCGGTCATGTCGGTCTCGATGTAACCGGGGGCGACCACGTTCGCGGTGATGTTACGGCTGCCCAACTCCCGGGTGATGGAGCGGGCGATCCCGATCAGCCCGGCCTTGCTGGCCGCGTAGTTGACCTGCCCGGGGCTGCCGTACAGGCCGACGACGGAGGAGATGAAGATCATGCGGCCCCACCTCGCCCGCAGCATCTTCGCGGCGGCCCGCTTGGCGCACCGGAACGCGCCGGTCAGATTGGTGTCGAGCACCCGGGTGAACTGTTCCTCGGACATGCGCAGCAGCAGGGTGTCGTCGGTGATGCCGGCGTTGGCCACCAGCACTTCGACCGGCCCGAGTTCCGCCTCCACTGTGGTGAACGCCGCGTCCACCGACTCGGGGTCGGTGACGTCGCAGCGCACGCCGAACAGGTCATCGGGGGCGCCGCTGCCGCGGTGGGTGACCGCCACCCGGTCGCCCTGTTTGGCGAAGGCCTGGGCGATGGCCAGGCCGATCCCCCGGTTTCCCCCCGTGACCAGTACGGTTCGCGCCACCGTCTTCTCCCTTTGCGTTGCTTCGGCAGGCTGCCCCTGGCAGATTAGGCGTTACCGCCAGGTAAGCACTAACCGGCCCGTGGTCAGGGCAGCCGCGAGGTCCACAGCAGGCTCATCGCGCCGGCGGCGAGCGCGAGCAGCAGCGCGATCGCCGCGTACCAGTGGGTGATCTCACGGGACTCGGTGCGGTGCCCGATCGAGCTGCCCATGTCCTCGTACACCCGCTTGAGTTCGTTGACCGACGCGGCTTCGTAGAAGTGACCCCGCGTGGTCTCGGCGAGCTCGGCCAAGGCGAACCGGTCAACCGGGACGCGCTGGATCTGACCGCCGATCTCGATCATCCCGCCGTCGGTGCCGAACGCGATCGTGGACACCGGCACGTTCGCCGCGCTCGCCGCGGCGGCAGCCTCCTCGATGGAGCGTCCGGTGGTCCGGAAGCCGTCGGAGAGCAGCACGATACGAGCCGGGGGTGCACCTTGCGCGCCGTGGGCCGGCACCATCCGGATCGCCTCGAGACAGGTGAACACCGCTTCCCCGGTCGCGGTCGCCTCCGCCAGTGCCAGCCCGTCGATCGCGTCGATCACCGGCTGTCGCTCCTTGGTGGGCGGTACGAGCACGTTGGCCGACTTCGCGAACGCCACCAGCCCGAGGTTGTAGCCGGCCGGCAACTCCAGGACGAACTGTTTGGCCGCCTCCTGAGCGGCCTGCAGTCGCGACGGCGCGACGTCCCGCGCCTGCATCGACAGCGAGACGTCGATGGCGAGCATGACGGTGGCCCGCTCCAGCGGCTGCTTGACGTCGACCGCGGGTCGTGCCAGCGCTGCGGCGAGCGCGAGAAGGCTGAGCAGGAACGCGCCCGCGGCGAGGTGGCGGCGCCAGCCCAGCCCCTTCGGAGCGAGCGTGGCGAGCAGGTCCACGTTGGTGAACCGCAGCGCGTACGACGTGCGACGGAGCTGGCGCCAGACGTAGCCGGCGGCGAGGACGGCCACCGGCAGCAGGGCCAGCAGCCACCACGGTGCCAAGAAGCGAATCACGATCCTGCACCCCCAACGCGGGTCGCGGATGACCCGGATCTGCCACGGCGACCCATCCGTCGCTGCGCGGCGACGAACCGCACGATGTCCATCAGCCAGTCGGAGTCGGTGCGCAGGCGCAGGTGCCCGGCCCCGGCCGCCCGTAGCGCTTCGGCGATCGCCGTACGCTGCCGGGTGGCGGCCGCCGCGTACCGGCGGCGCAACCGGGCGTCGGCGGTCTGCACCTCGTGCACCCGGCCGGTCTCGGGATCGACCAGGGCGAGCACGCCGACATCGGGCAGTTCGAGTTCCCGGGGGTCGATCACCTCGACGGCCAGCACGTCATGGCGGGCGGCGAGTCTGCGCAACGGCCGCGCCCAACCATCGGGGGAAGCCAGGAAATCGGAGATCACCACGGCGACCCCGCGGCGCCGGGGCGGCCGGTTGAGCATGTCGATCAGCGCGCCCAGGTCGGTCCGGCCCGGTCGGATCTGCGTCCTGGCGATGGCTCGCAGCAGGGCCTGCGCCTCCCGTCGACCTGACCGGGCCGGAAGCCGGAAGCGGTGGCCCGGCGACCCGTCGTGGCCGCCGCCGGTGGCGACCACCGCACCCACCCGGTTCCCGCCCCGGGCGGTCAGCTGGGCCACCGCGGTAGCGGCCGCCAGCGCCAGGTCGCGTTTCAGCCAGCAGGCGGTGCCGAAGTCGAGGCTGGCGGAGAGATCGACCGCCAGCCACGTCTCCAGTTCCCGGTCGGCCACGGTCTGGCGCACGTACGGGATCGTGGTCCGCGCGGTCACCGGCCAGTCCATGCGACGCACGTCGTCGCCCGGTCGATACTCCCGGGACTCTCCCGACTCGCTGCCCGGGCCGGGCAGCAGACCGAGGTGGTCGCCCTGCAGCAGTCCGTCGAGCCGCCGGGTCACCAGCAGTTGCAGACGGGCGAGGAGCGCCTCCGCCCGAGCCGGTCCTCCGCCGGGCCGGTCGCCCGTACCGGTGCCCGGCGCTCTCACGGCGTCTGTCCCGGCCAGCCGCCGGCGGGGCGCGACGGGGTGGCCTGCTGGCGCGGCGTGACCGTGGGGGCGGGCACGGTGGCCATCAGACGCCCGACGATGTGATCGGCGGGCACGTCGTCGGCGAGCGCGTCGTAGCTGAGCACCAGTCGGTGGCGCAGGATGTCCGGGGCGACGTCCTGCATGTCCTGTGGCAGGGCGTAGTCCCGCCCCCGCATGAGGGCCAGCGCGCGGGTGGCCCGTACCAGGCCGAGCGAGGCGCGCGGGCTGGCGCCGTATTGGATGAGCCGGGCGACGTCCGGCATGCCGTGCTGCGCCGGGGCGCGGGTGGCGACCACCATACGCACCGCGTAGTCGACGAGCGCGTTGTGCACGAAGACCTGATCGGCACGGCGTTGGAGAGCGAGGAGCTCGGTTGGGGTCAGCACCGTGTTCGGCTCGGGCGGGTCGACTCCCATCCGATACACGATCTCGCGTTCCTCCACGTCGCTCGGATAGCCGACGATGACCTTCATCAGGAACCGGTCGCGCTGCGCCTCGGGCAGCGGGTAGACGCCCTCCTGCTCGATCGGGTTCTGCGTGGCCATGACCAGGAACGGGTCCGGCACCGGATAGCTCCCCCCACCGATCG
Source organism: Micromonosporaceae bacterium (assembly GCA_036381835.1). Classification (GTDB taxonomy): domain Bacteria; phylum Actinomycetota; class Actinomycetes; order Mycobacteriales; family Micromonosporaceae; genus DASULK01. The sequence continues at coordinate 16,462 of DASVCA010000129.1, forward strand.
ACACCTGTCGCTCCGACATGACCTCCAGCAGCGCCGACTGCACCTTGGCCGGCGCCCGGTTGACCTCGTCGGCGAGCAGGAAGTTCACGAAGATCGGCCCGAGTTCCACATCGAACTTCTCACTCGACTGCCGCCAGATGCGGGTGCCGACGATGTCCGCGGGCACCAGGTCCGGGGTGAACTGGACCCGGGCGAAGGTGCCGCCGACGACCTTGGCGAGGGTCTCGACGGCGAGGGTCTTCGCCACGCCGGGCACCCCTTCCAGCAGGCAGTGTCCGCGGGCGAGCAGCGCCACGAACATCCGCTCCACCAGCCGGTCCTGGCCGACGATGATCCGTTTGACCTCGAAGAGCGCCCGCTCGAGCAGGGTGGCGTCCGCGGCCGGCGTCGGGATCGCCGGGCGACCGTTCGACTCGGGTACGGACGGTTCTTCGGCCGATGCGGGTGTCGGGGTGTCGGGCGTCGTCGCCACGGCTCCTCCAGTCGATCAACTAGGCCGTTGCCGTTCCAAGCCTCGCATGCGTGGGCGATACCGCGCCGCACAGACCGATAAATCCGCTTTTTCGCCAACTTCGGAGCAGGTGACCGCTGCTTAGACTCGACTCCGTGACCGATGCCGAATCCGCCTCACCCGAGCTGATCTGCTCAGCGCGGGGCTGTCGGGCTCCGGCGGTGTGGGCGCTGCGTTGGAACAACCCACGACTGCATCCCGCCGATCGGCGCAAGACCTGGCTCGCCTGCGCCGATCACCGAACGACGCTCGGCGAGTTCCTACAGGTGCGTGGCTTTCTCCGCGAGGTTGCGGCGGTGCAGGCGGGAGCCACCGGGGTCGATCAGCCCTGATCCCGATCCTGCCGGCGGTCCACGTTGGAGCCGATGTCCTCCTGGTAGCTCGCACCCTGGTCCGATGCCCTGGTCAGCGGCGCGGCACCGCCTTCCGGTGGGCCGGCGAGCGAGGCTCCCACGGCCAGCGACGGGAACTTCAGGTCGAACGCCGGACGCTCCGAGCGGATGCGCGGCAGCCGGTGGAAGTTGCGCAGCGGCGGGGGCGAGGTGGTCGCCCACTCCAGCGAGTTACCGTACCCCCACGGGTCGTCGACGGTGACGACCGGACCGGTCTTGTACGACTTCCACACGTTCCACAGGAACGGCAGCACCGACACCCCGAGCACGAACGACCCGATGGTCGAGATGGTGTTCAGCGTGGTGAACCCGTCGGTCGGCAGGTAGTCGGCGTAACGGCGCGGCATGCCCGCGTTACCCAGCCAGTGCTGCACCAGGAACGTCATGTGGAAGCCGATGAGCGTCAGCCA
>DASVCA010000130.1:0-36310 GCA_036381835.1 Micromonosporaceae bacterium
CTGGCCGCTGGTCGAGCGGTGTCGGCCTGTGGAGCTGACGTGAGACATTCCGGGTCCTCCCGGGTGCGGTCGGCTGTGAAGCAGGAAGCCCAGCCCGTGAGGGCGGGAATCCCCCGCCTTTAGGCGGGGGAGGAAGTCAATGCTTCACCGCCGATGGCGAGCCGGGCTGGCCGACGCCGCCGGACGCCAGCGACGACAGCAGCGACAGCACGGCACCGCCGAGCGCCACGCCGCCGGCCTTCGCCCAGTCCGCGTCCCAGGCGTTGAACACCTCGGCGCCGACCCACAGGCCCAGGGCTGCCTGCGCCGCCGACTTGACCGCCCGCTCGGCGGCCTGCCTCCAGAACCTCACTGTGAACATGGTTCACACCCCTTTCGCTGCTGACCTCCGGCCGGGCGGTCAGCCCACGCGGCCCAGCACGGCCCCGACCATGCCGCCGCCGGCCATTGCCACCCCGGAGGCCCACCACAGGGCCTGCTCCAGCCGTCGAATGCGTGCCTCGTGGTCACTGGCCCGGGTCAGGTGCATGTCCAACTTGGTTTCCAGCCGGGCCAGCCGCTCGACGATGTCGTTGTTATCCATGCGTCAGGTGACTGGGTTGTGGTAGGCGGCGTACCAGGTCTTGGGGCCGAGCAAGCCGTCAACCTTGAGATGCTGGTCGCGCTGGAACGCTTCGATCAGCTCCCGGTACTCCGGCCCGTACTTGCCGTCGTTGCCACAGCGGTGCAGGTACCGCTTGCCCTTGCCGACCGGCCAGCCGCGCCGGGCCAGCTGGGTCGCCCACATGCGTAGCCAGTCCTGGTCGGGCTTGCCCTTGAACAGGCGGCCGTAGTAGCCGCTGACGCTGTGGTTGCCGCCTTCCCGCGGGCCGAAGTAGTAGCCGGCCGGCAGCGGGAACGGCACGGGCGGGCCAGGTGCCGGCCGGCCGGCCGGGTTCGGCGCCGGCTTGGGCTTCGGCGCACCCTTCAGGTCGTCCAGGTGCCAGTTGGTGCCGGTGACCGTGTCCGCGGCCTGGGTGAAGTCCGAGTTGACGTGCGCGTGCTTGTCGTGCGGGTTCGACCCGGTGTAGACGCGGGTCTTGAAGCCGTCCCGCTTGTGCCAGATCCGTCCCTTGTAGATGATGTACCGCACCCACCACAGGACGCCGCTGCGGGCCAGGGTCACCCACAGCTGGACGACCTGCTCCATCGTGACACCCGCGGGGTCGCGCAGGTCGTCGTCGAAGTCCCGGGCACGCACCTCGTCCTTGCTGTCCCCGTCCCGGTACTCGGGGTTTCCGGTGCGGTCCGGGTTGTGGCTCGACACGCCGGCCTGGTGCCGGGTGTCGCCGATCGACCCGTCGCTGGTCTTGTCACGGTTCGGGAACCGCGCGTTGAGCTGGTCGCGTGCCTCGTCCAGGCACGGCACCACTACCCACCCCATCAGCCGGTCACCTCCTCGCTGTTTGGCCAGTCGGCCTGCTCGGGGTCCGCCCACGGGTCGGGGATCTCGTCTCCGATGTGCTGCTCCGGGTCCTCATCGGGAACCGGGTGAGGATCGGTCGACATGGGCGCTCCTTTCAGGGCATGCGCGACCAGGCCGACACCGGGGCCGGTGCTGGCCTGGTCGTGGTCGGGCAGGATGGAATGGCCGCTGCTGCGGCACGGCGAAGGATTCGGGGGCTACGTCTCGTCGAGGGGGAACGCGACCGCGGCGAACACCCACGAACCCGACGAGATCCCTTGGCTGAAGTTCGGCTGCAGGATGACCGCACCCGACGGCGCGATGTAGGCGTTGGTCGTGTGGTCCGGCGAGGACAGCACCGCCACAAAGGTCGTGTTGTGGGAGGGCCGGAACCCGGCCGGCAACGTGCCTATCTGGCTAGGAGTGGAGGACCCGATGCTGCCGCCGCTGCGGTTGCCGTTGATCTCGACCGTCACCCAGCCGTTCTTCCGCCGGACGAAGAACCCCGTCGCCGTCCAGCCCGAGGAGGCGGGGAAGGTCAACCAGCCGGTGTCCTCAGCCAGCACGATCCAGGTCCCGCCGGCGCCGGTGGACTGCAGGGTGCGGTTGGTGTCCAGCTCGCGGATGATCCTGCCGGCTTGGTGCGGTGGCCGCGTGGTCGAGGTGCAGCGGATGTTGCCGTCCTCGCCGACGAACCAGGCGCGCGGCTTCACCGCCGACCCGGGCAGGTTCACCACACCACTTTCGACGGTCACCTCGGCCAGCGGCAGGTCCCAGAATCCGGTCGACCCGGTCTGCTGCACCGGCGACGGCGCACCAGCACCCGGTGTTCCGGTGATGACGGTCTCAGCGACCTTGTAGTCGGTGCGGGACAGCCGCAGCACGACCAGGTCGATGCGGGTGGCCCCGGATGTGTTGGCCGCCAACGGCCCCAGGGTGATGTCGGTGTCCCCCGACTCGTACAGGCTGCCGCGGACGAGGGCGAACCGGTTGGCCCGGATACGCACCTGCCGGGTGCCGGCGCCGTCGGCGTACACCATCGGCGCCTCGGTCGGATCGCCGAGCAGTCCGTCTGGTGCGAGCGCGTTGACGAGCCGCTCGTGTTCCAGTTCGGTGACCGCGCCGCCGTTGTAGCCGGAGCGGGGATACGACTTAGACGCCACCGGTCAAACCCCTTCCAACCGGCGTGGTGGGACTGGTCATGGCAGCCTCCGCGCCTGCAGCCACGACCCCTTCAGCACGGCCGTCGGCCCGGCGTCGACCGCCTGCTGTCCCCATTGGAGAACCAACCTCCCCGCGGCGGGCCCGTCGAGGTTGCCCCACACGTGGACGGCCTGGAAGGTGTTGACCCGGTCGATGTTGGCGACTTGGCCGCCGAAGTACATTTGGGCGCTGTTGCTGCCCGCGTTGGCGTTCACGCTGAACCGGATGCTGTTCGAGTTCAGGCCGGCGGCGCCGACGAACGTCAGCTTGAAGTCGGCGGTCGCGCTGCTGCTGAAGAAGATCGGACCGAAGAACGACCAGGAGCCCGATTGCGGAATCGTCAGCACCAGCTCCGGGTCGTCGACCAGGTTCGCCGTGTTGTTCGTCGGCTCCGCCGTCTTGTGGACGATCAGCGGCTGCGAGTTCAGCAGCTGCGCAAGGTTCTCCTCGGCCGCCGCCAGCCGGACGAACAGGTCCGTGGTGGACGGCGGTATCCGGTAGTAGACGGTGCCGTCGGTGGTCAGCCACAGGTCGGCGGTGTAGTTGTCCGGCCCGTAGAACGCCGGCACCCGGCCCAGGTCCCCCAACTCGACGGAGGTGCTGACCGTGCTGATCGGCGACCCGGACTCGTCCAGCAGGTCGGTGACCTGGTTGCCGTCGACCGAGTCGTACACGTTGAACACCACCGCGCCCTCGGGGATCAGCGCGGTGCGGCCGGTCGCCTCCGGGATCACGTCGGGGATCTGAACCGAGCTGCCCAGGGCGACCGCGAAGTCGGCCGGGGTTCCCCCGTACAGCAGCCTCGCCACGGCACCTCCACACTGGTCTGGGGTCGTATCGGGCAGGCGTGTCAGGCGGCGGGAAGCATGCGACGCTCAACCTGGCCGACCCGGCGGTCGATGTCCCGCAGCCGCTTCACCCACTCCGGGTCGTGGGACGCCTCCTGGGTGCCGACCATCGCCGACACCAACTCGCCGGCGGTCGCCCACGCCTGCAGGTGGACCAGCCGCACCAGCTCGGAGATCTCCAGCCCCGTGTCGATCTGCACTGACACCCGGTCGCCGAGGCCGTAGTCGATGCCGAACCGCATGTCGTCGGTGTCGTAGGCCGCGGTCTGCAGCCGCGCCGTCTCGGACTTTTCGGCCAGGGCGTCGTCGCCTTCCTTCTCCAGCTCGCTGAGGTCGATGTCGCCCGGCTGCGGCACCAGCGTCTCCAGCCGCCACCACGTGGTTTCGTCCGCGGTGCGGTTTCGTTCGGTGACGAACTTGCCCGCGCCCTCACCCTGGCCGCCGACGATGGCGGTGGTGGCGGTCGGCGCCTGCCGCTCGTACGCCAGGTACCGCAGGTTGCCCAGGCCGAACCCGAACCGGATCTGCCCGGTCAGGTCCGCCGGCTGGTACGTCTCGAACACGATCTGGGTTCCGACCTGCCTGGTGCGGAACCCGAGGCCGCCGCCGTCGAGGGCTGCCTTGCGGGCCACGTCGAGCAGCGGCTCCCAGCCTGACTTCACGGTCACGTTGGTGCCGACCCCGGCCGGCGAGCCGAGAACCAGCTTCGGCACCTGCCGGGGCGCCAGCGCGCCCGGCCCGGCGTTGAGGTTGACCAGGCTGCGGATGGCTGTTTCGGCGTTGCCGGTGAACTCCCAGAAGTCGCCGGTCTGCTGCGGAGGTGTCAGCGCCGGGTTCGGGTAGACGAGGCGGCCGGCGATCAGCGCCAGGTCGTCAGCGAAGTAGACGGTGATCTTGCCGACGCCCGCGTTTTCCCCGTTGTCCGACTGTTCGATCATGTACCGTTCGATCGGCCCGGCCATGAACACCTGCTGGCTGCGGATCACCACGATCCGGTTGCCGGCGTCGATCTGCTCCCGGATCCACGGGTAGGCGGGTGCGGTGAACATGCCCGACCCGGGCTCGTTGAACCGCAGCGTGCAGTCCAACGTGTCCCACAGGGTGATCGGGTCGCCGACCACGGACAGGTTGCAGTCGGTGACCAGCAGGAAGATCTCCGGGCGGAACAGTGGCTGCATGGGCTACGCCGCCTCGTACCGCGGGTAGAACTCCAACACGATCGACGTGCCGGGCCCGGAGCCGGTCACCTGGAAGTCGACGTCGTTGTTGCCGGGCCGCAGCGGCCACAGCTGCGCGGAGGGCCAGCCGAGCGCGCCGACGATGTTCTCCCCGTTCGGGCCGCGCAGCATCGGACGCTGGGTGCGGATGGTCGCCGTCTCACCCGCCCCCAGCGTGTAGGTGAGGGTGAACGACTGGCCGGCCGAGTTGTTGGTGGCCACCAGCGACTCGGCCGGGCCGGTGATCGTCCACGTGGGCCATGCGTCCACGTCGCCCGGGTTCATGATGGTCGTCTCCCCGAGCACCCGGCCCGACGACACGGTCGGGTACGGGTCCAGGTAGGGGACGCCTTGGACGAAGCTGCGTTCGACGCTGATCGGGGTGGCATCCCGCCAGTACCCGTCCGGGCAGTACAGGGTCAGAACCGGGTTGGCGTACACCCAGTTCTCGCCCGGCTCCCCACCGAATCCGGTCTCGTAGAAGGCTTCGATCTCCCGGGCGGTGCCGTCCGGCCGGGACACCCGCAGCACACCGGGCCTGCCCCACTGGGTGGTTTGGGTGAACGCCCGCATCAGCGCCCGGTACCGGTGGACGAACGTCATGTGGGTGACCACGCCGTCCTGCTCGCCGTGGATGTGCAGCGGCCAGGTGAGCCGCCGCGGCAGCGAGCGGATGGTGCGTACCTGTTCCCCACCCCGCGCGTCCGGGTCGGCGACGATCTCGATCGGGGTGGCGCCCCAGCCGCCGATGCCGTTGGTTGTCAGCCACCCGTGGTTCGGGTCCGGGCTGGACAGGTCCCACAGGGTTCCGTCGGGTGCGGTCCACGTGGCCCGCATCGTCCCGACCGGCGGCGGCGGGGCCGGCGGTGCGGGCGGCGGCAGCGGCGGCGGCGGGGTGGGGCCGACGACAACGAGAGGCACGCCGACCCCCTTCCGCTACCTTGGCCGCCCCGGCCGGGCCAGAAGTTCCTGCGCCCGCTGCCGGTCCTGGATGGCTTGCAACAGCTGCGGGGTGAGCGTCGTGTCCCGGAAGTTGTACTGGTTCACTGTGGACGGGGAGTCGCCACCCCGGGCCGCCCGGGCGATCTGCCGCCACTGCTGGTCGGTCAGCACCGGCTCGGGTTTGCCGGTGCCGTTCCAGATCGGCGGGTTCCAGCCGGGCTGCAGCATGCCGCCGGAGTCCATCGCCCAGTGGATGTGGGCGTTGGGCATGCCGGCGACACCATGTTGCCGCAGCAGCGCGTCGGAGAACTTGTGGTGGCGGCCGTTCCAGATGTTCCGGTACTTGTCGCCCAGCCAGATCAGCTCCCGGGTCTGCCGGAAGTAGTGGTCGTGGATCCAGTTGAACACGTCCCGGATCGGGGGGATGTCCACGGCCCGGCCCGGGTCACCGTCGGCGGCGATCATGGCGTGGTAGGACAGCGACCCGGACGCGGTGCGCGACCCCGGCCGGTATCCGGAGTACATGGGCAGGCCGGGGAACACGCGCCGCAGGATGCGCATCATGTCCGCCGAGCCGATGCCGCCGGCCGACACCGCCGGCACCACCTTGCTGACCACGTCGTCCAACGTGGGGACGAAGGTGTGCTCCAGGTCGACGGTGAACGGGAACCTGACCAGTCCGCCGCGGGCGAAGCCGGGCAGCATCTCGCGGGGGATGAGCCGGCGGCGGATCGCCTCCATGAACCCCTGCCCGTAGTAGTCGACCGCAGCGGCCGGCTGGACGAACTCGCCGTTGGACAGCCGCGCCAGGATCGAATCCGACGTGGCAGTGCCCGGCCCCGAGGCGCGGCCACCACTGGAGAAGACCGACACCTTCACGCCGGGGCCATCCCCACCCGGGTGGCTGCCCGGTGCGAAGAACATGGGGCCCTGCATCCACTTCTTGATCTTCCAGTGGTGCCGGGCCTCCTCCAACGACATGCCCTGCGCAAGTGCGTCCTGGATGAACTTGAGCTGGGCCAACTCCTCGAAAACCTGGTCGAAGTTCTTGGTCTTGAAGGTGGTCTCCACCTTGTCCGGAACGTCGCCGTAGGTCTTGATGAGCTCGTCCGTCTCGGTCTTGCTCAGCCCCGCCTCCTCGGCCTCCTTCTGCAGGGCCTTGATCCGGTCGTGGTGCTTCCTGGTGGCCTCGTCCATCGGCACACCGGAGGCGATGTCCTGCAGGTACAGGTCCCGGGCCGCCAGGGCGGCCTCCTCGATCGCGTCCCGGTTCCGCAGCCCGGCCTCGGTGTTCTTGCTCATGCTGGCGGCGTGGTCGTCCCCGGCGGCCTTGGCGTTCTTGACCTGCGCGGTCAGGTTGACCAGGGCCTGCTGGAACCGTTCGTCGGCCTCGTTCGCGTTGATCGCAGAACCGGTTTGCAGCTCGACGGCCTGCCGAAGCGCGTTGACCCGGTCGGTGGCGGTGGCCTCCGAGTTGGAGAACGCGTCGACCAGCACCTGCAGAGCCCGGATCTTGGTGGCGTTGTCGAGGAACACCGCGGACAGGTTCACATGCGGTTGCCGAAGTTCGGTGGTCGACGTGTTCATCAGATCGTTCGCCTGGTCCGCCTGGCCCAGCTGCTTGGCGTACTCGGCGACCGCCTTGCGCACCTCCCGCAGTTGGTTCATCTGGTCGGACAGGCCCTTGGCCTTGCCAGGGTCCCAGAACTTCAGCACTTCCTTCTGCCACTTGTCGCCCAGGGTCGCGATCTCCTGGTCCAACCTGGCGAGGATGTCGGACAGGTCGGCCTCCGACCCACCTGCCGCGGCGGCGACCTGGTCGAAGGAGACGCCGAGCCTGTCGAGGGCGAGGATGGCCCGCTGCATGTCCGGGTTGTTGCGGACGATGCTGCGCAGCATCTCGTCGGTGGCCCGGCCGGCTGCGGCTCCTTCGGCGCCCAGATCCCGGTAGGCGTCACCGAGTTGGCCAAGGGCCAGCCGAAGCCCCTCGACCCTCGCCTTCTGCTCGGCCTGCTTCTCCAGGAAGAACCCCAACCCGATCGAGGCTGCAGTCAGGGCCGCCCCCCACGGCCCGGTCAGCACGCCGGTCACCGCGCCCAGGCCCTTGGAGGCGTTGCGGCCAGACCGCTGCACCCCGTCCAGCGTCAGGGCGAACCGGCCCGACTCGCCCGACGCGGCGGTGAAGGACGTGCGGAGCCGGTCCACCCAGGTGGCCGCGACCTTGGCGGCGGCGCCGAACAGCTCGATCGCCCGGCTGCGGATAGCCAGCAGGGACAAGCCCAGCGAGATCGCCGCGATACCGGAGGCGATCATCGTCAGAACGGGGATCGGGATCCGGTTGAGCGCTTCGAACAGTTCGATGAAGAAGCGGGTCACCACCGAGCCGACCGGGGCGGCGGCCCGGATAAACCGGAACACGAACTCGGTCATCTCGCCGATGAGCTTGACCACCCGTGGGCCGTTCTCCCGCACGTAGGCGAGGAACTCCTGGAAGCCCTGGTTCTGGTCGAGGGTGGTGGCCCACCGGGCGAACCGTTCAGTCAGCCGCTCCAGCCCCGAACCAATGTCCTCATTGAACGGTTCGAAGGCGTTGACCAGCCCAACCGTGGCCGTGCCGACGTTGCGGCTCATCCGCCACAGCCGCTCCAAGGTGGGCACGGTCTGCTGGTCTACGTTGGAGAAGAACCGCCGCCACGTCGGGTCGGTGGACAGGAACTTGGACGTCTCGTCGAACAGGTCACCGACAGCGTCGGCGGACCGGGCGATGTAGTCGCGGAAGTCCGGCAGCCGGGGCAGCAGCCGCTCGATGGACGACTGGACCCCGGGCAGAAGGTTGTCCGCGGCGGCGGCCCGCAGGTCCAGGAACTCGTCGCGCAGGTCGAAGATGAACCGGGCGAACCGCTGCGCTGTCGGCGACAGCTTGCCCATGATCGTGTTGAGGTTGTCCAGCGCCTCACCGCCGGCAACCCCGGCCCGCACCGCGGCCGACTCGGCCTGCCGATGCGCGTTGATAACCGCCTGCTGCGCCTGCGCGACCGCGAACGCGGCCTGCCGCTGCTGGTCAGCCTGGGCCGCCACCGCGTCGGCGACCCGCTGCTGGGCCACCGCGACCCGCTCGTTGGCCTCCTGCACCCGCCGCTGCGCGTCGGCGACCCTTTCGTTGGCGTCGGCGACCCGCTGCTTGGCGGCCACAACCTGGTCGGACCCCTCAACACCCTTGCGGTTCGCCTCTTCCTGGTCGGCGTTCAGCCGCTCCTGCTGGACGGCGAGCCGTTCGATCCGCAGGGTGATCTCGTCGTAGGCCAGGCGGGCGGCCTCCCGCTGCGCCTGCGTGGCCCGCGGGTTGGCCAGCAGGGCGTCGAGCTCCTTCTTGGCCTCGGCCTGGTCCAGCAGGGCCCGACGCTGGTCGAGCGCCATCTGCTTGACGTCGAACGCCATGTCCTGCAGGGCGCGGCGGGCCTCTTCCCGAGCCCGGTTCAGGTCCAGCTGGGCCTGCCGGGCGTCGGCCTGCGCCCGCGCCAGGTTCCGCTCGGCGTCCTCAACACCGCGGACAGCGTCACGGACCCCACGCTGGGCGTCCTCGACCGCCCGGGCGGCGCGGCGGGCCGCGGAGGCGTTGCTGGCCCGCACGTTGGCCAGGCTCCGCTCGGCGGACTCGATCGCCGCGGCGGCACCGGCGACACCCAGATCGGCCCGGGACAACGACGCGGCCGACTTCTTCGCGTCGTCCTCGTACTTGATCAGCGCTTGGACGGCTTCGCCGACGCCGGAGAACCCGAGCACCATGGCGCCGATGCCGCCGGCGGCGGACGCCGCAGCGGTGCCGATGAACCCGATCGCCGATGCGGCAGCGGCGGCGGCCGGCACCAGCACCGTGCCCAGGGACAGGCTGATCGCGATGATCGCCTCAAGGCGGGACAGGGACACGCGGGCGGACTGAGCCACCCTGTCCAGGCCCGACCCGTCAACGTCGATCTTGGCTGTCTTGCCGTCGAGCTTCTCCAGCTCCTCCCGGATCAGACGCAGCTGGGTGCCGGCGGCGGCGGCGTCTACCCGCACCGAGATGTCCGGGTCGTTGCGGGCCAGGAACCCGAGTTCGGATTCCAGCGCCCGGATCTGCGTCAGCGCCCGGGTGGTGTCGATGTCGACGCCGATCCGCTTGTCGGACAGCTTCTGCAGCTCGTCGCGGATCGACTGCAGCGCCACCCGGCCGTCGGCGGTGAAGACGCCGGTGCGGACCTCGGGCAGCGCCTTGACCGCGTCCTCGATCCGCTTGCGGACCTTGCCCGCCCAGGTGGCGTTGAACTGCTCCTCGGCGATCCGCGCGGCGGCCTTCTGCAGGAACTCGATGGACTGCTCGTGCTCGCGGCGGACCTGCTCGTCGAACTTTTCGTTCTGCCGCAGCGCCCGCTCGAAGACGATGTCCTGCTGCCGGACGATCTCGCGGACCTCGGCCCGCAGCTCGCTGAACGCCTTGTCCTGCTGCTGACGGAACCTCTCGTCGAACCGGGCGTTGTCCCGCAGCGCCCGCTCGAAGACGAGGTCTTCCTGCCGCTCGATCTCGCGGACCTCGGCGGCCAGCGTACGAAGAGCCTTCTCGTGCTCGCGGACCGCCCGGTCGAACTCGCGGTTGAGGGCGTTGGCGGCCTCGTGGGCCGCCTCCTGGGACCGGGTCTGCAGTTCGACCAGGAACCGGTCGATGGCCCGGGCGGCCTGGTCGGCGTCGACCCGCACCTGCACGGCGGTGCGGGGGCCACGGGAGATCTGGTCGAACAGTTCCCGGATCCGGCGCAGCCGCTGCAGCAGCCGCGTCTCGTCGACGTCGACGCCGATCTTCTTGTCGTTGAGCGAGTCGATCAGCCGACGCGCCTGCGCGATCGCCCGGTTGAACCGGGACTGGTCGGCGCCGAGCCGCACGTTGGGCAGGTCCCGGTTGAGCCGGAACAGCGCCATGCGGACGCCGCGTTCGAACGCGTCGTTGACGCCTTCGGCGACCCGCTCCCCGACCTCCTCGCCGGCCTTCCTGACGTTGCGGGCGGCCTTCTGGACCGTCTTGTCGACGTCGCGGGTGGCCTGCTGAAGGCCGGCCGACGTGGCCTCGGCGGTGTTCTTCTCCACCGCCTTGCCAAACCGGTCGCCCAGCCGGTCGGCCAGGTCGGCCATCTCCTTCTCGATGTTGCGGAAGGAGGGGACGACCTGCAGGTAGGCGGTACCAGCGTCGTACGCCACAGCCCGCCCCCCTTCAACATGGGGGGCGGGCCCCCGGCCGTCAGCTGTTCACCCGATGCGGCAGGACCCGGGCGACCAGCGCCCGGTGCTTCTCTTCCCGACGCCGCTTCCGCAGCCGCTGCGAAGCCGTGACCGGCCGCGGCGCCGGCCGCGGCAGCGTCGGCTTCTTCACCCCACCGGTCGCGGCCACCACGGCGATGAGCTCGCCGAGCCGGTCCATCAGGTCGGTGAGGCGTTCCAGTTCTGGCGAGTACTCCGACATCCGCACCGTCGGCGTCGGCTCGTCGTCATCCCGGTCAAGCAGCTGCTCCGCCAACTCCTCGTCGTTGACGAGGGCCTCCATGTAGTGGGAGTTGCGGGGCAGATGGTCGATGAGGTTCAGCAGGTCCGGGAACTGCCGGTTCCTCCACAGTGCCCGCAGGTCGGTGCCCGGATAGTAGTGGGCGAAGTCCGCCTTTATCGCGTCACCGTACCGGTTGAGGATTCGGACGAGCCTTGCGATTCCCCCCGGCTGCCGATCCCGTAGTGGTCCTCGTAGGCGTCCAGGATCTTCTCCATCAGGAATCCGTCCACCTCGGGCAGTGCGACGAAGTCGTCGTACTGGTCGCCGAGGACCGCCTTCAAGTGTTCGGCGATGCCGCGCCGCTCATGCAGGTTGGACCACACCGAATAGTGCAGCCCCTTGGGGTGCGGGAAGGTGAACACCTTGCCGCTGCGGGCGACGAACTCGAACGGCTCCGGCCGCTCGATGTCCTTCTCCAGGTCGTCGACAGTCAGTCGGGCCATGTTGGGTGGGCTCCTTTACTTGCGTGGTCAGCTGGTCTGCGGTGCCGGACCGGCCGGCGCGGCGGGCTTGGGCATCCGCTTCGGCGTCACCTCAACCCAGCCGTCGAACTTGAACTTGACCGCCTGGGCGGGCGTGTACGCGATCCGCTTGTACTTGCGCCCGTCGATGGTCTTGGTGAACTCGCCGTACGGGGTGGCGTTGGGCACGGCTCCTCCTCACGTGGGTGGGCTGGGCAAAGGTCGGGGTGGCGAGCCCACCCACACAGGCGCCACCCCGACCGCCTGGAAGTCGGCGCAGAAGGGGCGCGGGATACCCGCGTCCGGCGCGCGCCCCTTGCGCGCGGTGGCAGCTACGGCTGCGCGTGCGCTACGACGTGGCCTGGGTGATGCCCATCTCGTTCAGCAGGGCCAGCCAGCCCGGGCCGCCGAAGATCCAACGGTGGCTGTAGCCCACCGTCGAGTCCTCGAAGCCGGTCATCGTGACGCCCCACAGGATGGCCTCGTCGTCGTTGTTGAATGCCTGCTCGGCGAACTCGGTGACCCGCGCCCGGGGCATGTACCGGGCAATGTAGATCTCGCCGTCGTTGGTCTCGTCCACGAACAGGCCGAGCACCCGGTAGTAGCGGAAGCCGGGCACGTTGGGCTTCTCCACCGAGAACTCGCCGGTGGTCACCGCCGCCTGGGTGGACGACAGGTCCGCACCCGACGCCAGCTCGACGGTCAGGCGCTTGGTCTCCTGCATGGAGAACTGCAGCGTCATCGTGTCCCGGGTGATGTCCGACCGGGTCGGCTCGACGGAGCCGAACGAGTTGATGTCGGACTGCTCGGTCTCCCGGCCGTAGCTGGCGCCGGCCGTGGTCATGAACCCCACGTCCTCCCAGTCCGGCGGAAGCGTGATCAGGTCCGCGGACGCACCCGAGGTCAGGTTCGTGATCCCGGCGGCGGTGATCGGAGCGGCGAACACGGAGCCGTCGCGGGCCTTGCGGATCAGTTCGGTCTTCTTGTCGCGCAGGGCAGAGTACGGCACGGAAGAGCCCCTTTCGAAGAGTCGGAGCGACGCGTTGAAGCCCCGACATGCGGGGCCGGCGAACAACAGGCGGGTGGGCTCAACTGGTGAGTCGTTGGGCGCGGAAAACGCAGGTGTAGGTGGCGCCGAAGCGGCGCACGGTGGCCGTGTCGGACCAGGGCAGCTCCTGCGGGCCGCTGTCGCAGCCGATCCGGTCGAAGATCAGCCCGCCGGCCTTGTGGGGGCCGTTGAACAGCAGCCAGTCGCGGATGCGGCCGGCCAGCGGTTCGGCGACCGCGTAGGTGTCGGCGAACACGTCCACCAGCAGGGTGGGCGAGTCGTTGACCCGGTCGGTGGGGCCGCCGGTCCGGCGCACCCGGATGAACGGCAGCCGGCCGTCAAGGTCGGGTGGGGCGTTGGTGCCGATGCGGCCGGGGTCGTCGTCGACGAAGGGCCGCAGCAGCACCGTCCACGCCTTGGCCACGTCCCCGAATCCGTACGCAGGCGTAGGCTGGCTCACGTCTGGTCCCTGGTGGCGTGCAGGAACTGCAGGGTGTTCTGCAGCACGAAGTGGCCGGGGATCTCGTAGGTTTCGCCGTGCAGCTTCACCCGGGCGCCAACCTCCACGACGGTGGCGTGCCGTGACGTGTTGAGCAGCCGGGTCATGGCCCGTACGCGGATGGCGTCGATGCCCCGGTCGCGGGTGTCCAAGCCGTCCTCGATCTTCCACGACTGCACGTAGTGCTGGTGGCGGCGGCTGGACACGGGGGAGATGGCCTTGGCGTACGGTGCCGCCTTGGTTTCCACCAGGTGGTGGCAGGCGCGCCGCAGTTCCGGGCCGACGGCGGCTATGGCCATGCCGACGCGGCTGGGCTTGTAGCGGACGGCGACGACCCGGAACATGCTGGCCTCCCCACGGTTCAGCCGGTGACCAGCCGCAGCGGCACCTCCACCCCGTAGCCGGCCCACACCAGCGGCTTACCGACGACGTCGTACAGGTCGCCGCGGGCACGCACCCGGTCGGTGGGTCGGATGTCGGTGCCGTCGGGCATGTACACGGTGGCGTCGGCGACCACCTGGTCGGCGCCGTCGAGGTTCTCCGTCGACGCGCCGGGGGCGAACAGGCAGCCCGGCACGTCCACCTCGGAGCCGGTTCCGGGCAGGGGGTCGCCGAAGGTGTCCCGAGCCGGGGGCCGGACCACTGTGACCGTTTCGGCGCCGGCACCACCCTGGAACGCGGGTGCCGTCACAGCCTCACCCACGTCCAGGTCGGGGCCGCCGAATAGGTCAGCGTGATGGTGCGTCCGCTGGGGACGATGACCGTTCCCGACACCACACCGGTTGCCTGACCATCCACCGAAACGGCCGTCACGGTGCCACCCGAGATGGCGACCGCGCAGTCCCGCCAGAACGGGTTACGCAGTGCCGTACCGGACGGCGGGATCGCCGGCGCGGCCACGGCACCGGATGTGCCGTCCAGGTAGATGACACGCACGTTGGTCGGGTCGGCCACCTTGATCGTGTTGATGATCCCGCCGAGGCCCACATAGCCCGAACCCAGACCATTGGTGTCGGCGATGTGCTGGCCGCCTGCGAAGTCTCCCTCCACCGACATGACGGCGCAGACGGCCTTGCCGCCCTGGACGAACTGCAGGCCGTTCGTGCACGCCTCGCAGGAGAAGTTGCCCAGCCAGGCAATGTGCTGGCTGCCCGAACTCGACTCGAACGAGCCGATCACCGTCGCCCCGGTGAAGCAGTAGATCGCCCGCAGCGCCGGCGCGGACACGTGCTCGGTGAGGTGGAACCCGTAGGTGAACCCCTGCACGCTGACGTCGTCCACGATGCACAGGTCGTTGTTGCCCGGCCACGGCATCGCCACCCCGAAGGCCCAACCCGACCCCTGGCCGGGTGTGATCGACGTGGGGGGCTGGTCCACGAGGACCGCGCAGTGCCGGACCGTCGCCTCGGCGCAGCCCCGCAGGTCGATCCCGGACACGTCGGCGCCGCGGGCCGTGTTCGGGACCTGGATCTGGACGCCCTCGACGATGACGTGGATGTTGCTGAACACGGCCGCGCTCGACCCAAACCCCTGCTGCGGGGTGGGGCCGCCGAGCACGGACGCCTCACCGATCGTGCCGGACGTGTCGGTGGCGGCGGCGGTGGACCTGAGCACGGCACCGGAGCGCTGGCGTACCGTCTGCGTCCAGATCGGCATCGCCGACGCGTCCACCGCGCCGCGGATGCGCAGCACCACCTTGTTGCCGCCCATCGGCACCACCGGGATGGGGATCTGCGTGTTGTGGGTGCCGTTTTGCACCGGCGCACCCGCGATCAGGTATTCGGCGGCGGGGACGGGGACGAACACCTCGGCCGCACCGGCCCCGGCCTGCGCGTACGCGACGGCGGCGGCTATGGCGTCGCGGAACGCCTGCGTGTCGTCGGTGACGCCGTCACCGGCCGCCCCGTAGTCGTTGACGTTGAAGACCCACGGCCGGGCGAGCGCGGCGATGGCGTCGTCCGTGTACGACTTGGCGGCGGCCTGGGCGGCGGTGGCCGCACCGGCCGCGTCGGCGCCGACGTCCGCTGCTGTCAGGGCTGTCCAGGCGACACCGGCCGGCTGGCCGGCGTCCGCGGCAAGGACCTGCCCGTCCGCACCGGCCGGGACCCGGGCGACGGTGCCCGGCCCGGTCGCGGCAAGCAGCTCACCTTTGGCAGACACGACGCTGTGGGCCACATAGCCGCTGTGGGGATCGGCCGCGGCCTCATACGCCTGCAGCTGCGCCGCGGCGGCGTCGGCGCCGGCCGCCGCCGCCTCCACACCGTCCTCGATGTGGCCCAACCTGGCAGCTGACAGTGGTGTGCCGCCCGCCTGGCCGTCCACCCACGTCTGCTTGGTGTACGCCACCGCCTATCCTCCCATCGGGTACAGGTCCGTTGACGGGTACAGGTCCGTTGACGGGTACAGGCCGTCCTGCGGCGGTGTGGGGGCGGGGATCAGCGGGAACGTGGAGGGCTGGTGCGTGCGGTGCGGCCGGAAATGCCGGATGCCGATCGGCCAGGGCGCCAGGCCGGGACGGGCCACGATGGTACCCACGGGGGAGACGTCCGCCATCGGCGGTGTCAGCAGCGCCTCCTCCGCCGGGGTGACGGCCAGCAACGCATTCGCCCCGTCCGAATAGTAGGACCGGGAGAAGGGGCCAACGGTCTCTGACCGCAGCGGCGGGATGCCGGCCGGAGTGCGCATCACCCGCAGCACCATGTTGACCGTGGCCAGTGTCGCCGCCTCGGCCGGCAACGTGCCCGCGGCGATACGGTCGTCCAGGCCGGGGAACCTGCCACGCAGCAGGGTCGACGCGTACCGCAGCAGGGTCGTGGCCAGGTTCCGCTCGGCCGTGCTCATCGGCCGGAAAAGCTCACCGAACTCGTCCACCGTGGCCAGCGGCGGTGGGCCGGGGACCTCCCTGGCCCGCACATGGTACGGTTCGACCGCGGTGGCGGTGCCGGAGGCTTTGAACACCGCGGTCCACAGCCCCGCCGCGGTGGGTGTGAACGTGTACGGGTAGTCCCCGGAACCCGGTGGTGTTTCGGGCACTGGCACCTGGTCGAGGACGGCGACACCCGCCGGGCTGTACCAGGACACCACCACAGTCGCCGCAGGTGTTGTCGAGAACGTCAACTCGACCGCCTCGCCGAGGTCAACGGTGCCGCCGCTCACGCGGTCCTCCTCACATGTCCGAGGGCGAAGCGTGCGGTGACGGTGTGCGCGGCGGTGCGTGGCTGCGGGACCGGCTGCCCGGCGTGTGGGGCGGCAACCCCGGCGGCGGCACCCACCGGCTGCGGGACGACCGTGGAGGATGCGGACCTGCCCGGAACGGGCCCGGCCGCGGCGGCGACGACCGGGGCGGGTGTGACCGTCGCCCCTGCGCTGCGTGCCACAGCCGGCACCCCGGCGGCGGCACCCACCGCCGCGGGTGAGGCGGTGGCGCCGACACCAGACAACTGCCTGATGGCGGCCTCGGCCAGCACCGCGTGCACCCCGACGGGGACGGCGGTGTTGTCCGAGTAGCCGATCCGGACTGCCAGCGTGTCCAGTTCGGTCTGGCCGGCAACAGCTTCGAGGGGAACCTGCCGGCACACCCAGGACGGGTTGGCGGTGTCGGCGTCGAAGTTGTGGTCGGCTACGGCGGCCAGCACCCACTCGGCCGACCCGTTCCACAGGCGGAACCCGATGGTTGACGCAGTCCCGTTGGCGGCCCATCCGCAGGCCAGCACCCGCACACCAAGGACGGACTCGCCGTCCTGCAGGGTGTAGCTGCTCATCGGCACCTGCACGTAGTCGCCGGGTGCCGCCGCGACCTGGGCAATGCCGTCCGCCGTCGGGCCGACCTTGGGCGCAACGTCGGAGATGGCCGCCCGGGCGGTCGCCGCGTCCCAGGCGGCGAGGGTGCCGTTGGCGGTGAACGTGTTGAAGTTCGCCGTGTCACCGTCCACGGTCAGCGGCGACCCGGTGCCCAGGTCGAACCCGGCCGGCACGTCGTCGCGCACCGCCACGGTGCCGACGATGGACATCTGGTCCGCCCCACCACCCGTGAGGTCCTGCACCGGCACGTCGGCGCTGGGCTGGGTGAACGGCAGCAGCACCACCGGGGAGGAGTCCACCCACGCCTGCAGCGACGAGGCGAGCTGCTCGACCGTGGCGTTGTCCAGTTTGGAGTCCCACACGCCGACGAGGGCCAGCCGCATGGCACCGAACTCGGAGCTGGCGTTCCAGCCGAACCGGATCTCGTCCGGCACCGCGGAGGTGCCGTTCAACTGCGAAAGGGTGGGATGGGACCAGGTTCCGGTGTCGAAGTCGTACCAGTGGCCAACCGGCGCCGGGTCGTTCCCCCCGGCCTTGCCCGCACCGGTGATCAGCCAGCCTTCCGAACCGGTGTAGGGCATGGACGTGAAGTTGCCGGCCGACACGTACACGTTGCCGTCGTCGTACGGGTTCATGCCGATGACGGTGCTGTCGGTGTCCGTGTCGACCGCCCGGATGAGGCAGCCGCGGTCCAGGCCCAGCGGCTTCCACAGGGCCAGCACGGTGACCGGGCCGGTGGCCGGTGGCACCTGGCCGACGGCGGTGATGATGCGGTCGTCGACGCCGTCGAACTCCCGCACCGCCGGCGCGTCGACGGTCAGCAACTCCACCTTGTGCTCGCCCAGCGGATAGACGCCGGGGGTGGCGGAGATCAGCACGTCGTCGAAGTCGACGAAGGCGAGCGCCGCGGCGGAGGTGGGGCAGCCGAACCGGATCCGGCTGAACGTGGACGCCGCCCCTGGCCCGGTCGCCTGGGACTGTGGGTTGCCGTCGATCTGCCACTCGAACAGGTAGGTGCTGGTGGAGATGTCCCAGCGGAAGTCCAGCCGATACCAGGTGTCGGCGGTGACGACGACCGACGACGCCCGCTCCGTGCCGCCCGTGCCGGCGTAGATGCGGGAGTTGGTGGCGTTGAACTTCAGGTAGGCGGCGTTGGTGCTGGCGGCGGTGTCCAGGGACAGGAACACCGCGTCCACGCCCGGCAGAACCGTCGGGAACCGGAAGTACAGGGAGCCGACGACGACCGTGAGGCCCGACCCGATGGTGGTTGTGGTCCACGCAACCCAGGACGTGGACAGGCCCACCCGCAGGCCGTAGTCACCGCTGCGGGCGGCGGCCGGGGTGACCGTGAACGATCCGGTTGCCGAGTCGAAGATGCGGTTTCCGCTGTTCCCGGTGGTCAGCCCGGCAGCGGTACCCCATTCGAACCCGGCTTGGGCCACCACCGGGCCGACGGGGACGAACTGGATGTCGACGAAGTAGGCGTTGCCGGAGAACCCGTCGGTGGGGAAGACGATGGACGGGCTGGATGCGAACCGGCCGTTGCGGGCGACCGGGGCGAGCGAGTCGTCGGCCGGCCCGACCAGGCTGCCCGACACGCGGTCGGCCCCGGCGAAGTAGCCGACCGTGGCCGGATACTCGTTGGTCCACACCGCGGGCACCCATTCGTCGCCGGCCCGGGCGATGACCGGCGTGCTCAGCGGAATGGTCAGCCAGCCTGCGACCAGCGATGAGGCCGCGACCGTACCCGACGCGGCAACGCCGAGCGAGCCGTCGGTTGCCGGATCGTACCGGTACAGCGCCCATTGGATGTCCACCGTGGGCAGTGGTGTGGGCACGTACCAGCGGACGGCGGTGATCTGCCCGTGGGTGGTGCAGCGGATGCGGGTGCCGACGGTCAGGCCGCCCGGCTCGGAGGCCCGTGTCTCCGGGACGGCGTTGCCGAACAGTGTCTCCGGCATGCCCTACCCGATCAGGGTGTGAAGTCGATGTAGCCCACCCCGGAGGCCGACCATTGCACCTCCAGCGGACCGTTGATGGTCGAGACGGGGTTGACGAAGTCGGCCAGCAGTATGAGTTCGTCGGCGGAGGCGGCCCCGCCGCGGGCGAAGTAGCAGACGGCCCCCATGGCGTTGCTGATCGTCCCCGTCCACTGCACGTCGCCGGCGTCCCAGGTCAGAACACCGCCGGCCACCGTTGTCGTGGTTGCGGGCAGCAGCAGCCCGCCGGCGCTGTACCCGCCGCCTTCGGGGATCTCGCCGCTGATGTCGTCGCGGAATTCGTGGCTGCTGTAGTCCGGTGTGTACTGGTCGGTGACCAGCAGCACCTTGACCGCCGTGTCCGAATCCAGGCCGTTGCTGGGCAGGGGCGC
Source organism: Micromonosporaceae bacterium (assembly GCA_036381835.1). Lineage (GTDB taxonomy): Bacteria > Actinomycetota > Actinomycetes > Mycobacteriales > Micromonosporaceae > DASULK01. The sequence continues at coordinate 19,407 of DASVCA010000130.1, forward strand.
CGCGACCAGCGCCTTCCGCAGCGTGGGCCCGTACCATCCGGCGGCGGTTATGGTCATCGAATCCTCCGTTCCCGCTACTGCCGGTACCGGACCACCATCCGCACCGGTCCGGGCCGCACGATGGCGCCGATCCGGTCAGCGGTCTCGATGTGGGTGACCGTGCCCGAATCGTCTACGGTGACCTTGGCCCGTTCCCCCGTCGGCAGGGTCACCGTCCTGGTCCTGGCCCGGAACCGCAGCAGCGCGATGCTGCCCGGCACGAGCAGGCCGGACTTGCGCTGGCCCAACTCGGGCATCGGCACCCCCTACTACTCGGCCGGGATGACGCCGGCCCGCACGCAGGCGGCGATGATCTCGTCCCGGCTGGCCCCGTCTGGGAATTCGACGTCGTGGTCGACGGCGAACGCCTGCCACGCGTCGAGGCCGGAGCCGCGTCCGGACCGGGGCGGTGCCTGCATTCGCTCCTTCTCACCGGCCGGCTCGGCTGCCGCGGCCGGCTCTGCCGGCGTGGCCGGCTCGGCAGGCTTGGCTTCCTGGGCGCCGGGCTGGTTGTCGGCCGCCGGCTCCGCGTCGGCCTCGGCGTCGGGCGGGTCGGGCAGGACCCCGTCCTCCCACGCCTTCGGATTGGTGATGCGGGCCGCCACCTCGGGCGGGGGCATGTCGCCGGGCGCGTACCACTGCCCGGCGACATGCACGTACGCTGCCAGCCTTGCCATCACAGCACGTCCGCGACCATGAGCCGCAGCGGGTCGGTGATCATCGGCATGCCGACGGCGCCGACCTTGGTCCACACCCGCACCGGGTCGCCCTCCTTGAGGACGACACCGACCAGGCCGGGCAGGTCCTCGAACAGCAGCCCCGGGTTGTCGCCGGTGGCCAGCTCCAGCGCCTCCGCGGTGATACCCCAGGCGGTGAAGCCCAGGGTGGACGGGTCGGCCGGCAGCAGGATGACCCGGTCGTTGGGGATGACCCGCTGGTTGACCCCGTTGACCTGCAGCTGGGTGTTGTACTCGAAGATCTGCGGCAGGCTGAACGCCTGCAGCACCTGGTTGAGCTGCGGCAGGGTGATCAGGTTCGGCACACCGTACGGGGTGGTGAACAGTTCCCGGATCTCCTGCGACAGCACCATGTTGTTGATCACCGTGTTCGAGGTGACCATGGTGCCCGGCCGCTCACCGGTGTCGTCCACGTACTTGTCCACCCACGTCTTCAGGTCCTGAAGCGGGGTGGCGTTGGTGTGGTCGGACCAGGCCGTGGCGGCGGTGACCAGGTGGTCGCCCGGCACACCGAAGTCGGCCTCGATGGTCAGCCCGTTCTCCCCGGACAGGGTGAACTTGCCGTCGACCAGCACGTCGCCGCGGGCGAGCTCCATCCGGTTGAGCACGGCCCGGGTGTTGAGCTCGGCGTCGTCGTAGATGGCGCGGACGTAGCCGTCGCGGTTGTCGCCGCCGGTGCGGATCCGCTCCAGCTGCAGCCGCTCGTACTCGCCGATCGGGGTCTTCTGGCCCAGAGGGGGCAGCTTGACCTTCGAGCGCTGGAACTTGTCACGCTCGCCGATCGGGGTTTCGGTGTCCCACGCCCGGAACTGGGCGGCCCGGTTGGTGCGGGTCACCATGTCGAACGCGGCCTCGATGTCGGCGATATTCCGGTCGGGCAGGAACTGGTTCAACACCAGGTTCGCCGGCGACGGCACGTTGCGGACGAACCCGGTCAGGACCGCCGGCTCGATGTAGTCGTCAACGATCACTTGTGGTTCCTCCTACTCGAACCGGAACTTCGCGGCCAGGTCGGCGCGGGCGTTGGCGTCCAGGCCGCCCGGCGCGGTCGACTGGATCGGCAGCCGGGAGGTGCGGATCACGCCACGCCACTGCAGCGGCGCACCCACGTCGGGGCCGCCGGCGCGGACTTGGGTGGAGTTGAACAGGAAGCCCTCGGCGACCTCCTGGCCGTTGTTGAGCGCGTTGTTGTACGGGCCGTACAGGCCGGTCGCGGTGATCCTGCCGAGGACGGTGCCGGACGGGATGTACCCGTTCGGGTAGTGGGTGGCCTGGTCGAAGGCGCTGACGTCCAACGTCACGCTGCGGGTGAACTCGGTGCCGTCCCGGGACCCGAGCCACGACCGGTCCTCGACCGTGTACTCGGTCTTCCGGACAGAAATGTCCATGGTGGACGCTCCTTTGGTGCTGGTGAAAGTTCTGTTGGCCGGACCGCAGGCTCAGGTCCCGCGCGCCGTCAGGCGGCGGTGGTCGTCTTCTTGCCGTAGCGGGCTTCGGCGATGGCCTTCCCGGCGGCCAGCCCTGTCGGCTTGACGGTGTCGGTGGGGCCTTGGCCCATGTCGGGAACCTTGCGGGTCGTGCCCGTGGCGGGCGTGGCGGGCGACCCCGGTACGGCGGGGGTCGCAGACGGGGCCGGCGCCGGCTGTGCCGGCTGCGGTGGGGCGACGACGTTGGCGAACGCGACCACCTTGTCGGTGTCCACGCTCAGCCCGTCAGCGGTGAGGAACGACGACTTGTCCAAAGGCCCGACGATGGCCTGGATCTCGTCGTCGGTCTTGCGGTTGGTCAGCACGGCGCGGAAGAACTGCTCGACCAGTTTGCTGCCGGCCTCCTTCAGCGCCTCCTGCCGGCCACGCTTCTCCGCCTCGGCGACCGCCTTCTGCTGCTCGGTCATGTTGGCGGCCTCGATCTCGGCCAGCTTGGCCTTGATCTGCTCGTAGTCCGACATGGACTTCCAGCGGGCCTCGTGCATCCGGGCGTGGTGCTTCCAGTAGGCCAGCTGCTCCTCGACGGTCATCTCGGCCAGCGGCGTGTTCTCCGGGTACCCGTTGGGCCCGTTGGCCGCGGCCTGGTCGGCCTTCTGCTGGCTGGCGATCGCGTCGGCCAGCAGCGCCTGCGCCAACGCGTCGTTGTCCCCTGCCGGGACCGCGGGTGCGGGAGCGGGAGCAGGTGCGGGCGCCGGGGCGGGTGCCGGTGCTGGCGCCGGGGCGGGTGCCGGTGCGGGCGCCGGGGCGGGTGCGGGCGCCGGGGCGGGTGCGGGCGCCGGCGTGCCCGGGGCTGGTTCGCCCATTGGTTGGGAGCCGCCGAGGACCGGCCAGATGATGCGCCCGTTCTTGGTGGTGCCCAACGCCTGCAACGGCTGCCCGGTGATCGGGTGCCGCAGTGTCGGATGGACCAGCCTGCCGGCCTCGTCCACGACCGCGGCAACAGACGACAAAACATCGATGTTCATGCGATCGTTTCCCCTGTCGGGAGTTGTGGGTGGCGCCCATGGCGGGCATGAAAAAACCGGCACGTCACGGGTGCCGGTGGCCTGAAAGGAAAAGGGGGTGGGCGGCTGCTACTCCTTGAGGGACCCGTCGGCGTTCCACGTGTCGGGGATCAGCGACATCAGCCCCAACGCCCGGGCCCGCTTGATGATGAACCTGCGCACCAGGCGCCGGCCGGCCTCGCCGCCCTTGGCCCGGCCAACCGCCCGGATCGCCCTCAACAGGTCTTCCCGGTTCCGGATCGGGAACCGGCCCCCCGGCAGCGCCTGGCCACGATCCGCTGCCCGGCGCCGCTCTTCAGCGGTCAGATCAGCCACGACCAACCCCCTTGCGCAACGCGCGAACCTTCTCCACGTCGCCGGCCAAACCGTTGGCCAGCCAGCACTGCCAGGCCGCACCGTCGCGGGCGTGCTGGTCGCCGGAGTTGAACCGCCGGTACTGGTCGTCCCACTCGGCCCGGCCGGCGAGCGGATGCATGTGCTCGATGTGCACGTCCGGCAGCCACCGCAGGCAGCCGGCCGCGTTGGCCAAGTCCATGACCGCGTTGTCCGAGTACAGGTGCTCCACGGGGGCGGGAACCATCCGGCCGAGTACGCGGACAATGTCGGCGGTCATCGCCCACTCGGTGCACAGGTTCCGCCCCTGGAACCCGTCGTCGCCGTACACGACGCCGCTGCCCAGGTCGGCCAGCTCGTCCACATACCGCCTGGCCCAGCCGACCGTGCGGGGCAGGTGGTCGTCGCCGGCGAAGCCCAACGCGAACCAGTCGCCGCGGCGGGCGCAGGCCACCGCCTCCCGGTTCAGCTTCGGCACCATCCGCGCGGGCGGGCCGGGCAGCACATGCAGCCCGTCCTGGCCCAGCTCGTCGGCCGCCTGCAGGTACGCGTCGAGCTGCGGGTCGTCGACGTCGACGGCGAACAGCAGCTCGGCGTGGTCGAACCCGCCGGTGTCCCGCCACGCCCGCACCACCGTGGGCAGGTTGTGGGGGCGGCTGCGGGACGGGACGATGACAAGCAGGTCACGCATCGGTGCTGTCAGGCGGATCGTTCCCGTACTGGCCTGCCGACCCCGCCCCGCCGCCGGTGGCCTGCCTGGCCGCCTGCTGCGCCCGGTACGTGTCCGCCCCGACGGCCACGTCCTTGATGTGGCCGATGTGGACGCCCGTGTGCACGAAGATCGGGAAGCCGCGGTCGCGGACGCGCAGGCAGAAGGTGAGGTCCTCGGACACCCGGCCGCCGGAGTTCTCCGTCTCCTGGAACCAGGGGAACACCTTCGAGTAGCCGTGGTCCCGGACCGCTTCGAAGACCCGACGGTGCACCAGCAGGAACGCCGCCCCGGTCCCGTCGACCGGCATCAGCTGCCCTTCGGGCCAGTCGTAGTAGCGGTAGAACCGCCACTCGTCGCTGCCGGGCACCGGCTCCAGTTCGAACAGGGTGGGGAACACCGTCCCTGTCCGGGTTTCCCGGCCGAAGCACAGGCCGCCGACGATCGGCGCACTGTCCGGGTCGGCCACCGCGAGGAGCCGGTGCAGCGCGTCCGGCGCCCACACCATGTCGGTGTCCACCATCCACAGCCAGTCCACGGACGTGCTGGTCAGGAACCAGTTGACCAGCTGGTTCCGGGCGTCGGACACGTTGGCCGAGCTGACCACCCGCTGGAATCCGCCGATGCGGCCACCGCCCACTTCCTGGTCGAACCGCAGGGTCAGCAGCAGGCAGTCGAGGAAGTCCCCGTCGACCAGCCGCGGCCGAACCCAGCCGACGATGACGTCCCCGCTCACGCCGTCACCGTCTCCGCATCCCAGGCGTTGCGGACACGCTCCTCGTCGATCATGGACCTGATTCGTGCCCTGACGACCTGGCCGCTGAGTGTCCACGTCGGCCTGGCCGGCCACGGCCCGGGCAGCGTCCCGCCGGCGCCGCCCGGGCCGTCCCCCCACGGGCCGTCGTACCGGTCCCCCACGTTCCACACCGCCGGGTCGAGACTGCCCTGCGGCTTGGGCCGCTCGGCGCAGCGCCGGCACTCGACCCAGCGGGCGGCCCGCAGGCCGGGCCCGGACGGGCCGACGCCGCCCACGACGGGCCGGTGCCCGAACAGCCGGCACCGCAGCAGTGGCCGGGGGATGCCGTGCAGCCAGAACCCGACCGACACCCGGCCGCCGGCGTGGTCCGCGCCGTCGACCTTGCGGTAGTTGACCATGTGCCACAGCATCAGCCGGTCACCGCCGCCTCGTCGCCGGCCGCCACGTGGATGCGGGTGGTGGACACCAGGGCAGTCCGGCCGCCGCATTCGCGGGCGAACTGCTTCATGGTGGCCTCGACGTTGGCCGCCGCCTGGTCGTTGATCACCGGAACCCCGTCGAGCACGAGCGCGAACGGCTTTCCCTGCCCTTCGGCTTGCTCGTCCGCGGGCAGCCGCAGCACCTGCAGCCGCGGAGCCTTCGGCTCTTCGTCCCGCCTGGCCCGGTAGCCGTCGAGCCAGCCGATGTGCCGGTACTCCCTGGACATGCAGTAGGCGAACGCCAGCATCGCCGGCATGATCCCGATGTCCAGGCCCAGCACGATCAGGACGCCGACGACCACGACGATCGCCACGGTGGCCGTAGTCCAACGCCGCGCCAACTGCCGCGACCGCTGCGGTGTCATCCGCTTCGGGGCTGCCACCACACACCTGCCTCGGCCGGTATGTCGATGGTCGGCACATGCTCACGGTCGGACACCCACGCGCCGGGCAGCATCGGCACTGGCGCCGCCAGCGGAACCTCCACCGGCTCCTGCTCTATGCAGGCGGGGCAGTGGGGGCAGGTCTGGGCCTCGGTGACCGGCACGTTCCCGACGACCCGCCACGTGTGCAGCCACAGGCTGCCGTCGTCGTGTTCGTGGACCACCAGCTCGTTGCCGACGACGAACGCCAACGGGTTGATGCCGTGGGCGCGCAGGAACTCCTCAACGGCGGCCACCGCCGCCTTGTCGCGCACCGTGCGCTGGTAGTAGTGCTGCCCGCTGTCCCAGCGGTACACCTCTGGTAGGGCCATCAGGAGGTCACCGCCTGGCCGGCCAGGTGCTCCCACATGGCCTTGACGTGGCGGGCGTCGGCCAACGCATCATGCCGGTCCGACTTCTGCTCGGGCAGGGGCCGGCCGTCGGCGAGCTGCATGATGTCGTTGGTCCACATGGGAATGCCCTTGGGCAGCCGCACCATGGGCCCCCACAGCTGGGCAAGCGCCACATGGTCGTAGGCGCCGTAGTAGGCCCACAGTTCGACCTGACGCCAGTCACGGTCGGCGTTGGCGGCCAGCAGGAACTCGCGGACCTCGTTCGCGATCACCCACCGGGGCTTGACCCGAAGGTCCGACCGGTCAAGGTCCACCCGGTCCAGCGTGAACGTCGACCGGTACGCGTTCGGCGGGGTGCGCAGGTAGGTGTCCAACTGCTGCCGTTCGACCAGCGGCAGGTGGGGCAGGACGTTACGGACCAGCCAGTCGTTGTCCTTGATCCGATCCAGCGGCATGTCGCTGCTGACGGCGTAGTACTCGCGGCCGTCCTCGGCGACGATCCCGATCGAGATCAAGTCGATCGACGCGCCGTCATCGAGGAACTCGGTGTCGTAGAAGTACTTCAACGTGGGTGGGCTCCAATTTCGGGGATGGTTGGGGATGTTTGACGTCCTCCCCGGCGTGAACGCCGGGGATTCCTCCTGCGCGGCTCATGCCGCGCTCCGGTGGGTTCCTGCTTCACCGGCGTCCGCCACCCCGAAGGGTGGTCTTACGTCGCCTCCACAGGCGTTTAGCCTGTCCGCCCGTCCGGCGGCCAGGATGGCCTAACCCCGCCCTGAAGGACGGGGCTTGCGGCCAAGATTTCGGGGTGTGGAGCCGGCCGGCGCGCATCCCCACCGCGCCGGCCGACCCCCGTCTCAGGACGCTGCGGCGACCTCGGCGCGCAGCTTCTCGACCAGGCTCTCCTGGTACTGGATGGCCAGCCGCATCCGCTCGTCGCCGGCCTCCAACTGGCGGCGCATCCGCTCCAGCGACGCCTCCACCCGGGCCAGCCGCTGCGCCGGCTCCATGGCGGGCCGACGCGACGCGACCACGTCGCGGGCACCACGCCGGCCGGCCGAGGGCCGGCTGGTCTTGGGCGCCTCGACGAGGATCGGCCCGAGTTCTCCGTGCTCGCCGACGGCGACCCGCACCTTCTTCAGCTGCCGGCCCGCGGTGGACAGGCCGCCGGGGCGTGGGGAGGCGGCCTGGTACAGCTCGTCCAACTGGGCCGCGGTCAGGTTCAGCCCCGGGTCGTTGAAGGTGGTGACGGGCAGCACGTCGCAGCGGCAGTTGGCGTGGATGGGCTGCAGGTCTTCCCGGTGGTAGATGCGGTCCGCGGCCACAATGCACAGGCCGCACACCGGCCCGCCGGTCTGCCGCTTGCCCTTGAGGATGCGCCGGTAGCCGATGACCCGCCCCGGGTCCTGCTGCCGCAGCACCCGGTTGGCCTGCGCCCGATGCGCCAGGGTGATGTCGGTTTCGGCGATGGTCGCCGCCCGGGCCAACGCATCCTCGGCCGCCTGGGTTTCGGCAATGCCCTCGGTTACCTCGTACCGGTACTGGGCGGCCACCCGCGAGTACACGTTGACCGGGTTCTCCGGCTGGACCAGCCGCAGCTGGTCCTCCTCGGTCGCCTCCACCAGGGCGTCCTCACCCCGGTCGGGCTGCGGCTGCGGATCCGGCTCGTCCTGGTCGAAGAACCGGTCAATGTTCAGCCGGCCCTCGGGTTCGAGGATCCGAAGCCGCGTGCTGAGCCGGTCCGCGAGGGCCTCGTCCACCTTGCGCCGCAGCTTGGTGACGTCGACCGCCCCAACCGGCCGCACCGTACGGCCCAACTGGATCGACAACGCCCGCGCCAGGTAGGCGTCGGTCACCTGCGCCATCCGCAGCTGGGCCGCCTGCACGACCCGCAGCGCCTCCAACGCGGTGACCACAACCTCGTCGGTGTCCCACCAGTTGCGGATCGACCGGAACGCGGCCGTCGCCGCCGCCACCGCGATCTGGGTCAGCTGCTCCCGAACCGCCTGCTGCGCCTCGATGAGCGCGGCCAGCTTGGCAATCTCGGCAGCGGTCAGCCGTCCACTCGGGGTGGGCATGTCAGCTCACCGGGCCAAGCTCGGCGGCGGCGTCGGCCGGAATCGGCGGCAGGACCGCGGCACCGCCAGGCTGCTGCACCGGCTGGGCCGGCACCGCGCTGGCCGGCGGAACCGGCACCGCCGGCGGCTGCTGCCGGCCTGCCGTGGCGGCGGCGATCTGCGCCGCCAGAAGCATGTCGTCGGCCCGCTCCGACGCCATCCGGTCCACCTCGGACGGGCTGAACCCCCAGATGCGGATCATCTTGGTCCGCCACGGCACATCCTGCGCCTTGCTGGCCGCGTCGGCCCGCTCCGCCAGCGACATCCACTCCGGGTTGGCCCACAGCGTCTCCAACCCCGCCAGGTCCGCCCGCTGCTTGTCGCCCATCTGCCGGAACGCCAGCGACATGACCTGCGCCCACGGATGCGAGGTGCGGGCGATCCGGTCGCCGGTCTTCTTGACCAGGCCCTCCCGCTGCGCCGACGCCGCCTGCGCGGACTGGTTCACCCCGGACGGCATCAGCATGTACAGCGGGGTGCGGGTCACCGCGGCGAACTCCTGCAGGTCGTCCTTGACCGCCGACAGGATCGGCGTCAGGTCGACCTGCCCGGACTCCCAGATCTCCGCCGACTCCGGCAGCTGCCACAGCGCCGCCGGGTCCAGGGTGAACATCTCCGAGTAGTCGATCTCCTGCCCGGCCTTCGGATGCCCCGCCGGATACGTCAGCGGCAACCCCTTGATCGCCCGCTGCCGGAACGCCTGCATCGTGGCGATCGTCATCCGCTGCAGGATCTGGTGGCTGATCCGGTCCAGCACGTCGAGATGCTTCTCGAACTCGCCGCAGCCGTCCTTGTTCGGGAACCGCACCACCGGCATCTGGTCGTGCACCAGCTGACCGGAGCGTTCCTCATCCCACTCCCACGCCTTCGGGGAGAAGTAGGCAACCCGCCCGCCGGTGGACTTGCCCATCCGCCGCGCCACCCGCACCCGCCCCGGCAGGTACAGGTACGCGAAGTCGGCCTCTTCCTCGTCGTCGTGCTTGACCTTCAACGCCGCACGCAGGAAGTTCGGGTTCTTCTGGTCCGGGGCGCCGACCATCCACCGCGGATCCTCCGCCGTGATCACCGGAGCCTTGGTACGCGGATCAACCTCGCCGACGATCACGTACGCCTCAGACATCGTCAGCATCAGGTCATGCAGGTCGGCCGAGACCACACTCATCCCGGCCCGCTTCCAGATCGCCGCCGCCTGGGCGTCACCGGTCTCGTCGGAGTCCACCCCGGTCCGGAACCCGGTGACGATCATCCGCTCCGACACGGCCGACACGGCCAGCTCGGCGAAGTTCGCCCGCGCCTTCCGCTGGAACGCCCGGTACGCCTCGGCCGCGTTGTCCGCACCCTCCGGCAGCCGCGGCCGACCCTGGTAGTACTCGTACAGCAGATCCAGCCGCTTACGCCGCTCGCTGTTGTTCAGCTTGTCGAACAGCCGCTTCATCCACCAGCCGTCGGAGCGGGGCTGGTCCACATCGATCGGCACCGGACACGCCCCCCTCTGCAGCAGGCATCCGGGCACCTCCGGATAGGTTCAGCGCAGCCGCTTCGGCAGGTAGGTCACCTTCTGTCTCGGCTTGGCACCCGCGGCGACCGCGTCACCGCGCGCCTCCCACGCCAGAACCGCCGCCACCAGGGCGTCGATCTTCTCCGGCGACTTCGCGTAGGGCTTGCGGACCCGCAGATGACCGCCAACCTTGGTCGTCTCGGCGACGGCGTTGAGCACATGCTCTTTCAGGATGGTCGCCATCGCCGCCTCGTGGCCGGTGCGGTCCTCCGCCGGCGTGTACGACAACGCCTTCGACCGCACCGCCTCACGGAACCGCTTCAACGCCTCCGACATCGGCTTGGGCCGGTTCGTCCACCACTCAAGCGGACGCACCCGAGACGCCTTCACCTGCATCTTGTCGCCGTAGTCGCGGCTCCACGCGTTGACGAACTCCCGCCAGTGCGGCGGGTCGCAGTAGAACCCGGCCACGTCGAACCGCTCCATCGCCGCCGCCACCGCGTCGTCCACGGCGTCGGTGTCCACCTGCCAGTCGTCGCCGGCGTCCTCCGGCTTCTCCCAGCAGTCGAGCAACTCCAGATGCCCGTCCTCGACCCGGCACGCCACCAGCGCGGTCGAGTCCGCATCCGGGCCACCGATCGACCCGTCAAAACCCAACGTGACCAGGTCGCCGTCACGCAGCGCCCGGTCCGGGCGCCGGCAGTCCTCCCACTCGGGCGCCTTCAGATAGGCACCTGCCCGACCCGACCGGGCGTTGAGGTAGTACCGCCGCGTGTCGTTGATGTTCTTCCGCGGGTCGTAGAACTCGTCGACGATGCCGTCCAGGTCGTTCCAGGCGATGGCGTCGCCGAACGCGTCCAGGATCGCCGCGCGCAGCTTCTCCTCGTCCGCCAGGTCCTCGTCGACGCACACACCCCAGCGGTGGTCGTACAGCAGCCGGGACCGGCGGGTACGGCCCTTGAGAATGTTCTCGGCAAGCTCGTACGTCCGCTCCGCGACCGAATCCTCACCGGCGGCGAACATGGTCGTCGTTTCCAAGTACCAGGTGCCGCCCGCGGTCTTCTTCCGCTTCCGCAGGTTACGGGTGACCGTGTTGTACATGTCCCGCAGCTCGCGGGTCTTGTACAGGTGGGTCTCGTCGAAGCAGGCGAACGTCTCCAACCCGCCATCCTTGCTGGCCGCCGACGCGGTGCTCGGCCGGATCTCCCCACCGAACGGCAACACCACCCGCGTCAACCCGGCATCCAACCCGGGAATCTTCGACAGCGGGCACCGGTCGTCGGTCAGGTTGAAGTAGATCGAGTCGTAGACGTTGCCGCTCTGCTCCTCTTCGGTGGCCAGCACCCGGATGAACGGGTCCACCACATGCCGGCCCATCGGCTCGCCGGGCGAGTACACGTACCGGAACCCGAGCCCCCACGGGTCCTCGTACACCTCGCCACCCTCGGCGAAGCCGGCGAACCGGCACGGCCCGAACGCCTCGAACAGGCAGAACCGCGACCCGTGCCCGGACTTGTCACAGCCCTTCGGCCGCGACAGGAACGCCGAGTCGTACGCCATCCGCCCGTTGGGCAGCACCGCGTAGGCGTCGACCACGAACCCGGCGTACTCGTCACCCAGATGAACCGGCTCGCCCTGCACGTCACCGCGGCCGTGCCGGCAGAAGTACTCCATCCACTCGACGGCCAGCCACCCCAGCGACCGGTGACGGTTCGTGCCAGGAGCGCGCACCAGCGTGCGCGGCACCGCTCAGCCCGCTTCTGCGATCCGCCGACGCCGCTCCTGCATCGACACCACGTTCCCCTGCCCGGCGGCCTGCTGCTGCGACGCCTTCTCCTCAACCTTCTCCGCCGGCACATACCGGATACGCAGCTTCCGCCGCGCCTCCACAGTGGTGCCCATCTGATCCTCGCGGCGGCGGATCTCGGTCGACTTCGTCGAGTGCACCACCCCGCCGAAGTACTCCAGCCACCAGTCCTGCTTCATGTACGCCGTCTCGATGGCGAACACCCAGTCGCTGGGCGACCACAGCACACAGTGCGGCATCTGGACCAGCTGCTCCCACCAGGCTTCCACCTGCGGGAACCACTTCTGCTTGCCAGGCAGCTTCGGCAGCTTCGGATGCGGCCCGTCGTATGGCACGTCGGGCACATCAATCCAGTCGGTCTTGGGATTACCGACAGGTCCGGGGCGAGCCATCTCGATCACTTCTCCCATGCCGGGATGCGGGCGACCCCATGGCGGGAACACCCAGCGATTTGTAACGCACAGTCACCAAGACCGGGTCTCGGCCCGGACTTGAAGATCACAAACGGCGGATTCAGCTACCCTCGGTAGCCTTCAGCTTGGCCGGCGGAGTCGGCTGATCATCCGGAACCTCAGGCAGATCCGGCGACTCGACGACCAGGCCCAGCAGGAACGGCTCGTCCACCACCGACATCCGCACGATCCGCATCGACGGCGGCAACCCCAGCAGGTCCGCCAACTCCGGCGCGGTGAACTCGAACCGGGCCCGCCGCGACGACACCTGCCGACCAGCCGACCGCAGCTCCACACACACCGCACAGTCCTGGTGCTTCTGCAGCACGTACGGCTGCCGCATCACGTTCCGCCACGTCGCCACCGGGTCGGCCCGCATGTCCGCGTGCACCTCGTCCGGGTCGAACGGCGAGTACCGCTTCCCCTCCGGAACCGGCCCGTTCACGACGCCGCCGCCAGACGTAGCTGGTCGACCGCCTGCGCCCACCAGTCCCGCAGGCCGGGCACCTCCTCGGGCAGCGGTACGCCCGGATGCGGCCAGTACTCGGTCTTCGCGCCCGCCCCGTGCTGCCGGTTCTGCCACCGCGGCCACTGGTCGCGGTAGTTCCACACACCCTCGGCCAAGACGTCCAGCGACCGGACACTGACCGAGGCCATCGTTACACCGCCTCCAGCGCTTCGACCTGGATAGTGCCGCCCGTGTACCGGTCTCGCTCGCTGGCGATCTTCACCGCCCGCGCCACCGCCTCGGCCGGCCCCATGTAGTCCATGAGCAGGAATGCGTCCAGCGCTCCGATCGCCGGCCCCTCACCCGAGCCGATCGCGCCGCGGCCGTCCGGGTGCCAGATCGCCTGCCGGTGGGCGATCGTCCACAACCGGCCGCGACAGGCCAACAGCAGGTGCCCGTCCAGCCTGCCGCTTTCCACCAGGCCAGCCTCCACCGCAATATCGGTGATCGCAGACGCGACCGCCCACGCCCACGACTCCGGATCCTCGCCATCCGCCGGCTGGCCGTCGATCTTCAAGTTGGCCAGCAGAGCCCCCGGCAACCCGGCATCTCCGGAGATCCCGATGAGCACCTCACCATCGCCGGCGGGCATCCGCAGGATCTTCCGCCCGGACGCGACCGGCCGGTCGTACACGTTGGTCATCGTGTCCGCCGCCATGTACACCGCACCGTCGACCGCAAGCGCCGCGACCGTCGTCAACCAGCCCGCCCCCGTCCAGCTCTTCTACGCTCCCGCTCCTGACTACTCCGCCGCCGCGAACTCGGCATGCATCCGGATCCGGGCCGCCTCAACCAACCCGAGCGCGGTATGCCACGGCATCGACCCAGGGGGGTAGATGGTCATGATGCCCGACGTGTCCTCCTCACCGTCGTGGCCGACGGTGGCGACGATCGCGATCCAGCCCGTCACGACACCTTCCATGCCCGACGACTTCGCGAACTGCCTGATCCCCTCGTCAATGGTGTCCTTGGCGCTCACCCGCAACCCCCTCACAGCAGGCCCGGGTGCTTCATCGGCGGCTCCCGCCTCCACCTGGCCGCCGCGGCCTCGCGGCCCGTCTTCTCCCCATGGCAGTTCCGCTTGGAACGGCCCGCACGCACGTCCCGCTTGGAGTGAATCCAGTCGAGGTTCTCGGAGGCGTTATTGGTCCAGTCCCCGTCGATGTGGTCAAGGTCGGTGCCGCCCGGCTTACCGCACCAATGGCAGATGTGCTCCGGATTCCTCCAGTGCGCATCGTCCCGCAACTGCTCCCAGTTGGGTGGAAGCCGGCTCGCCCGGTCCGACCCGGCGAACGGCACCCGCTCACCCCGGCCGGACACCCCGTCCAGGATTTGGCGGCGGCTCGCCGTCGAATTGGTGTCGCCAGTCACGCCGGCCGCCGCCAAACCTGTTGCACCCACCAGGGCAAGTTGCGGAGGCAGGATTCGAACCTGCGACCTCAACAGGTTATGACCCCGGCGCGCTGACCACTGCGCCACTCCGCATCACGCGGCCAGCCCAGGCCGCGCAGCCGGCCGGCGCCGCGACTGGCCCGACCGGAAGGTGTGCTTCTCCGCCTCCAGCAGGTCCCCGAGCCGGTACTCCAGGTCCCGCCGGTTCCGCATCCGCGACGTCAACCGCCGCCGCTGCCCATCCGGGCCGATCCAGCCGCGCGCCTGCCACTTAGCCACGGTGGTCACCGACACCCCGAGCAGCAGGGCGGCCTCCGCCCGAGTCAGATAGGCGTCCAGGTTCAGCTTCGCCACCCGACCACCACCCCACTCAGGGCATAGAAAAAGCCCCCGACCAGCACGCCAGTCGAGGGCTACGCACCTTTCGGGCAGCATCTACCTACCCGCGCGAATGATGACACGACGGACGGGTCAACTGCAAGCAAGCAAGGCAAACAGGCGGATGCGTGCGCGCAGGCAAGTCGCTCAGGTGACGCGCAGATATATAGTGGAGGGCGAGACGCACCCCCGCCGAGAACGTGCGGGCACCATCCGCGTCGATCCCCCCTCCGGCACGATAGCGAGTTCGAGGAAGTGAACCAACCGACGGCGCTGCGCACGATCCGCAGTGCGCTGGACATCCTCGTGGAGTACCTGAACGGGGGGAGGGAGTGAGCGACTACCAGAGCTACCTGTTCGTCGGTGGGCCGTCCCACGGCGAACTGGTGGCGGTGCCGGCGGACATGCCCAGCTACCAGGTGGTGACCGTCGAGCACGATCCGAATGACTTCGTGCGGTACCTCAAGGGTGAGCTGGACCCGATCGACTCGACGGTCAGCACCAAGAGGCACACCTACTACCGCATGAAGCTGACCACCAGCGGCCGAGCGAGCCACAACCGAGGCAAGCGCAAGCTGTTCACCTTCATGGTGCACGAAGACGGCCGAGACTGGTGCAAGGAGGAACTGGAGCACGCGCTGCTCGACGCCATCCTGGAGACGATGGACCTCCCGGAACTCGGAGAGCGCCCTGCCGCGAAGATCTTCTCCAGGCTGTAGCCCGGTCCACATAGCACGGTGCCGGAATCCCTTACGCGAAGTTTTTGATCTATCTCGCGCCGCGAGGCCCAGACCTTGCCGATGCCGCCGGCGCGCGGGGTGGGGGGTGGTCCCCCTGGGTGCCTACGCGCGTGCGTACGCGTGCTGCTGATATCGCGCGCGTACGCGCGGGCAGACACGGCAGGGAACGTGAGGGTGAGTAGCTCGCGATGGGCGCGGCAGGGTAGCAACGGACGTCCACATAGGACGGTACTCAGAGATTCGGGCATTCCATCGCGAGTCGGACTGGTTTCTGTCGGGTAGCTGACAGAACCGTTGCGTTGTCCTGACCTGTATATGAAAGGTCACGCATCGTTCCAACAAACCGCGTCGGTAGTCCGACGCCGATTCGAAAGGGGTTGCAATGGCACGCGCTAAGGCAGCTACCCGTACCCGTAAGCCTCAGCCGGTCATTACCCACGGGAAGACTGAGGGAACGGTTTTGCTGAACCCTCCGTTCGCGCCGTGGGTTTACAAGGCTCTTGGCGTTTGGGAATGGGACCCGGCTGACAGGGTCTACCGCATGCGCGGTAGCGTCGGTAAGGCAAGCGCGGACATGGAACGCGTAGACGAACTTGTGAACCTGTTCGCGGAAAGCGGAACGCACATTGCTGTGCAGCTGACCTCTACCGGCCGGCCGCGTAAGCGTGCCACGGCAGAAACCGCGCCTGACGTGCCGGACGTGCCGGACGTGCCGGACGTGCCTGACGTGCCTGACGTGCCTGACGCCGACGAGCTCGCAGAGCAGCTGCGCGCTCTTGGCTGCGCGCCGCACGTTATCGACGCTGCCGTTGCGGCCACGATGAATGGCGAGCCGGCGGGACGGAAGTCCGCGCGTAAGTCCGCGCGTAAGGCACAGTCCGCGCGTAAGTCCGCGCGTAAGACACAGTCCGCGCGGGGCGTTAGCTCGGATGAGATTTTGATCTCGGAAGAGATTTCGGATGATTGTGCACTCCGTTGGTACGTGTTGCCGCGTGGCCTGCGTGCCCGCGCCGTTGCGCGTGAGG
The DNA here is from genome assembly GCA_036381835.1 of Micromonosporaceae bacterium. Classification (GTDB taxonomy): domain Bacteria; phylum Actinomycetota; class Actinomycetes; order Mycobacteriales; family Micromonosporaceae; genus DASULK01. The sequence continues at coordinate 35,644 of DASVCA010000130.1, forward strand.
TCCGCCGCGCGCTTGAGCGTGACAAGCGTGCGGGCGGAGTCTGCAAGGGTGCCGTCTGGCACGTGTACGTTGATCGTGGCGAAAACGCGTTGATTGTCGCGCGCGAAGATGGTGCGCGGGTGAGCTCGAAGATCGACGCGGTCGTCTTGGGTGCCATTGGGAGCTAACGCAATTGGGAGCACATGCGCTGCCTACGGGTAGCGCATGTGCTCCCATCACAATTCCGGCTGACAAATCGATACGTACGGAGGGATAGAAACAGTGTACGCAGAGCTACCTGTATATCCATTTCAGATCATCGATCATGTCGCATTTCGCGAGTACGTCTTCTCAGACGACGCTGACCTTGACGCGATCACAAGCGCCATCATGTCGGCGCTTGAAGAAATGCGATCTGTAGTGCGTAAGGATCCCGCTTGGCTTGATCCGTACGGCGTTTGGAATGCGGAATGGGAAGTGCGCAGGGAAGAGGACAATTCCCTAGCGGTCTACAATGAATATGAGGATGAAATGGGAGAGGAACTGGACGAATTAGTGTATTACGCTTACCTGCGTGCCTAGATCCTTTCGTTTGGGAGCGCATGCGTTGCCTACGGGTAGCGCATGTGCTCCCATTTTTTTGCCTGAAACAGCCGCCGTAGCCGCCGCCCTAGCCGCTACGCGCAGC
>DASVCA010000131.1:0-2691 GCA_036381835.1 Micromonosporaceae bacterium
GGTCTCGGCCGGCAGCCGCGAGAACTCCGCCGTGAACGGGATGACGCAGAGCACGTCCACGCCGAGCGATTCGATCAGCTCGGCCTTGCGGCCCGACTCGGTGAGCATCGCCGGATGCGAACCCGGCCGCACCACCTCGGCCGGGTGCGGGTCGAACGTGACCACCACCGACGACAGGCCCAGCTCCCGCGCGCGGCGCACCGTGTGGCCGATGATGGCCTGGTGTCCACGGTGGACACCGTCGAACACGCCGATGGTGACGACCGAACGGCCCCAGCCGGCCGGCGCCTCGGCCACTCCACGCCATCGTTGCATGTTAATCTATCTCCAAATTCGGGATAGCCGCGCTCTCGCCCGCCGGGGCGAGCACGACCTGCGCCCGGGCCAGGCCGTCGACCTCGGCCACCACCGCCAGCACCCGACCGTCCGGGCCGAAGACCGCATACGGTCCCGATAGGCCGATCGCAGGCAGCGGGCCGCCGTGGGAGAGCACCCGCGCCGCATCCGCGTCGACGTCGCGCCGGGCGAACAGGTGCCCCGCGACCTCGGGCAGCGCAACCACCTCGGGCGGGGTGCCGTCCTCAAGCAGCCGGTCCAGCGGCACCGCGTCGGCGAGGGTGAAGCCGCCGACCGCGGTTCGGCGCAGGGCCACGAGATGTCCACCGACGCCCAGCGCGGCACCGACGTCGCGGGCCAGCGCCCGTACATAGGTCCCGGGCGAGCAGGCAACGTTGATATCGACATCAGTGACGTCGGTACCGGGCCGCACGGCCAGGACGTCCAGGCGGTGGATGGTGACCGGCCGGGGCGCCAGCGCCACCTCCTCGCCCTTGCGCACCCGGGCGTATGAGCGCACCCCGTTGACCTTGATCGCGCTGACCGCGCTCGGCACCTGTGCGATCTCGCCGCGGAAGGCGGCCAGCGCCGCCTCGACCGCACCGTCAGCCAGTTGCCCCGTGGGCGCGCCGCCGGTCACCTCGCCCTCCGCGTCGTCGGTGACCGTCGTCTGCCCGAGCCGGATGGTGGCCCGGTACGCCTTGTCGTGGCCGGCGGCGTAGGGCAGCAGTCGGGTGGCGCGCTCCACTCCGATCACCAGCACGCCGGTGGCCATCGGGTCGAGGGTGCCCGCGTGCCCGACCCGGCGGGTACGCGCCAGCCGCCGGATGCGGGCCACGACGTCGTGCGACGTCATCCCGCCCGGCTTGTCGATGACGACGAACCCGTCCCCCGACACCGCAGCCTCCCGATCTGTTCCGGACGAAGCCTCTCAGACGCACCGGCGGCGGATGCACCGGCCTGTGGCGCACCCGGGTTCTGGCAGACTGACCCGGTTGAGCCACCCCTCGACCGAGGTGATCATGAGCAACCCGGAGCACCAACCGCCCTCGTGGCCCCCTCCCCCGGGCCCGCAGTACCCGCCGCCCTACGAGGCGCAGCAGGCCAGCCAGTCGCCGCAGCCCTACGAAGCGCCGCTGTCGTTCCCCGGCCCGATCCTGCCGCCGACCCCTATCCCACCGCGCAGGCGCAGGCTCGGTGCCCAGGTCGGCAGTGGCATCGCCCTCGTAGTGGTGATCATTCTCGTGGCGGTGCTCAAGGCCGTGCTGGCCGGCCACGGCAGCGACGAACCCGCGCTGCCGAGCAACCCGTTCGACCAGACCGGGGCCGCCGCCTACCCGGTGGGAGCGGCGGGCATCGACTCGCCGGCACCGGCCGCGGTGCCCGGCTTCACGGCGGACGAGGTCGCCGCCGCGTTGGCGAACGTGCGCTCGGCGATGATCGCCGGTCGGCTGGACGAGACCATGCTCTACCAGCACGATCGGTCCACACTGGACCCGCTGTTCTCCGGCTACGGCCGGTCCGAGCTCGACAGCCTGGTGGACCAGAAGATCCTCGGCATCGTCGCCACCCGGATCGCGGACGGTTACCGGCTCACCGACGACGGGATCCGCGTCAAGGGCACGACGTCCTTCGAGGGCACGCTCGTGGACGGCATCAAGGCTCTCGTCGTGCACACGAACTACGTGTGGGTCTATCCGTTCACCGGCGAGCTCAAGCAGCCCGGCGACCACCTGGTCACGATCCACGACAAGATCGACTGGGTCTTTCCCGCTGCCGGGGAGCTCGACGAGAACCACACGGGCATGTACCTCGGCGAGAACAGCGAGTACACCGCAAACAACATCGACTGCGCCAGCCTCGACAACGACCTGGTCGCGTTGGGCAAGCCGGTCCAGACCAACCAGAACGTCGGCGACCCGAACGACGTCTTCGACCCGAACGGTGACCTCAACGTGCCCGCCGCCCTGGCCTGCTGACGGCCCGGGCGCAGCGCGTACGTCTCGTCAGCGCACGGCGCCGGCAACCGCCCAGGCGTCTGCGCGGGTGCGTAGCAGTAGGCCGACCAGCCGGGCCAAAACGAACCCGGCCAGGCCGGCCCACACGCCGGTCAGGCCGAGCCGCAGCGCGTAGGCGAGCCAGACCATCGGCAGGAACACGCCGAGCGCGGCCACCACGGTGAGGTTGCGCAGGTACCGCACGTCGCCCGCGCCGATCAGCACACCGTCGAGGGCGAACACGACGCCCGCCGCGGGCAGCATGCCGGCGAACCACGGCCACACCACCAGCGCCTGCTGGCGCACCGCCGGGTCGGGACTGAATGCCGCGGGCAGCACCCATGCGCCCGCGCCGATC
>DASVCA010000132.1:0-2359 GCA_036381835.1 Micromonosporaceae bacterium
CGACGTCGCCCGCGGCGTCGAGTACCAGCTCTCCCGGATGTGCCCTGTCTGCAACCGTGCCGATGATGTCGCGAGTCACACTATTGCCGGAATCGGGGATGACGCGGTTGGGCTTGCCCGGTACTTTAGCAGCTTTAGGGAGGAAATGTTTACCCATGTCGATCCACATAGGCCTGGTGCTCGGATTGCATACGACGCTGCGCGAAGAAACGCGAAGGACGAAGGGGTGGTGATAGTCCAGACGCCTGATATGATCCACGGTTACCATATGTCCTGGACCAGGTTTCTCAATCGTTATTTGCCAAAGGAGTAGATGATGCGCTCAAGGGTTGTGTTGGTGTCCGTCGAGGGGGGCTATGAGCTCACCCTTGAAGAGTTGCAGTTCGGAATGATCAAGAATACCTTGATCTACTTTCTGAACCCTACGCTGCCAGAGCTCGCGTGCAGGGCACTAATTGGTGTAGATGAGGATGAGCTTTGGGCAGTGGTTGATCGTGCGAGAATAGATGCCGAGCGAGCTCGGGTGTATTGGACGCTCTCGCTTGATGAGCTGCATTCCATATACGCGGCTCTGGCTGGTGCGTATGTGCGCAGCAGGTCGGAAGAGGATTTCTATATAAAGACCGGATACTTCCGGGAAAACGTCCGCGGTGTTGTTGATGGCTTGACCGAGGCGCTGAAAAGAGTGGCGGAGACGCCGAGCGGGCAACAATGAGGCAGGTTTGGTGGTCCTTCGCACTTGAGCGGGGTGTCGGTGCGTGATTAGGGCTCGTGGCCTCGCCATGCTGTTTGTCTCTCACAACGAACAGGCAGCGAGGCCACGAGCATGGACGACCCTACGTCACTGTTGTTTGGCCTGGAGTCCTTCCGTGTCGTCGACGTCGTGCGTGTCGCCGACCGGGTGGTCCAGGTCGTCGTGGAAACCATTGAGCAGCAAGGGATCTGCCCCGATTGCGGGACGGCGAGCAGCCGGGTGAAGGAGCGGCCACTGGTCCGCGTCCGTGATCTGCCGATGGCCGATCAGCAGGTGGCGCTGTGGTGGCGCAAGCGCCGCCTGACCTGCCAGGAGCCGGCCTGTCCGCGGGCGTCGTTCACGCAGGTCAGCGCGGAGATTCCGCCCCGGTCACGGCTGACCGGCCGGCTGCGCCAGCGGCTGGCCGAGGCGATCGCCGGGTCGAACCGGGCGGTGTCGGAGGTCGCTGCCGAGTACGGCGTGGCCTGGCGTACCGCGCACCGGGCGCTGGTGGCCGCCGCCGCGAGGTGGCTGGGCCCGCCGACACCGACGCGGGTGTTGGGCATCGACGAGACCCGCGCCCGCACCGTGCGCTGGATTCTGGCCGAGCAGGGGTGGCGGCGCAGCGACCCGTGGATGACCTCGTTCGTGGACGCGGACACCACCGGCCCCGGGCTGCTGCTCGGGCTGGCCCCGGGCCGCTCCGGCGCCTGCGTGCGCACCTGGCTGGCCGAGCAGACGCCGCAGTTTCGGGCCGGGATCGAGCTGGTGGTCATCGACCCGTCCGCCCCGTACGCGTCGGGCATCCGCGCCGCCCTACCACGGGCGCGGATCGCGGTCGACCACTGGCATCTGGTCCGGTTGGCCAACGACATGCTCACCGAGGTCCGCCAACGCGTCACCCGCCAACTGCACCAGCGCCGCGGCCTGGCCTCGGATCCGGTGTGGGCGCACCGGCGCATGCTGCTCACCGCCGGCGACCGGCTCTCCCGACGCCAACTCGACCGGCTCAACCGGGTGCTCGACGCCGACGACCCGACCGGCGAGATCAGCGCTGCCTGGGGCTGCAAGGAACTGCTGCGCCAACTGCTCGCCCAGCACGAACCCGCCCGGATCCGGGCCGCGCTGTGGCGCTTCTACCAGGCGTGTGCGCAGGCGAACATGCCCGAGACCACCCGCCTGGCCCACACCATCGAGACCTGGTGGCCGGCCATCCTCGTCGCGCTCACCGAGCGCGTCACCAACGCCAGAACCGAAGGCTTCAACCGGATCATCAAGCAGGTCAAACGCGTCGCCTGCGGGTTCCGCAACATGGACAACTATCGAAGGCGCATCATGGCACACATCGCAGTCACCCGACCGCGACTACAGACAGCATGACGAGGCCGCCCCGCTCAAGTACCAAGACCCGCCAAACACCGCGTGGCAGAGTCGTCGCCTCCCTCGTGGCGCCCGGAGTACCGGAGCCGTAGTCGCTACCGCTGACGTCGCGGCTGCCGTCGTCATGACCGCCGCTGTCATGGGCGCTCGATCTGGTGGGCTAAATGGCCTCCTGCTGACCGTGGCCGGAGCGGCCGGTCAGCGGACCGAGTCCGGCCAGCCGCTCATTTGTGACGTAGGGCACAA
>DASVCA010000133.1:0-11668 GCA_036381835.1 Micromonosporaceae bacterium
CGGCCCGGTCAGGTGCGCCAGCTCGGGTGGGAGCTCGTCATCCGGCACGCCGCACCTCGCCCTCGGACACGTCGAAACGCGCGCCGCGCAGGGCCGCCGGCACGTCGTCGGGAACGGCGCAGGTGACCAGCAGCTGACTGGCACCGCCGACCAGTTGGGCCAACCGTTCGCGGCGCCCGACGTCGAGCTCGGCGAAGACGTCGTCGAGGACCAGCACCGGCTCGATCCCGTCGGCCCGCAGCAGCTCGTACGCGGCCAACCGCAGGGCCAGCGCGAACGACCAGGATTCGCCGTGGCTGGCATACCCCTTGGCAGGCAGCGGACCGAGCTGCAGGGCCAAATCGTCGCGATGCGGGCCGACCAGCGTCACCCCCCGTTCCACCTCGGCCGGGCGAGCCTCGGCGAGCGCCTCGGCCAGCGCAGCTTCGAGCTGGGACCGGTCGGCCGCCGGGTCGGGGACGGTCACCGACGGCCGGTAGCCGATGCCGGCGGCCACCCGGCCCCCGGACACCGCGTCGTACGCCTTGGCCACGTGCGGGGCCAGCGCCGAGACCAGTGCCAGTCGGCCCGCGAGCAGTTCCGCGCCGTGCCGCGCGAGGTGAGCGTCCCACACGTCGAGCGTGGCGAGGTCGCCGCGCCCGCTGCCCGCCCGCCGGGCGAGGTAGGCGGTGCGCAGCAGGGCGTTGCGTTGTTTGACGACCCGTTCGTAATCCGCGCGGACCCCGGCGAAGCGGGGCATCCGGGTGATCAGCAGGTTGTCGAGGAAGCTGCGACGATGGGCCGGGTCGCCGCGTACCAGTTCCAGATCTTCGGGTGCGAACAGGACGAGCCGCAGCGCGCCGATCACGTCGCGTGCCCGGCGAACCGGGGACCTGCCGAGGCGGGCGCGGTTGGCCCGCCCGGGGACGATCTCCAGTTCGACCAGCAGCTCGCGGTCGTCCTGCACGATCGCGCAGCGGATCACCGCGGATCCGGCGCCGAGCCGGACGAGCGGGGCGTCGGTGGCGACCCGGTGGCTGCTCAGCGTGGCGACGTAGCCCAGCGCCTCGACGAGGTTGGTCTTGCCCACCCCGTTCGGGCCGACGAGCACGTTGGCACCCGGTTCGAACTCCACCTCCATCCGCTCGTAGGAGCGGAAGTCGACCAGTTCCAGCCGGCGGACATGCATGGGAACGTCCCGAACGGTCAGCGCTGGTAAACCGCGTGCCCGCCGAACTGTCGGCGCAGCGCGGCCACCGCCTTCATCGCCGGCGACTCGTCCTGGCGGGAGGCGAACCGGGCGAAGAGCGCGGCCGAGATCACGTTCAGCGGTACGGCGAGCCGGACGGCCTCGTCGACGGTCCATCGACCCTCGCCGGTGTCTTCCACATAGGCGCGCAGGCGTTCCAAGGCCGGGTCCTCGTCCAGCGCCTGGTCCAGCAGATCGAGCAGCCAGGATCGGATCACCGTGCCGGAACGCCAGGATTTGACCACCCCCGGCACGTCGGTCACCAGCTGCGACCTGGTCAGCAGCTCGTAGCCCTCGGCGTAGGCCTGCATCAGACCGTACTCGATGCCGTTGTGGATCATCTTGGCGTAGTGGCCCGCACCGACCGGTCCCGCGTGCACGAACCCGAACTCGCCGGGCGGCTTGAGCGCCTCGAAGATCGGCATCAGCCGGCGTACGTACTCGGCCGAGCCACCGACCATCAACGCGTAGCCGTTCTCCCGCCCCCAGACACCGCCGGAGACGCCGACGTCGAGGTAGCCGATCCCCCGTTGCCCGAGCCGTTCGGCTCGGGGTGCGTCGTCGGTGTACCGGGAGTTGCCGCCGTCGATGATGAGGTCCCCGGGGGTGAGCACCTCGGCGACGCTGTCGATCGTGGCATCGGTGACCTGCGCCGGGACCATCAGCCACACGGCCCGCGGTACGGCGAGGCGGTCGGCGAGTTCGGCCAGGCTCGCCACATCGCTGGCCTGCGGGTTCCGGTCGTAGCCGATGACCTCGTGACCGGCGGCACGCAGCCGCTCTCGCATGTTCCCGCCCATGCGGCCGAGGCCGACGATGCCGAGCTGCATGCGGCGTCCCCCCTTGCGTCGAACCTCACCGGTTGACCCGGATCGGCATGATCAGGTAGCGATAGCCGGGCAGGATCTCGTCGTCATCACCGGCGGGCAGGATCACCGCGGGCTTGAACGGGTCGACGAAACGCAGCACCGCCTGGGGTGCGTTGAGGTGCTGCAGGCCGTCGATCAGGTACTGGGGGTTGAACCCGATGGTCAGCGGTTCCCCGCTGAACTGCGCGTCCATGGCCTCGCTGGCCCGAGCCTCCTCGGTGCCACCGGCCTCGACCACCAGGCCGTCCACGTTGAAGTTCAGCAGCACGGGAGTGGTGCGTTCGGCGACCAGGGAGACTCGCCGCACCACTTCGACGAGCGAGGAGACCGACACCCGTGCCTCCGCGTTGTGGCTGGCGGGGAAGAGCGAACGCACCGGTGGATAGTTAGTGCCGTCGATCAGCCGGCTGGTGGTGCGCCGAGTCCCGCTGGCGAACCCGATCATGCCCTCACCCATGCCGCTCTGCGACAGAGCGAGCGTCACATCCCCGCCGAGCGGTCCGAGAGTCTTCGCGGTGTCGTGCAGGGAGCGCGCCGGGACCAGGGCGTTGAGGCTCACGTCGGGGTCGTCCGGCCGCCATTCGATCTCCCGCATGGCGAGGCGGTAGCGGTCGGTGGCGAGCATCGCCAACGTGGTTCCTTCGATCTCGAGGCGAACCCCGGTCATCATCGGCAGCGTCTCGTCACGTCCGGCGGCGACGGCGACCTGGGCGACAGCGGCGGCGAACGTCGCCGCGTCCACCTTCCCGGCGCTGCTCGGCATCTCCGGCAAGGTCGGGTAGTCCTCGACCGGCATGGTCGGCAGGGTGAAGCGGCCGCTGCCGCAGACCAGTTCGAGGTGCGCGCCGACCGCGGCGATGTCGACCGGCTTGGCCGGCAGCGCCTTGGTGATCTCCGCGAGGAGTCGACCGGAGACCAGCGCCGCACCGTCCGCGTCACCCTGGACCTCCACGCCTACCTGACTGGAGACCTCGTAGTCGAAGCTCGAGATCTGCAGGGTGCCGTTGCTCATGCGCAGCAGGACGCCAGCGAGAACCGGCACCGAGGGTCGACTGGGCAGGCTCTTGGCCGTCCATGTCACGGCGTCGGCGAGCGCGTCGCGCTCTACCCGGAACTTCATGTGATGCCTCCGCTCGACGTCTAACTGTCTCACACCGGCTGGTGCCAACCGGTCGGCCGAAACTGAGCGGCCCCCCATCGCACCTTACGGCCGGGGCGGCCCGGTCGCGAGCCCAGCCCCGGCGCTCGGTCCGTCCGGCTGCGGTCGGCAACCGGGCCGGTCGGCACCGGTCCCCACAATCCCCAACGCCGATGATTGGTTTTCGTTTTTCTTAGAGATAAATCTCGTCGTAGTAGTAGGTGCTGTGCAAACTGTGGATAACTCGCGTTTGCGCAGCTCACGGCCGTTGCATTGGGGTGGAGAACCTGTGGACCGAGCCGGGGATAACCGGGGGGTTTGTCCACAGCCCGCCGGTTCGGCACCGGTTGTCCACCGTCGTCCACAGCCTGTCCACAGGTTCTCCACCGGGTTCATCCCCAGGGCTGGGGACAGCCGGCACCGGCACGTGAGCCGTTGTCCCCAGGTTTCTCAACAGCTTGTCCACAGCTCCCGCGGGAGCTGTGGACAAGCGGGAGGTAATCCCCAACCTGTCCACAGAATGTCCCCAGGGTTTATCCACAGGCTGTGGATTCTGTGGGTGTGCGGAGGCACCGGGTGGACGCGGCTGTGGACAACGGGACCGGGTGTCAGGAGTTCTGCTTGATCCGGTTGGTCAGCTCGGCGATCTGGTTGTAGAGCGAGCGCCGCTCCGCCATCTGCTGCCGGATCTTCCGGTCGGAGTGCATCACCGTCGTGTGATCGCGTCCGCCGAACGCCTGCCCGATCCGGGGCAGCGACAGGTCGGTGAGTTCGCGACACAGGTACATGGCGACCTGGCGGGCGTTGACGAGCACCCGGGACCGGGAGTGGCCGCGCAGGTCCTCGACGCTCACTCCGAAGTAGTCGGCGGTGGTGGCCATGATCTGCTCCGCCGTGATGTCCGGTCCGGTGCCGTCGGGGATGAAGTCGCGCAGCACCTCCTCGGCGAGCGCCAGATCGACCGGGGACCGGGTGAGCGAGGCGAAGGCGGTCACCCGGATCAGCGCGCCTTCCAGTTCGCGGATCGAGTTGGCGATGCGCGAGGCGATGAACTCCAGCACGTCCGGGGGCGCGTACAGGCGTTCCTGGGCCGCCTTCTTCTGCAGGATCGCGATCCGCGTCTCAAGATCGGGCGGCTGGATGTCGGCGAGCAGCCCCCACTCGAACCGGGTACGCAGTCGATCCTCCAGCCCGCCCAACTGCTTCGGCGACCGATCCGAGGTGATCACGATCTGCTTGTTGGCGTTGTGCAGGGTGTTGAAGGTGTGGAAGAACTCCTCCTGCGTCTGTTCCCGGCTCTCCAGGAACTGGATGTCGTCGATGAGCAGGATGTCCACGTCACGGTAGCGACGTTGGAAGGCGCTGGTCTTGTCGTCGCGCAGCGAGTTGATGAACTCGTTGGTGAACTCTTCCGTCGACACGTACCGGACGGATCGAGCGTGCCCCAGGGTGGTGGCGTAGTGGCCGATCGCGTGCAGCAGGTGGGTCTTGCCCAGCCCGGAACTGCCGTAGATGAACAGCGGGTTGTACGCCTTGGCCGGCGACTCGGCGACGGCGACGGCGGCGGCGTGGGCGAACCGGTTGGACGAGCCGATGACGAAGGTTTCGAAGGTGTACTTCGGGTTCAGCCGATTACCGCCGGTCTCCGGTCCCCGCCGCTCGCCGCGCGGGTCGAGCAGCCCGCCGGAATAGCGCGCGTCCGCCGGTAGTGAGGGGTAGTCGGGACCGAACTGGCCACCGCGGGCACGACGGTCCGGCTGCGTCGGAACCGCCTGCGCCGAGTCGGGGTACGGAGGGGCGAACAGCGCGTCCTGGGTCGGCTTCGCCCGTGCGGTGCTCGCCGGTGGGCGCAAGACCTCTGAGTGGTCCTGCGGCTCGGACCGGCGGGAAGGTTCGCCTTCCTGCTCCCCGCCGGTCAGTCGGCCGTCGGTGCCGCCGGCGTATCGTGCGGCGTCGCCGATTCCGCCCTCCACCTGACGGACGGTCACCGCGACCTGAATCGGTCGACCCAGTCGGCGCGACAAGGCGTCGGTTATGGCCGGCCGGAGCCGGGACTCGATCACATCGCGGGTGAAGGCGTCCGGAACGGACAGCAGAGCGGTGTCCTCGACGATCGCCCGCAGCTGGGTGAGTCGCAGGTAGGCGCGTTGCTGAGCCGAGATGTCATCGGCCAGGTCCTCGGTCGCCGCGGTCCAAACCGCGCCCAGGTCGACCGCTTCGGCCACCGTCGCGCCACCCCCATCGCCTTCCGCGTCTCCGGCCGCCGCTGCCCTTCCCCCGCGCCCTAGTGCTGGTGCTTAGCACTCCTTTTAGGTGCTGTGCCGGGTGCTGTAGCCGGCCGGTTGACCGAATCTCATCCACAGGTTATCCACAGCCTGTGTGCCGACCGATTGTGACTTCCGGTGAGCGGCAATGAAACCCCCTGACGCTGACCGGCAATCGGGCAGGCTAACAGCGCGGTCGGCGAACCATCAACCGCGCGGCCACCGGCCCTGTTGTCACTATTTGCGAAACTCATCGGCTCAGCCTTGCCGACCGCGCGGAGACCGTTCCCGGGCACGGGACCAGGGAGACCCGGCGGCCCGGCCGGTGGTCTTCAGGTGCTCTGCTAAAGTGGCTTTTTGCTGCTCGCGGTCGGTTCTGGCCACGGAGCCGGGCCCCGCCGAGCAGCGCGGGTCACCTCCACCGAGGTGGCCGCGTTCCCAGACCACCAGACGACCTCGGCACCGCCGACCGGGGCGTACGGATACGGAGAGCCCGACGTGAGCAAGCGCACCTACCAGCCGAACAACCGCCGGCGCGCGAAGACCCACGGCTTCCGCCTGCGTATGCGCACCCGAGCCGGTCGCGCCATCATCTCGGCTCGCCGCGCCAAGGGACGCGTCCGCCTGTCGGCCTGAGGCCGGACGGCCGGGCCCGGGGGGTGTTGGACTGTCGTGCTGGGGTCCGCGCAACGGCTACGACGGAGCAGCGAATTCTCGACGGCGGTCCGGCGCGGCCGCCGGGCCGGCCGCGGAGCCGTCGTCGTTCACCTTGCCCAGCCGACCGAATCGTCCGACACCCCGGCACCGGCCGATGAAGCCGCCCCGCCGGCGCGTGCCGGCTTCATCGTTTCTCGGACCGTCGGCTCAGCGGTGACCCGTAATCGGGTCCGCCGCAGATTGCGACACCTGGTTCGTGGGCGTCTGACCGACCTGCCTCCCGGCACCCTGCTGGTCGTCCGTGCCCTGCCCGGCGCGGCCGAGCGGCCGTACGCCCGGCTCGCCGCCGATCTGGATGCTGCTCTCGCCGCCGTCCGTGCCTCCGGTAAGCCGTCGAGGCGGACGTGATGAGCGAGCACACCTCCGCGACGTTCGCCGCTCGGATCCTCGCGGCACCCATCATCGCGTACCGTCGGTGGGTGAGTCCGGCGCTGCCGGCCCGCTGTCGGTTCTACCCGTCGTGTAGCGCGTACGCGCTCGAGGCGATCGCCAAGCACGGGGCTCCTCGCGGCTCACTGCTGGCGATCCGACGACTGCTGCGCTGCCAACCCTTCCACCCAGGTGGGTACGACCCGGTGCCGGAGCCGGGTCGCCGCCATGCCGATGTGACTGGAGCCCGAAGTGAGTCTTGACTGGATCTACTGGGCCATCTCGTGGATCCTGCTGTCTTGGCACTCCGTCTGGGAGGCGGCCGGAGTCCCGTCCGGCGTTGCGCTCGGCACGAACTGGACGTGGATCCTGGCGATCGTGTTCGTGGTGGTCACCGTTCGGGTGATCCTGTTCCCGGTCTTCGTCAAACAGATCAAGTCGCAGCGGGCGATGCAGGCTCTGCAGCCGAAGGTGAAGGAGCTGCAGGAGAAGCACAAGGGTGACCGCGAGACGCTGCAGATGGAGCTGATGAAGCTCTACAAGGAGGAGAAGGCCAACCCGTTGATGGGTTGCCTCCCGCTGTTCCTGCAGCTTCCGGTCTTCCTCGGCCTCTTCCACGTGTTGCGGCGACTGGACCCGTGGCAGACCGAGAACACCACGCTGTACGGCTGGACCCAGGCGGAATGGGACAGCGCGGTGGTGGCGAAGCTGTTCGGGGCGCCGATCGCGGCGACGTTCAGCTCGGGCGTCGATGAGCTGGCCGGGATGGGTGCGAGCGGCACGACGGTGAAGATCGTGGCGGGCGTCCTGGTGCTGCTGATGATGACCACCACCTACCTGACCAGCCGGCAGATGATCCTGAAGACCGGTTGGGCAGAGGACCCGCAGCAGCGCATGGTCCAGAAGCTCATGCTCTACGGAATCCCGCTGTCGTTGTTGGTCTCCGGGGCGCTCTTCCCAATCGGCGTGATCATCTACTGGGTGGTCAACAACCTGGTCTCGCTCGGCCAGCAGCAGTGGGTGCTGCGCAAGTTCCCGCCGCCAACTGTCGGCGGTGCCACGTCGGGAGCGTTGGTCGGCAAGTCGGCGCAGCCGGTGTGGGGTGCGGGTCGCAAGGGCGAGCAGCAGGCGAAGCCGGTGGTCGACGCAAGGGCGCTCGCCCCGCGCCCGGGTGCCAAGCCGGTCAACCCGAAGAAGGGGCGTCCCGCCAAGCGCAAGGGCTGATCGCCCTGGGCGGGCGCCGCGGTGTCGACCCCTCCGGTGTCCAGCCGCTGCGGGACGACCCGCCGATAGACGTGCCCGTGGACGGATCTCTCGCCGGCTGCGGGAAACCAGCGGACCGGCACCGGTCCGGCCGAGTGAGTACGGAGTGACACCGTGACCGAGACCAGCATGTCAGGCGGACAGCCTCTGGAGGAGGAGACCGACCCCACTGCGGCGGTGCTGCAAGAACACGCCGAGGAGGAGCAGGCGGCAGCGGGCGGGGAGACGGATCTGTTCCGCCAGTGTGAGATCGCCGCCGACTACATCGAAGGCCTCCTGGACATCCTCGACTACGACGGTGACATCGACGAGTTGGTGACCGGCGGTCGACCGGTGGTCGAGGTGGTCGGTGGTCGGCTGCAGAATCTCGTCGGCCAGCGGGGTAGCACGTTGGAGGCGTTGCAGGAGTTGACCCGCCTCGCGGTCTTTCGGCAGACCGGGGAACCCACCCGGCTGATGCTCGACATCGGCGGGTATCGGGCCAACCGCCGCAAGGAGTTGACCGCGGTCGCCAAGAACGCGGTGGAGAAGGTCAGAGAGTACGGCGAACCGGTTCGGCTCGAACCGATGACGGCGTTCGAGCGCAAGTGCGTGCATGACGTGGTCAACGCCATCGACGGGGTGGTCAGCGAGTCGGAGGGGGTCGAACCCAATCGGTGCGTCATCGTCCGGCCCGCCGACTGAGCATCCGATGACTTCGGTCGACGACGCCGTGTCCGCTGGCGGTACACCCGATCCAGCACCGCCGGCGGAGCTGGCCGACGCGGCGAAGGCGTTGTTCGGTGAGCGACTCGACCTCGCGGTGGAGTACGCGGGGATTCTGGCGACAGACGGGGTCACGCGGGGCCTCATCGGGCCGCGCGAGGTGTCCCGGATCTGGGACCGGCACCTACTCAACTGTGCGGTGGTCGCCGAGCTCGTTCCGTCCGAGGCTGCCGTGCTCGACGTGGGATCGGGTGCCGGTCTGCCGGGCGTCGTCCTCGCCCTGGCCCGGCCCGATCTCACGGTCACTCTGATCGAACCGATGGCCCGGCGGGTCGCGTTCCTCACCGAGGTCGTGGAGCGGCTCGGGCTCGGCCACTCGGTATCGGTCGTCCGAGCCCGCGCCGAGGAGCCCGCCGCCCGCGACCTGCCACCGGCGCCGGTCGTGACCGCTCGTGCGCTGGCGCCCCTGGACCGGCTGGCCAGATGGTGTCTTCCGCTGACCGCTCCGGGTGGACGGATCCTCGCGCTCAAGGGGGCGACCGCCGGTGAAGAGGTAGCGGAGCACGGCGTGCTGATCGAACGGCTGGGTGGCAGCACTCCCGTGATCCGACACTGCGGCGTGGGACTGGTCGACCCACCCACCACAGTGGTGGAGATCCTCCGCGTACGGGTGGTCGAGGTCGAGAAGTCACCGCCAAAGGCCCGCCGCCGGGCCGGTTGACGGTCGCGATAGGAGCGTACGGCTACGGCAAGCCGCCCCGTGGAAAACCACGGGGCGGCTTGCCGTATTTTTCGATGTCTGCATCTCTTTGTGACCGTGGTGAACGGCTCAACCGTCCGGACATCCGTGGCGGCGCTCCCCGGTTCCGCCGTAGGCTGACCGCGCGTCGATAGTGCGGACCGCGGCGGGGCGGGTTAAGTTCGCCAGACCCGATCCATCGTCGCACCGCGCGCGTCGCCCAAAGGCGCGGACGTGAGCGCCGGCGGTACCAGGCCATTCGATGCGGGCAGGGACGACACGGTGCATGACAACGACAGGTACGGTGAACCGCGGATGAGGCATGGCGGCTACCACACCGAAGAGGTCGATGTTTCACGTGAAACCGATTTCGGCGGCAGTGTGGAACTCGAGGTGCACCCGGCGATCCCGGCGGCGGACGACCCCGCACCCGGTTCCTATGTTTCACGTGAAACCGACCTGATTGCCGAGGACGATCCGCCGTTGGCGCTGGAGGCGAGACGAGCCGTGCAGATCCTGAACCCGAGCGGGGAGGTGACCATGCCTCGACCCGAGCGGACTCGGATCATGTGCGTGGCTAACCAGAAGGGTGGCGTGGGTAAGACGACGACCACGGTGAACCTCGCGGTCGCACTCGCGCTGCACGGCAACCGGGTCCTCGTGGTCGATCTGGACCCACAGGGCAATGCCTCGACCGGGCTGAATGTGCCGCATCACAGCGGCGTGCCGGACATCTACGACTGCTTGATCAACGGGCTCGCGCTAGCCGAGGTGGCACAGGAGGTGGAGGGCATCCCCAGCCTCTGGTGCGCTCCCGCCACGATCGACCTCGCCGGTGCCGAGATCGAGTTGGTGTCGATGGTCGCCCGAGAGTCCCGGCTGGCGCGGGCGATCGCCGGCTTCCCGGTCGAACTCGACTACATCTTCATCGACTGCCCGCCCTCGCTGGGGCTGCTGACCGTCAACGCCCTCGTGGCCGCACGGGAGGTGCTGATACCCATCCAGTGCGAGTACTACGCACTTGAGGGACTCAATCAGTTGCTCACCAACATCAACCTGGTGCAGCAGCACCTGAATCCCGCGCTCACGGTGTCGACGATCCTGCTGACCATGTACGACCGGCGCACGAGGCTGGCGGATGCCGTGGAGCAGGATGTGCGCAACCACTTCGGCGACAAGGTGCTGCGTACGGTGATCCCACGGAACGTGCGGGTTTCCGAGGCACCGAGCTACGGCCAGTCCGTGCTGACCTACGATCCGGGATCGCGAGGTGCCACCAGCTACTTCGAAGCGGCACAGGAGATCGCAGAGCGCGGTGCCCCAGCGGTGGCACAGCACAGGTGAGCCGAGGCAATACCGTAACCAGACCGGGAGGCAGTGCATGAAGAACCGTCCGCGGGGCGGCTTGGGACGGGGCCTCGGGGCCTTGATCCCGACCACGCCGACGCAATCGGCGGGTGCAGCGGCAGCGAATGGCGAGAACACCGGTGCGGCAGCGGCGGCGTCGGGCGGCAGTATCGCACCGAATCTGACACCGGTACCCGGTGCCCGCTTCGCGGAGATCCCGGTAACGTCGATCACTCCGAACCCGAAGCAGCCTCGGCAGATCTTCGACGACGAAGCGCTCGAGGAACTCAAGACCTCCATTCGCGAGGTCGGCTTCCTCCAACCGATTGTGGTTCGCCCGATCGAGCCCGGACGCTACGAGCTCGTGATGGGCGAGCGTCGGTGGCGGGCCGCGCAGGCGCTCGGTCGGGAGCTGATTCCGGCGATCGTGCGGGAGACGCGCGATGACGCCATGTTGCGTGACGCGCTGCTGGAGAACATCCACCGAGCGAATCTGAATCCGCTGGAAGAGGCAGCCGCCTACCAGCAGCTGTTGGAGGAGTTCGGGACCACGCACGAGGAGCTGGCTAGGCGGATCGGCCGTAGTCGGCCGCAGATCACGAACACCATCCGGCTGCTCAACCTGCCTCCGGCGGTGCAGCGGCGGGTGGCCGCCGGTGTCCTGTCGGCCGGCCACGCCCGTGCCCTGCTCTCCCTAGAGGACCCACAGGCACAGGAGGATTTGGCGAATCGCATCGTGGCCGAGGGGCTGTCCGTGCGTGCCACCGAAGAGGCGGTGGCGTTGGCCCTCGCCGACGGGCCGACGCAGAAGCCGGTAGGCAAGCGCCGCCCGAAGCCCCACGCCCCTGGGCTGGAGGACCTGGCGGAGCGGTTGTCCGATCGGTTCGACACCCGCGTGAAGGTTGACATCGGGCGCAGCAAAGGCAAGATCACAATCGAGTTCGCAACGGTGGACGACCTGGAGCGGATCGTCGGCATCATCGGCTTGGACGACCCACGTCTGCAGGATTAGTCGGTGGCGTGTCGGGG